>CAZVEG010000030.1:0-33650 GCA_964625625.1 uncultured Leptospirales bacterium | reverse complement strand
CACCCCGGCGGTGAAGGGGAAATGACCCGGCAGGTTCTCACGCCTCAACCATTTCAGGAGGTCGGCGCGTGAGTCGTAGCGCGGCAGCGCTACAAGCGGAATCCTGAGCCCGGACAGGGATTCCACCGCGAGGGGGGTGCTCAGCTCCCTGTCGCGTATTTTGACCGAAAGGCTGTCCTGCTCGTAGGCCTGTCGGGTCTCATCCCATTGTGCGAGCAGGGGGGCGATTTCGGTGTCGAGCTTCGCCGCGGAATCCACGGCGAGCCGCTCGCCCGCTTTCCGCGTCTGTGGGTCGGTCGAGGCGCTGAGCAAATCGGCGGCGTCGAGCCCGCGCATGTGGGCGGCGGCCTCGTCGGTCCGCTCGTGATAACGCCGTATGGTCGCGGATATCTCCGAGAGATAGTTGAACCGTTCCGCCGGGATTATGCCGTGGGAGGCGGATCCCCCGACGGTATGCCGCTCACTCGGCGCGGGCGGCCAGTCCGCCAGGCCTTTTTCGCGCAGGCGATCCACCACCGCGGCGAAGAAAACATCGAGCCCGCGGTCGTAATAGTTGCTGGCCATGGTACCGTAAACGGGGAGCGCCCCGTCGGGCGTCGAAAAATCGTTTCGCGCGCGCCGATACTGCTTGCGGACGTCGCGCAGCGCGTCGGGGGAGTTGCGGTGATCAAATTTATTGATTACGATGATGTCCGCGTAATCGAGCATGTCGATTTTTTCGAGCTGGGAGGGGGCCCCGTAATCGGATGTCATCACGTAAATGGACAGGTCGGAGTGGGACGAGATTCCGGCATCGCCCTGGCCGATGCCCGGAGTTTCGATGATGATCAGGTCGAAGGCCGCGGCCCTCAGCACCGAAATCATGTCCTGCAGACCTGATGGAAGACTACCCTCGGATTTCCGTGTGGCGATGGAGCGCATGTAGACGCGGTCGAACTGGATCGCGTTCATCCTGATCCTGTCGCCGAGGAGCGCGCCACCGGTTTTCTTCTTCGAAGGGTCGACCGCGAGGAGCGCGATGTTCTTCGCGGGATAGAGGTCGAGAAAACGCCGGATGAACTCGTCCTCGAGCGTGCTTTTGCCCGAGCCGCCGGTTCCGGTTACGCCGATGACCGGCGTGCCTCCCGGTCCTGATGCGAACAGCGAAGCCGGAAGTTCGTCCTTCCGACCGGATTCCGCGAGCGAGAGCAGGCGGGCGATGACGAGGTTGTCGTTGTTCTTCAGGCGTGCCTGCCAGTCATCGGAAAGCGGCGGGAGCTCGGCACGGGCCGCCCGCTCCATCATGTCCGCGATTATACCCTCGAGTCCCAGCTTCTGGCCGTCCTCGGGCGAATATATGCGCGTGATGCCGTATTCCTCGAGCTCGTGTATCTCCTCGGGCGTTATCACCCCGCCGCCGCCGCCGAATATCCGCACGTGGCCGGAGCCGTTCTGCACGAGGAGGTCCCGCATGTATTTGAAAAATTCCATATGGCCGCCCTGGTAGGAGCTGGCGGCGATGGCGTGCGCCTCTTCCTGTATGGCGGTGCGTACGATCTCGTCCGCCGATCGGTTGTGCGCCAGGTGGATCACCTCCGCGCCCGCTCCCTGCAGCAGCCGTCTGAAGATATTGATGGACGCGTCATGCCCGTCGAAAAGGGTGGTTGCCGTGACGAAACGGAGGCGTTTGACCGCCGGCGGAGTCTTGATCGTTGATCCCATGATGATGTGCCCCTCTGCTCGAGTATGAGATTATGATCTAAATTATTCCCCATGTGTTGTATGTCAAGAAGTTAGCTTTTCGTTTTTAAAGGAAAAGCGGGCTGAACGGGAAAAAAACACCGCCGGGGTTGTTTTTTGTTGCATTTGCCGCAAACGCCTGTTTTAATTGCACCGGCTTCCGATGGGGCGATCAATCGGGAGCGGCGGAAATTCTACGTGAACAAGGCCACATGAGGATTAACGTTCGTTTGCGTGACCTCCTGACACAGGCGCTGGTCGAATCGATGTCGGTCGATATGATGGTAATGCTCGTCCAGCGCTTCATCCCTTATTACAATCTGCAGGAAAGGACCGGTTTTCCGGAGAACATGTCGGTTCCCAACCGCGACGCGGCGCGCCAGATCATAAGCGATATACGCGATAACCGCCTCGTTCTTCAGTTCGCCGCGCTCCTCGTGGTGATGCATACGGAGGGGCTCATGGGCCGGCGGTACGTTATTCCCCATATGCGGGAGATAATGGCCGAAATCCACGGTGCCGGCTTCGTCTTCGACCGGGAGTTCCACACCTTCGTCGAGGATTCCCGCATTCGCAGGACCAGGAACTGGGGCATCCTCGTGGAAGGGCAGGAGTACGTATTCACCTTTCTCTCTCTCGATATAGTGGGAAATACCGCGCTGGTCCGGGAATATCCCGAGGAGACGATAAAGGCGACTTACGGCGACCTGCGCGGCATCGTGCAGCGTTCAATCGAGCGGCGGGAGGGCCGGCTGTGGAACTGGGAGGGCGACGGAGGCCTGGTTGCCTTTTACTTCGCCAAAAAATTCAACGCGGCCACGCTCTCGGCCATAGACATTCTTCACGATCTGTTTCTGTATAACCGCCTCGAATGCCGGCTCAAATCACCGCTCTGTGTGCGCCTTGCCGTTCACGGCGGGCCGTGCGAATTCCGGCATAATACCGAAGATATCGTAAGCGACACGATAAACCGGACCCTCGAGATAGAGGCCGAACACACCAGGCCCAATACCGTCACCGTGAGCAACGTGGTCTACCTTGCGCTCGATCCCCTGCTTCAGGAAATGCTCTATCCGCTGCCGGCAAGCGACAGGAGCATTCTGCACGGATACGAGCTGCGCTGGGAGGAGTAGTGGAGATTATTGTATTTTCGGAAACCAGGTCGGTGATCGAGGCCTTCAGCGGGCTCTCCAGAAAGGGGAAGTGTGATGTCTCATTCATGAAGATCGGAGAGTTGAGAAAGGGACTGGGAGGCCTCGCTCCGGATTCGCTGGTGTACCTGGATATTTCGCGGATGGACGATGTCGCCCTGAGAAAGGCGCTTCGCATGCTTTCGGGGAACAACGGCCTGCGCTATGCGGTGATCGATCCGAAAAACGCGATAAGGGACGCGGGCGCGCTCTTTCATGGAGGTGCCTGCGATTATGTCTGCAGAGAGACGCTGCGGGACGGATTGACTGAAAAGCGTGTCCGCCGCGCGGCCGGTTTCAGAAAGAGCGATGCCCCCGAAACCGGGCCCGAAGGTGCCGGTTCGCGGACGACCTACAAACCCTCGGGCAGGGACTGGAAGGAGATCCGGCCGGGCCAGGAATATACCTTCTGCTTCATGTTCATCGAGCTCGACAACCTGAAGGAGTCGAAGAAAGTTTTCGGCGACGCGAACCTCAGTAATCCCATAGAGCCCTTTCTCCGGCACGTGGAGCGGAGCATATCCCCGGCCGGCGGCAGGGTGTGGATGTGGACCGACTACGGGGCGATCGTGCTGTTTCCGTTCGACGGCCGGCGCTGTGAAGCGGTCCTCTCGTGCTTCAAGATGATACTCGGGCGAAAGGTTTTCAGCATTGAGGAGTCGGGATTCAACGCCATGGTGTCGTATCGTATCGTGCTGCACATCGGTAATACCGTTTATCGCGTCAAGGGTGAAACGGGCATGCTTGTCGCCGATTCACTCAATTCGATATTCCATCTCGGGCAGAAATTCGCCCGTCCCGGGAATTTTTATCTGACCGATGAGGTGTTCGCCTTCACCCCTTCGGCCCTGAGGGATTTCTTCGTTCCCGCCGGCGGCTACGAGGGACGCGAAATCCTCCGCATGCGTCTTCCCCTCTGAAACTCCCGCTTATTTTTGCTTGTACGCACCGCGTTTTCATGATAGCCTCGTGGCGTGGGGATGAGCCGGCGCGGAATATGAACAGGGAACACCCGGAATCGAAAGACATCGTCCTTTTCAGCGATGAGGAGCTCGGGATCATCGCCGCGGTGACCGAGAACCTCTCATCGCGAGGTATGACCGCGGAGATCGAGGCCGTCGGCAACAACCGTATGGCTCTCGAACAGCTGGGGCGTTCCATTTCCTTCTATCCATCCATACTCGCGGCGCACCGGCTTGGAACCTCGTCGCGCTCGGTTGAGAGCCTTGTCGAGACGCTCTGCCGCGATGATATTCCCGACATGATCCTCCACATCCCCACCAAGGCCGTGCTCGGACGCAGCTACTCTATCGCAAAGATCAACTTCCTGAACATGTTGCGCTACATCGTGCGCGACGTCGCCGACCTGTCACCACTCGAGGACAAAGTGCTTCATCTTATAGCGCATAACGTCTTCACGATCATGGCGGAGGAGGTGTATATCTCGATAATCGAAAACGCGGCTTCGCCGGAACTTCTGCGTTCAAACGCGGCCTATCTCCTCGCGCGAACCTGGGAATACCGGCTGGATTCGGGGGTAAGGGAGTTCGCGCCGATTCTGCAGGGGGTATGGAGCGCTCGCGAAAAGCTCCTTCCGAATTTCGGGACCATGCTGGGATTCTCGGAGCTTTTCACCATCTCGGGTTATATCGAACCGGCCTGGTTCGACTTCCTGCAGAGCGATGAGATCGGCGAGGACGAAGTGCACTCACTCGAGGAATTCATCTTCGGCATGAGCCACGAGGAGATTCTCGCGCTTCGCGGGGAGATGGAACAGTGCGGTAAAAACGCGGTAAGCAGAGAGGAGGCTTTGAAGCACAAGGGGCCGAAGAGCCCCCTGTACCGTTATACCGGCGACGATCCGCGCCAGCTTTACCGCTCGTTCCGGGATCGGAAGATCAATGCCCGTTTCCGCTCCCGCGCCCGCCTTGAAGGTCCCAAGCGGACGCTCGAGGACTATCTCATGTGTTACCTGCTCTCCCATTCCGGGAGTGTCCCCGGGGCGTCGGCCGGGAAGGAGTGACGCCCCGTATCCGCGGGCCCCGGCGGCGGGTGTATCCTAGTATCGCGGCGTCCCCATGTAACCGGGCGTACCGTAATACCCGGGGGTGCCATGGTAGCCGGGGGTTCCCGCATAACCCGGGGTGCCGTAGTACTGCGGCGTGCCGGAATACGCCGGTCTCTCGCTGTACACCTCGCCGGAGACCTTTCCCTCCAGCCTGTCGATCGAGTTCTGGAAGGCGTACTTGAGCATTGGATTCGTTTCGGTTTTAACGGTCGCCTTGAGTGTCGGAAGCGCCTTCTTTACCTGGTGGTAGGCCGTAACCTCGGCGGCCAGGGCGCGAATGGTATAATCCTTCTTCGGATTTTTTATGAGCGCGATGAGATTGTTCTTCGCCGTTTCATACTTTGCCTTGTCTTTGTTGAGCTCACCATCCCTCACCTTCGCCAGCGCCTGCAGCGCCGTCATCTGTTCGTCGCTCATCATGTCCGCGAGCAGCTGCCCGGGCGCGACATCGGATTTCCCCTGGGCATTGAGCGCGCCCGCAACCAGCAGCAGCCCGGCGAGCGATACGCATATCAGTGTTGTAAGCGATCCTGTCTTCATTTTCCCTCCTGGCGGGTTCGATCGTCCCGTGCGCCGAGTCCGCACGGGGTGTGACACTGGAGATGTGCACATCCGCGGGCGTCTGTCAATCTTTTAACCGGACAAAAGGGGTAGAATCAAAGGATGTCCACGGGCACCGGTATGAAAGTGAGGAAAAAAATCGCCACACAGCACCATCCTATCAGGCGCTCTGTCCCGTTGAGCGGTGTGCTCTCGGGAAGGGGAGGATGCCCTATCATGAGAAAGAAGAGCGCCATGAGCACCCATACGATCCAGCCGGGCCATACAAAGGCCAGGGCGACGAGTCCCGCGAAGACCGCCCAGCCGAAGTAAAGCTGTCCCCGTCCGATCAGAGCGTAGAGGATATGGCTGCCGTCCAGCTGCCCCAGCGGCATGAGGTTGAGGCTGGTGACGAGGAATCCGATCCACCCGGCCCAGGCGTAAGGTGAAAGGTAGATATCGTATCCGGCCGGGATCTCTCCGTGGATGAGCCGTGAGAGAGCCCGGAACAGGAGAGAATCACCGAAGATCATCACCTCACCCTTTCCGGCCTCGGGGAGCGGTGCGATGGTCGACACGTAGAGCCCGGCGATAACGGCCCCCAGGCTCAGTATGAACCCGACGAGCGGGCCCATGGCCCCGATATACAGCAGGGCTCGCCTCTCGAGGATGGGCGACTTGATCTTGATGACCGCGCCCATGGTGCCGATCATCGTCGGGAACGGGATGAAATAGGGAAGTGTCGCCCTCACGCCGAAACGGCGGGCCGCGAGGTAATGCCCCATCTCGTGCGCGGTGAGGATGGTCATGATGGTGATGGAAAAGGGAAGGCCGCTCAGTATGCTTTCGATGAGCGTGGGGCGCGCCTGCGCCCCGGCGAGGGTGGTCGTGGCGCAGGTGATGACAAACAGCATCGCGTGTATCCAGCGCGGTGTCTCGCGATCACGGCGCGGATCGGTTTCCAGCCGTTCGGCGATGCGCGAGGCGACCGGCGACATGTTGAGCACGGAGAAATATGCGCGTATTGCGTGTTTCAGTTTGCGGAGCATGAGGCCTCTCGGTGCATGGTCATGATGTTTCCTGCCCCGGAGGGGATGAAAATGCAATCATAAAACCGGACGTCGCCGTATCCGGCGGGTCAGGTCATCGACCCGGGTGCGGATTCGGGCATCGTGCGGCATCCCGGCGCTCCCGTCATGCCACAAGCTGAAATTTTTATGATCGGTGCACAAAATAGTATGGATTTTAATATACTGATATTTATATCTAGTAATAAGATGTTGAATAATTGAATGCGTCTGATCCGCAATCCATCATTTCAGGAAATTCCGGAGGTCTGCCAATGAAGTTTTCACTGTTGCTCTGGGCGCTCGGACTCAAACTCAGGTCCGCGGCCAAAAAGAGCGCGTCGTTCAGAACAAGGCTCGCCGAACAGGACATGACCGTGCAGATAAAAACGGCCGACGGCGGAAGAGGGCGGTATTACACCCTCAAGGGCGGGGCGATAAGCTCGACGGGCGGGATCGCCGCCGCGGCGGACGTTTCGCTTGTGTGGAGTGACGCCGCCACCGGGTTCTCGATCATGAAGTCGGAGGACCAGGAAGTCAAGATGAAGGCATTGACTGAAGGTAAGCTGAAGCTGGAGGGGGACGCCATGAAGGCCCTCTGGTTCACCGAAACCATCAAGCAGATGAAGACCGTCTGAGGCCAGTAAAAACGCGGGCATCGATGGAAGCCCGCGTTTTGCGTATACTCTCCGGGTGTTCCTATTCCAGCCTGAACCGCTTCACGATATCGCGCAAGATATCCGCCTGGCTCGACAGCTCCTCCGAGGCCGCGGCCAGTTCCTCCGAGCCGCTCGCCACCGACTGGGTGACGTTGTTGATCTGGTCTATCGCGCGGATGATCTCGTTGCTCGAAATGCTCTGTTCCTCCATCATCACGGATATTTCCTCGGACATGCGGTTGACGGCGATAACATCGCCCTTCACGCTTTCGCTCATGGTCGTGAGGTCGACCGCCGAGCGGGCGATATTCTCCATCAGCGAAGCGGTCGACTTGACGTTGTCGATGATCTTCCGCAGCGACGCCGCCGTCCGCTCCACGAGCTCGGAGCCCGCATCGACCTTGCCGCTGGTTTCCTGGATCAGTGAATTGATCTCCTTGGAACTCCGGGCCGTCTGGTCCGCGAGCTTTGATATCTCCTCGGCGACCACGGCGAACCCCCGTCCGTATTCGCCCGCCCGTGCCGCCTCGATCGAGGCGTTGAGCGAGAGCAGGTTGATCTTGTCCGATATGTCGGCGATTATCGTGACGATCTCGGTGATGCGTCCCGAGCTTTCGTTTATCTCGCGCATGCTTTCCACGGTGCTGCCCAGGATGCTCTCGCCGTCACGCGCGTAGGTGTGGGTTTCCTCGGCCATCTTGTTCGCGTCCTGCGCGCTCTCGTTGATCTTTATGATCGCACCCGCAAGATATTCCATGGAGCTTCGGGTCGCATCGGCTTTACCGGCCTGTTGCCTGGCGTTTTCCGATACCGAGTCGATGGTGGCCTTGATCTCCTCCATCGCCGAACTGGTTTCCTCGATGGATGCCGCCTGATCCTGTGCCACGGTGGCGAGGTTCTGGCTGGAGTTGGTCATCTCCAGCGAAGAGCTTCCCACGTGCTCGGCCGAGTCGCGCACCGAGGCGATCATGGTTCTCATTCCGTCGAGGAAGTCGTTGAACAGGCGCGCGACGCGGCCGACCTCGTCGTCGCGCCTGATGTCGATCTTGCGTGTGAGGTCGCCGGCGCCCTGGTTTATCTCCGCCAGCGAATCGGCGATGCCGTCCAGCGGCTCGAGCGCGCGTTTGACGATCAGGCGAATCAGGATGATCGCCGCGACAAACACCACCACATTCAGTAGAAGGCTCAGTAGAATCGCCCTGAATTGTTCGGAGACGAATTTTTTAAGGTCATAGATGAGCTCGAAGGCGCCGTGGATCTCGCCTTCCTTCCAGCCCTCCATGGGGCCGCCGGTCGGGTCCCTGCCGTCGTCGCGTCCCCAGAGCGCCTTCGAGGTCTTCGGGTCGCCGTGGCAGATGAGGCAATCCTTCGTCAGTCGTATGGAACGGAAGTAGCGAATGGTGCCTTTACCGTAAAAATCGATTTTATAGTATTCGTCGAGGTTTTCTCCGGAAAGCTTTTTGAGCACGGAGGCCTCGAAGGCATCGGGCTCGTTTTTGGGGTTACGGGGATGGAACTTGGGAACCCGGAAGACATATCCCATCTCCGAGGCCTTCTTCTCCATGGTTTTAATCGCCGAGAAGACCGGGACCGCGTATACGAACTTCCCCTGCACATCATCGATCAGGCGCTCACGGTCGAAAACGCCCCGTCCCCAGTTGTCCGACATGTATTCGCGCATTGACTCGCCCATCATGCAGATCGAGCGCGCCTTGTCCACCACCTCGGCCTCGCCCAGTCTGACGATGCGGGTGCGCCACCACAGGTTGGTGACGAGGAGCCCGGCCAGAAACACGATGATGATACCGATAATAACTTTTTTCTTTATGGACATGTTGTCAAAAAAACGACTGTTCATAAGAGTACCTGCATGCCGGGGAGGTGGTCGGGAATCGTCCCGCGCGATTCCGGGAATCACTGGGACGACCCGAAAATTATAATAGCGCTTCCGGGAGCCGCCCACAAGCAAAAAATAAAATTCTGCTTTACGGAACGTGTCGTTGGTGCAGTTTTTTACCCGGCGCACGGTGCCATATCCACCCCGGAGGGAGTTCCCGATGAAGATTGCAAAAGAAGACATGAAACTGGTCGCGACCACCATACGCACGCTGGCCATGGACGGAGTGCAGAAGGCGAAATCCGGACACCCGGGGATGCCGATGGGGTGCGCCGAGATAGCCGCGGTGCTCTGGCTGAAGGCGCTGAAGCACAACCCGTCGGATCCAGCATGGGCGAACCGCGACCGCTTCGTGCTTTCGGCCGGCCACGGGTCCATGCTGCTGTATTCCATGCTCCATCTCTGCGGGTATGATCTTTCCATGGACGATCTGAAAAACTTTCGCCAGTGGGAAAGCCGCACCCCGGGTCACCCCGAATTCGGCCACACGCCGGGCGTGGAGACGACCACCGGTCCTCTGGGCCAGGGGGTGGCGAACGCCGTCGGTATGACGCTGGCGCAGGAGCTGCTTCGCGCCGAATTCGATGCCGGTGGCCCGCTCATCGATCATTTTATCTACGCGCTTGCCGGTGACGGCGACCTGATGGAGGGCGTTTCATACGAGGCGGCCTCGCTTGCCGGGCACTGGGGGCTGGGCAGGCTTATCGTCGTCTACGATTCGAACGAAATAACCATTGAAGGATCGACCGACCTGGCCTTCTCGGAGGACGCCGCGGCGCGCTTCGCCGCGTGCGGCTGGCATGTGCAGAGGGTGGACGGGCACGACTGCGACGCGATCGAAGCGGCGCTTGCCGCCGCGCGCGATGAAAAGGCCCGCCCTTCACTCGTTATCGCGAAGACGCGCATCGCCAAAGGGAGCCCGGGCAGGGAGGGGAGCGAGGAGTCGCACGGCGCGCCGCTCGGCGACGACGAGGTGAAGAAAACCAAGGCGAACCTCGGCTGCGATCCCGACGGCACCTTCTGTGTGAATGAACGCGTGTATGAAATCTTCGCGATGAGGCGCAAAGAGCTCGAGTCCGAATACGATGCATGGAGAACGATGTTTGACAAAAAAGTTAAGGGCGAGCTGAAAAAGCGCTGGGACCGGTTCTTCGGCGCCGTGGACGCGGATTCCCTGCGCGGCGCGCTTCCCGTTTTCGAGACGGGCAAGAGCGTCGCCACGCGAAGCGCCGGGGGCAAGGTGCTTGAGGCGCTGTTCAGGGAGCTGCCGAACATCGTTGGCGGTTCAGCGGACCTCGCACCCAGCAACAAGTCGTTCGTAAAGGGCTATAATGAAACCGGCAGGGGCGCTATCGGCCGCAACATCCACTTCGGAATCCGCGAGCATGCCATGGGCGCGATTCAGAACGGTATCGCCTATTATGGTGGTTTTATCCCATACAGCGCGACCTTCTTCGTCTTCATGGATTATATGCGGCCGCCGGTGCGCCTCGCGGCTCTTTCAAGATTGCGCTCCATTTACGTTTTTACGCATGATTCGTTCTTCGTTGGCGAGGATGGCCCCACCCATCAGCCGGTCGAGCATCTCGCGGTCGCGCGCGCCATTCCGGGGCTTACGGTGATACGGCCGGCTGACGCGGAGGAGACCAGGGAGGCGTGGCTCGCGGCTCTTTCAGGTGAGGCGGGACCGACGGCCATTCTGCTGACCCGGCAGGACATACCGGTTCTCGAGCGGGGGGCGGACGGCGCGCGCGGACTGCACCGCGGCGCCTACGTGCTGTGGGATCCGAAGCGGGCGCTCGACATCATCCTCCTGGCGAGCGGGTCGGAGGTGCACATCGCGCTCGAAGCGGCGAAGGAACTGGAGGCCTCGGGCATCGGCGCGCGGGTGGTCTCGTTCCCGTCGTGGGAGCTGTTCGAAAAACAGCCCGGAAGCTACCGCGAGAGCGTGTTGCCGGCATCGGTCGGCAGGCGCGCCGTTATCGAGGCGGGCCTGTCAATGGGCTGGGAGCGATATGCGGGCGTCGGAGCGCTGTATGTTACCCTCGAGCACTTCGGCGCTTCGGCGCCGGCGCAGGTGCTTGCCGGACGTTTCGGCTTTACCAAAGACAATATAATGGCCCGGGTGCGCTCCTATCTCGGCCGCTGAACCTCGATACATCCCCGTGCGAACCCGGCCGAACGGCCGGGTTCGCACAATCCCTCCCGGTTTTCGCGATTTTAATCAGCTAAACATCGAATAATTTTTTGATAATTAATATTTGCGCATTATATTGAATATTCAGTCTTTTCCCCGGCACGACGAGGCGCCGGGAAGACGGAGAAGGACATGAACACGCGTAATGAAGGAATGACCTGCACGTGCGGGCGGGAAATGCTCTCCATATCCTTCCCGAGTTCCAGGGAAACGAGGAGTGAGGCGGTCGGCGCGGTCGTGGGGGCGATTGCCGGCGCCGGGCTGTCGACCGTCATCGACAGGCGGGAGCTGCACCTGGTTATCGACGAGGCGGTTACCAACGCCATGGAGCACGGGAATGGATGGGACCCCGCGAAGAAAGTGACCGTGGTGGTATCGCGCACGGCGGGACGACTGCGCATGGCGATCGGGGACGAGGGCGGCGGTTTCAGGCCGGAAGCGTGCGCGCTTAACACGACCGCGTTCAAGGAGCGCGGCAGGGGGATTCCGCTCATCCGTTATTATTGCGAAACGGCCTGGAGCGAGAAGGCTAACGTGGTGATACTGTATTTCGCGCTTTCGGAGAACCCTACGACTTCCTGCGCTCCTCGTACTCCTTGAGATATTCGTCTATCAGGCTCTTGGATCCGGCGGGCTCTTCCCGCGGTACCGGCTTCATTCTGCCCGACAGCGCATCACCGATTTTCCTGAACGGAAAGCTGATCGCGCTCCATACCGCCCCGATCACCGAGGAAATAATCTCCAGAAACTTTTTAAGGATGGATCCGCGCGCGCCGGCCGCCTGCTTGCGAACGCTGGTCAGCGGCGCGGCAATGGACTCCTTCGCCGTGGAAACGGCGGTTGCCACGCCCTGTGAAACGGCCACCGCGGTCTGGCGACCGTATGATGCGGGAATCGGATTGTGCAGGTCCTTTATGTAAACCCTGCCGGGCTTATACGGTACGCTGGTGGGCAGGCGCCGCCAGAAGAAAAGGGACGCCTCGGATTCCGTCAGCTTGTCGATTATGAATATTACGAGATAGTAAACATACATGAACAGGTTGAAAAATACCAGGAAGAACGCCTCCCAGATGTCATAAAACGCCCACCACACCTCTATCAGCATTTTAAAGAAATCGACTATCTTATAGAAAAAATTGAAGAAGTTGTCGCTCGCGTTGATGGAGAACTGACGCACCAGCCTGTAATTCATATCATACCTCGAAACGGGCGATTGGAGCGCGGAGAGGCGTTTACCCCGGCGCGCGACATATAAACTGCGTGATTGTAGAGTGCGCCCCGGACGCTGTCAAGATATTTTGGAGGGGGTGCTTCGACGGGTAATCCGTTTATTCCCTGAATTCGATCATGAATCTCGTCCCGCCCTGCCGCTCAATGCGAACGGAGCCCCCGAGCTGGTGTACCAGCATTCCGACAAGCTGCATACCGAACCCGGTCGAATTTTCAATGGTGACCGATTCGGGTAGCCCCGGGCCGTCATCCCCGAACTCGATGAGCACCGCGCCGTTCCTTTCGGTTGCCGAAAGTTGCAGAAGCGCGTTCTCGCGCTCGCCCACGGCGTATTTCATCGCGTTGGTGACCAGCTCGTTTATTATTATGCCAAGGGTGGACGCGGTCTTCGCGCCGACCGTTATTTCGCCGACGTCGGTCTCGATTTTTACCGCCGCCTTCGCGGGGAATATGTCGATTATTTCGTGAACGAGCGGGGGCAGGTACCTGTTGAGCGGGATTTCGGTTACATCCTCCGACTTGTACAGTTTATCGTAGAGTACCATCATGCTCCTGACGCGATTCGCGGCGTCATGAAGAACGCCCGCCGCAACACGATCGCCGTGCGAAGAGGCCTGAAGGTTGAGCAGGCTGAAAATGGCGCTGAGGTTATTTTTTACACGATGATGGACCTCGACCAGGATGAGCTCCTTCTCGGCCAGGAGCGCCCGTATCTTTTCCTCGCTCTTCTTCCGCTCGGTGATGTCGCTGATGCTGGAAAGCAGTGATGGCCGGCCGTCCACCATGATGGTCTCGGCGGAGAGAAGTCCGATGACGGCATCGCCGGTCTTTTTCCGGAATTGTATCTCTACATCCCTTACCCTCGTGTTCCGCGAAAGCTTCTCGGTGACGGCCATGCGGTCGTTTTCGTCGGCCCACAGGCCAAGATCGATCGTTGTTTTCCCAACGACCTCCGCGGCCCGGTAGCCGGAGATATCTTCAAATCCCGCGTTGACCTCGAACAATGTGCCGTCGGAAAGCCTGGAGAGCGCCACGGCATACGGCGACGAGTGAAAGGCCTTCGCGAATTTTTCCTCCTGCGTCTGGAGGTCAAGGTACAGTCGCTTGTTTATCATGAACGACAGGCTGTATGTGAAGAGAACGAAGAGCAGCTGATACGCAATGACGAAAAGGGTGTCGACGTACCCGGAGTGTAAAAAATCGCTTTCCAGTCGCGGGAGCGCAAGCTGTCCGATCATCCTTGTCGAGCTCACCAGGCAGTAGCAGCAGAAGATCAGTCCGACGGGACGAGTTATCGCCCGTTTCTCCCGCCCGACGCCGAGCAGGGTGAGCCAGGCGTACTGGAGGCTGTACGCGAGCAGTATCGCGGAAAACAATATGATTCTCGCGAAGGTGTCGGGTATGACATAGGTGAAATAATAAAGGATTCCGCCGTATGCGGCGAAAATGATATAGTTATGTGCCTGGACCGGCCTTTGTTCCGTGAAGCGCGCCAGTCCCAGATAACCGAGCAGCATCCCCCCGACGATGAGCATGTTCGCCAGGATAACGGAGAACGAGTCCGGAATAACTCCTCGCAGTAGAATAAGGGTTATCCCGGAGGTCTGGAGAATGAAGTTGATCGCCCAGAGCCCGGTCCCCTGGAAACGCCGGCGGTTTTGAAGCCAGAGGGCGATCACTACAAAGGTGCAGACAAGATCTATGAGCAGATGGCTGAACATGACCGTCCGCATGTCGAGAAAGTCCATACGCCGCCTCGCTGAAACTGTATCGAAACAGTCCTGCCCGTGGCAACCGGGTCATCGGATAAGCAATTCTAACACGGGTCGGCGCGGGATGTACAATACAATTTTGCGTCATATCCGCCCGCCTTTTGAAGAAATTGAATTGCAGCGGCTTCAATAATGTGATCTTCTGCTGAAGGAACGGCCCGGGGTATTCCCGTTTCCGCCGAATGGCATTTCCGGCATCCAGGCGGCCGGGCCGGCGATAAATTCACGAATTTCATATCTTCGGGAGAATAACAATGGCTGATAACAGAATCCTTATGGGACAGGGCACGGCGAAGGCGTATCTCGAGCCCTCAATGGCGAACCGTCACGGTCTGATTACCGGCGCCACGGGAACGGGGAAGACCGTTACGCTGCAGATGATGGCGGAGGTCTTTTCGGAGATCGGGGTGCCGGTTTTCGTGGCCGATATAAAAGGCGATATCGCCGGTCTCAGCCGGGAGGGAAAGACGCACGAGAAAATCGAGGAGCGCGTAAAGATGATGGGGCTCGATGATTTCGCCTATCGCGGGAATCCCGTCGAGCTGTGGGACCTGTACCGGAAAAAGGGCCTGCCCCTGCGCGCGACGGTAAGCGACATGGGTCCCGACCTCTGGTCGCGGCTGCTGGAGCTTTCGGAGGCGCAGGCCACCACGATGAGCCTTCTCTTCCGTGTGGCCGACGACGCGGGGTTGCTGTTACTCGACATGAAGGATATGAAGGCGGCGCTCCAGTATCTTGTCGATAACGCGGATACCGTATCGGCCGAATACGGGCAGGTGTCGAAACAGACCGTCCAGACCATCCAGCGCAAGCTCCTGCCGCTCGAGCAGCAGGGCGGCGAGGCCTTTTTCGGCGAGCCCGACCTCGATATCAACGATCTCATCCGGCATGACGGCAAGGGGCGCGGCGTGATCAACGTCATATCCGCGGAGGAACTGGTGCTGCACCCCGTGCTCTACTCGACCTTCCTGCTGTGGCTCCTGTCGGAGCTCTTCGAGGAGCTCCCCGAGCGGGGTGACGCCGACAGGCCGCTGCTGGTTTTCTTTTTCGACGAGGCACACCTTCTGTTCAACGACGCGCCGAAGGCGCTCGTGAAGAAGATCGAGCAGGTCGTGCGGCTCATCCGCTCGAAGGGCGTCGGCGTGTATTTCGTCACCCAGAGTCCGCTCGACATACCCGAGGAGGTACTGGGCCAGCTCGGCAACCGCGTGCAACACGCGCTTCGCGCGTTCACGCCGAAGGATCAGAAGGCGGTCAAGTCCGCCGCGGAGACCTTCCGGGCCAATCCCGATATCGATACCGGCAAGGCCATCACCGAGCTGGGTGTGGGCGAGGCCCTGGTGAGTTTCCTGGACCCGAAGGGGGTCCCCGGGATGGTGGAGCGCGTGTTCGTACGCCCGCCCGGCTGCCGCCTGGGGCCCATCACCGACGAAGAGCGAAAGGACCTGATGAAATCTTCGAAGCTGCGCGACAAATACGAAAAGGATGTCGACCGCGAGTCAGCCTACGAGATATTGGCGAAGAAGGCGGAGAAGCGGGTTCGTGAGGAAGAAGCCGGGGAGGGAGAAGGTGATGAGGTCTCCGGCGCGAGGGGCGGGAAGCCGGCGGCCTCGAAGGGCCGCGGCAGGCAGACGGTCGCCGAGAGCTTCGCCAAGGGCATGGCGCGAAGCATCGGCAGCACGCTCGGCAGGCAGATCGCCGGTAAGGCCGGCGCGCGACTGGTGCGGGGGATACTGGGCAGCATTCTTCGCTAGCGTACGGCATACCGGGCGACCCGGCGATGTCGCCGGGCCGCCCGGGCATTATTCTTTAAGGAACCGCAGAAGAACGGGGTTCACCTTCTCCGGGCTTTCGTAATGAACCAGGTGCCCGCCCCCCTCGATCTCATGGTATTCCAGGTCCGGAACGGCTTTCCTGATGTTGGCGATCGAGTCGGCCATTATTACGATGTCCGCGGTGCCCCAGGTGAGCAGTACGGGTATTTTTGATTTTCCCACCGTCTCGTACTGCGGCGTAAAGTCCGCAAGCGAATCGCCGCGAAGATTGGAGAGCCGGGCGCGCTTGAATCCCCGGTAGGAGAGCTGTTCGCGGTATTTCTCCGTGTATTCGTCCGGGATGGCGGATATGTCCGCGAACACCTTCTTCGGATAGTTGATGTTGATGCGGTCGAGCGCGACGCGCCCGAGATAATCGCCGATACCGGGGACCTTTATCAATCCGATCATCGCCTTCATCGGGAGCACGTTGATGAAGGGCGACAGGAGCGCGAGGCGCTTGACTCTTTCCGGATGCTTCGCCGCGAAGTATACGGCGATGCTTCCCCCCTGTGAGGTGCCGACCAGGTTGACCGGCCCCTTGATGTTGAGCTTCGCGAGCACTTCGGAAAGCTGGCGGTCATAGAGCTCGCGCGAATAGATGACATCCGGTCGGTCCGAGTAGCCGAAGCCGTACAGGTCGTAGCGGACGACGCGGAAGCCCGCACCCGTGAGCGCCTGCAGGTTCTTGTCCCACGAGAAGTAGGGTGCGGCATTGCCGTGCACCAGCACGACGAGTTCACCCTTCCCGGGGCCGCTGACGTCGTAGTGGACCATGCCGTCGGGAAGTTTCATGAAATTTCGTCCGAGGTTTTTCCGGACATCGTCGTTGAGCTCTTTTGTCTCGAGGTTTCCCGTCACAACCGGGAGCGCGGCGAGCACGACCGCGAGCACGAAAACGGCAAGCATCAGTTTTTTCATCGGTTCTTCCTCTCCGTATCTTCCGGATACCATGGTGTGCGGCATCTCCCGCCGGGCGCCGGCTGGATTGCCATCCAATTGTCTCATCACGGCCGTCATCTGTCAAGAACCGGGAGCGCTCGCGCGAGCGGCCTCGCCCGGCGGGAGGGGGAGTGAATGCCGCGCCTTCGCGGCTATCGCCGATGGATCCTGGGCGGACCCGGTGACGCCAGGCTTCATGGAAAGTTTAATTTAACTAGTAGTATAATAATTATACTACTAGTTAAATTAATATTGACATATTTGTGTAATGATATCATTGTCTTACCATGTTCCGAGCGGTGGGCAGTGCATAGAAAACCGGCGGCGATCGACAGGATAAAAAGAGAGAAAATCCGCCGGATGGACGAAATCCTTCTGGCGGCCCGCTCGGTGATGCTCGCCAAGAGCTACACGGGCGCGACGATGGACGAAATCGCGGCCGAGGCCGGTATTACAAAGCCCACCATTTACCAGTATTTCAGGACGAAGGACGAGCTTATCGTCGCCCTGGTCGAACCGCTCATACAGTCGCTTGCGACAAAGCTCAAAACCATACGAACCGGCATCGAGAAGGGTGCTTATATCTCCGGAAAGGATATCATCGCCGACGTATTCAATGTCTATTACGGGACATTCGAGCGGGATGTCGACCTGTTCAGGCTCTTCATCATTTTTCTCCAGGTTGGAATGACCCGCGAGATGAGCATGGAGGCCGCCCGTAAAATCGAAAAACTCGGCCGGAGTTGTTTCGAAGAGGGAAACAGGATAACGGCGCTCTCGGTACAGAAAGGGTTTCTGAAAGAAACGAATATTCATCAGACGACGGACTTTGTCTGGGCGTCATTCTGGGGAATCGTCCAGGTGGAACAGAACAAATGGGGCAGGGATGGCGTCAGTCCTTTCCTGCGGCCGGTCCTCGCGTTCGGGGAAAAGCTTCTCGTGTCCGCGCTGGTCAGGCAATAGCACCTATCAATAGAAAGGGGGATCAAGATGGACTATCACTCGAAGAAAGATGTCATGAAGCAGTACAAAGAGAAGCTGTGCAGCGCGGACGAAGCGGTAAAATGCGTCAAGTCCGGCGACTGGATCACCTACGCGTTCTTCAACGGCAAGCCGGTGAAATGCGACACGGCGCTCGCGAAACGCAGGGGCGAGCTGAAAGACGTCCAGATCTACGGCGCGGTGACGATCCCGCCCATACCCGAGGTGCTGACCCAGGACCCGGACGGCGAGGCCTTCACCTATGGCGACTTCCATTTCTCTCTGCTTACCAGGATCATGAAGATGCAGTATCCCGACAGGGTGTCGTACGCCCCGCTGCATTTCGGCGAAACGGACTGGCAGACCGAGCACCTGCGCGGTCCGCTTCACGATTATGATCCGAACAAGACCGGGATTCGCCTGCAGGATGTGCACATCATGCGAACCGCGCCGATGGATGAAAACGGGTATTTTAACTTCGGCATCAGCAACGCATGCATGCTCGGATGGTGCAAGGCGCACAAGGTGATCGTCGAAGTGAACAAGAACGTGCCGACGGCGCTCGGCGGCGCGAGGGAGTCGATTCACGTGTCGCAGATCGATTACATCGTGGAGGGCGACAGCGAGCCTCTGTTCGAGCTTCCGAACATCGAGGCGACCGAGGTCGAGAAGAGGATCGCCGAACACGTGTTCAAGTACCTGTACGACGGCTGCTGCATCCAGCTCGGCATCGGCGGCATGCCGAACACGCTGGGGCACATGATCGCGCAGAGCGACCTGAAAAACCTGGGCGGGCACACCGAGATGCTCGTCGACGCGTTTATGGAGATGGAACTTTCGGGCAGGCTGGACAACTCGCGCAAAAACGCGGACAGGTGGAAGACCGCCTACACCTTCGCCCTCGGAAGCAAGAAGCTCTACGACTGGATCAACAACAATCCCTCACTGGCATCCTACAACGTGGGCTATGTGAACAGCTTCGACGTTATCAAGTCGATCGATGATTTCGTGTCGATCAATTCGGCCATTGAGGTCGACATCATGGGGCAGGTGAACGCCGAGAGCAACGGGTTTCAGCAGATATCGGGTAACGGCGGCATGCTCGATTTCGTACTGGGCTCGTTCTGGTCGAAGGGCGGGAAGAGTTTCATCTGCCTCCCCTCCACCTACACTCTTCCGGACGGAAAACTCATCTCGCGCATAGTGCCGAGTTTCAAGCCGGGCACCGCGGTCACGGTGCCGCGCCAGACGGCGCAGTTCATCGCGACCGAATACGGCTGCGTGAACCTGAAGCTCGCGCCGCTGTGGATGCGGGCCGAGAAGCTCATCTCGATCGCGCATCCCGATTTCAGGGAGGAGCTCATAAAGGCCGCGGAAGAGAACAAGATATGGAGCAGGTCGAACAAGCGCTGAACGTTCCGATCCGGAGCGACTCGTCGGTGGCTTCGGGGTGAAATAAAAATCGCCGGGTGTTTCCCGGCGATTTTTATTTCACCGGTCAGCGGATTAAATTCGTTGACATTATTTTGCATGCAAATTATTGGTATACCAATATAATGGAGCTTCAAATGGCCGACAACGAACGACACATCTTCCGGATACTTACCGCGCAGCACCTGCTCAAAAACCGGCTGGTGCAGTCCTTCAGGGATAACGGCGTGCGCATCACGCCATCCCATTCGGCGATACTGTTCATGCTCGAGAGCGGAAGCCCCCTCTCGCTGAGCGATCTGAGCGATGTGCTGCACCTGGATAATTCGACCGTAACGGGACTCGTGGACCGGCTTGAGAAAGCCGGCTTCGCGCGGAGGGATGCTGACCCGGACGACCGGCGCAAGTGGAGGATTTCCATCACCCCCGACGGCCTTGAAGAGATCGAAAAAGCGCGACGCGTCATCAAGAGCATCAACGAGCGGATCGAGGCCGGATTCACGAAGGCAGAGATGGGCGTTCTGCACAGGATTCTCGGCAGCTTCGAGGAGAAATTCTCATGAGGGTGGCGGATGAGGCGAAGCCCGGCGGACGGCCGTTCGAGACGTATCGCGGTGCCGTGTATCCGTGGGAGTGCGACCATATGGGACACATGAACGTTCGCTTTTATCAGGCCCGATTCGACGAGGCCACCTGGCAGCTTTTCGGCACGCTGGGGCTTACGCCGGAGTACCTGCGGAGCGAGGGGCGCGGGATGGCCGCCGTCGAGCAGCACACGCGCTATCTCCGGGAGGCGCTGCCGGGCGACCTGGTCGGCATGCGCTCGCGCGTGCTCGAGATCACCGGAAAGAGCATACGCTTCACGCACCTGCTGCTGAACAGTGTTTCGGGGGAGGCGCTCGCCGAGACCACCTTTACCGGGGTGCATCTCGATACCACCACCCGACGGAGCCGAGCCTTCGACGAGGGACTTCTCGCCTCGATGAGGGAGATTTCGGGGCTGACCGGTGTGCCGCCGCACCGAGGCGAGGTATAACGGAGGTCGCATGGATAAAAACGACGCGCTGGATTTCTGCCTGCGATGGCTCCCCTCCTGGACCGGCAACAGGCCGGATCTGCTTCTCGAATTTTACGCGCCGGACGCCTTTTATTCCGATCCGGTCTGCCGCGAGGGGCTGCGTGGGCGTGCGTCGCTCGCCGCGTATTTCACGAAGCTCCTCTCCCGCAATCCCGGGTGGACGTGGGAGGCCGTGGAGGTGTTCCCGCATCCGGAAGGCTTTACGCTGAAGTGGAGGGCCGCAATCCCGGCGGGGGCCGTTACTCTGACCGAATACGGCCTGGATATCGTGGAGCTTCGCGACGGGCTTATAACCCGGAACGAGGTCTTCTTCGACCGGACCGCCCTGCTTGCCGCGATGCGTGACGCGCGATAAAAGCATTTTTATTGACATGCATTTGCCGGCGTGTTAGTCTGCGGCAATGAAGATTCTCGTCACCGGCGCGTCCGGCTTCCTCGGCACGAACATCGTGCACGAATGCCTGAAGAGAAAGCACACGGTCCGGGCCTTCTCGCTTCCGGGCTCGGAAACATCGTATATCGAGCGAAAGGGCGTCGAGCCGGTCTTCGGTGACGTGGCCGACGCTGATGCCGTGTCTCGCGCCATGAGGGGAGTCGACGCGGTGATTCACGTCGCCGGCGACACGAGTTTCTGGAAGAAGCGCTTCGAGCGCCAGCGCAGGACCAACGTGGAGGGCGTGCGCGCCGTCATGGATGCGGCGCTCGCGGCAGGGGTAAAGCGTGTCGTCCACACCAGCACCGTCGATTCGCTCGGCTACAACCCCGAGGGCCTTGCCGACGAGACCTGGAGCGCGTACAATTACGGCGGCACCGGCTATAATTACGCCGACACCAAGCGCGAGGGCGAACGGCTTGCCCTCTCGTACGTCGCGAAGGGACTTAAGGTCGTGGTGATCAATCCCGGCAGCATGATCGGCCCGTTCGATCACACGCTGCAGTTCGGGCGCCTCTTCATGGATCTGCGCGACGGAAAGGTACCCGCGGTGCTTCCCGGCGGCGCGCCGTGGGCGCATGTGGGCGAGGTGGCCCGCGCGCACGTGACGGCTCTGACAAAAGGAAGGCCCGGCGAACGCTACATCTGCGGAGGGGTGAACGAATCGTACCGGCGAGTATTCGCCGTCATCGCGGCGTCGGTCGGCGCGAAGCCGCCGCGCTTCACCATGAGCCCGTGGATGACCGTCGCGTACGGCTACCTGATGGAGTTCCTCGCGAATTTCACCGGGAAGCCCCCGGAGCTCAATCCGGGCCAGGCGCGCTACATGTCCGTTTTCCCCAAATACGACTCGTCGAAGGCCGTGCGTGAGCTCGGTTTTAAAATCGTCCCGCTCGAGGAGATGGTGGCCGACGCGGGACGGTGGTACGCGGAGAACGGCTTTTTATAAAAGAGATCATCGCTGTTCAAACGGTACCTCCGCATCCTTCCCGGTTATATCCGACGCCTCCCGACTCATCCCATAGAAAACGAATCCACGCGTTCGCGGAGGCCCCCGGCCAGGGACGCCACGCGTTCTGAGTTTTCGGCCATCTCGACCGCTCCGGCCGCGTTGGACTGGGTGAGCTCGTTGATGATGGAGATGGAGCGCACGATCTCGTCGATGGCCAGTTTCTGCTCGCTGGCGGCGTTGAATATCTGCTCCGAGCGCTCCTTCACCCTCGAGACCTCGTCGTTCACCCGGGAGTTCGTCTCGAGCTGGCCTCCCATGCCCGTGTTCACATCCTCTATCATCGCGCGTATCCGGGTGACGCCGTTGATGATGGCGTCGATCGTGCGGACGACGCCCGCCACTCCGCCGGCACCCCGGCTGATTTCGGATTCCGTTTTGCGGATGTGACCGTCTATCTCCTTCACGCTCCGGGAGGTCTGGTCGGCGAGCTTTGAAATCTCGTCGGCCACGACGGCGAATCCCCTGCCCGCGTCGCCGGCGCGCGCCGCCTCGATCGAGGCGTTCAGCGAGAGGAGGTTGATGCGATCGGAGATGTCGTTGATGATCGCGATGATGCCGGTCATCTCGCGCGAGCTCTCGCCGATGGCGCCCATGCTCTCGTTCATCTCGCGCATACCCGCCTCGCCGTCGCGTGCCATGTCGGATATCGATCCCGTCACACGCGCGGCCTCTGAGGTCTTCCTCTCGACGTCGTGGATGATGCCGGTCAGACGGTCGATGGTCTCCACCAGGCGCGTTATGCGCTCCACCTGGTCGCTCGCCCCGGCCGCGACGTTGTCGATGCCGGCGGAGATCTCGTCGACGGTGGCGGTGATCTCTTCCACGGACGCGGCCTGACTCTGCGCGTTGTTGGAAAACGCGCCGGAAGTCGAAGCCATTTCGCCGGAGGCCGTCGAAAGTTCGGTGGATATGCCCCGCACCGAATTGAGAAGCGCGGTTGTGCGCTCGAGCTGGTCTTTGTTCTCGGCGTCCTCCTTCAGCTTTATCATGATGCTCCTGTTCACGGAGAGCAGAACGTAGCTCAGCACAAAGATGAAGATCGTGACGAAACTGAAGTTTATGATGACCATCTTCGTCTCGGCGGGCGAAAGCACGTTGCGATAGACGAGCGCGCCGCAGCCGGTGGCGAGCACGATGACGAACGAGGTGACGGTCATGCGCCGGTCGGAGAAGAGAGAGGCGAAGACGATGAAGATCACCAGGTGGTGGATGGTGCAGATGATGCCGTTTCTGAAGGCAAGCTGGCCGAAGAAGAGGTACATGGCGAGCGATAGGATGTACGAGGTGATGGTGACGTTCGCCGCGAAGGTGTAGCGCCCCCGCGCCAGGAGGAAAAGGCTCGCTCCCATGCCGGCGATGATCGTTCCGAACATGATGTTGAGGACCGAGAAGAGATCGCGTGTCGCCACCACGTTGAGCAGCACCATGAGGACGGGGAGAATGAAGATGAGGGTGATGTTGAAATAGAAGAGCGTTCGGGCCTTTTTCTGGACGACGAAGGGCTCGTCCGCGTATACCGTGTTGAGTCGTTCAGTTAGTCGCATGGTATGCTCCCCGGACGAATGTCCGCACTGTGTTGTTCAGGTTCGCGCGCTACGAAGTTGGCACGCTCCGGGAGGATGGGGCCGGCGTTTCCCGGGCATGCGGCCCGGTCCGGAGGGGCCGGGCGGGGAACAGGATTACACCGTTTCTCATGCGGGGTCAAGCAGGAAATAATGGCGATGTGGCGGGAGCGTGAGGGCCTCCCTCCTCCGGTCGGATGCGCGCCTCACGCGATCCCGGCGGTCCTCGTCCACAGGTTCATCTTCTCCGCTTCTCGAATGAGGTCCTCGCGGAAGTCGGGATGCGCGATGCGGATGAGCTCCTCCGCGCGCTCGCGGGTGGACTTTCCCTTCAGCATGGCCTTGCCGAACTCGGTCACCACGTAGTGGACCATGGCGCGGTGCACGGTGACGATGGTGCCCGGCGCGAGCGTCGGCACTATCCTCGAGCGGACACGGCCTTCCCTGTCCGTGTGGGTGGACGAGAGACAGATGAAGCTCTTGCCGCCGCGGGAGTGGTACGCGCCGTAGACGAAGTCGAGCTGGCCTCCCGTGCCCGAGATGTGGCGGAAGCCCGAGGACTCGGCCGACACCTGGCCGTAGAGGTCGATCTCGATGGCGTTGTTGATGGAGATAACGTTGTCGTTGGCGGCGATGTTCTTGGGGTCGTTGATGTAGTCGACCGGGAACGACGCGCAGTGCTGGTTGCGGTCCAGGAAGTCGTAGAGCTTGCGCGAGCCGAGCGCGAAGGTGTACGACATCTTGCCCGGGTCGAAGGTCTTGCGCGCGCCGGTGATCTTGCCCCGCTCGAACATCTCGAAGTAGGCGTCGCAGAGCATCTCGGTCTGCACGCCGAGATCTTTAAGGTCGCTCTGTGCTATGAGCTCGCCGACGGCGTTGGGAAGCGCCCCGATTCCGAGCTGCAGACAGGCGCCGTCGACGATCTCGTCGATGATGTACGCGGCGATGGTGCGGTCACGCTCCCTGAGCTCGTCGCGCGGGAGCTCGATGATCGGCGCGTTGTCGCTTTCGACGATATGGTCGACATTCGATATGTGGATGGATTCCTTGAACCCGCCGTAGCAGTAGGGGATGTTCTCGTTCACCTCGATGATGATCTTCTTCGTTCTGGCGAGCGACGCCGGTATGACCGAGTTCCCGATGCCGATATTGAAAAATCCCCATTTGTCCATGGGCGCCGCGCGCACCACGCCGACGTCGGGCTCCATGTAGCCGTTGTTAAAGTACGACGGCCCCTCGTGAAAAAGATTCGGAATGTAATCACACAGGCCCCGGTCGTGGAGGATGCGGTCGGCCTTGCTGAAATGGCTGCTGCGGAACACGAAGCTTTTCCGCTCCGGGTCGGCCAGCACGCTCCGGCAGACGGCCGGGAAGGTGATGCTCTGGATGGTGACATTCTCCAGTTCGCCGGCGCGTTTCGCCAGGTACTGGTCGAGATAGATGGGTGCGCAGGCGAAGGGCCCGAAGTTTACGTTGTCGCCGGACCGGATAACCGCCATGGCGTTCTCCGGGCTGGTGAGCTTTCTGCGGTACTCGTCCTGGAAATTCATTTTCGTCCTCCTGTATCCGCCCGCGTCCTTTGCCGGTATAAAATGTATATGAAAACGATTATACTCCATTTTATGTAATGTGCAAATAATTTGACGCGTCCCGTGGTGCTTGCGTTCACCGTCGCGCCGTTATTGCTTTGCGTTCGCCCGATTCACGGTGCATACTCGATCCGAAATATCACGACACCTCCCGATCGGGGGGGATAAGGGAGGCAGTGTCCCATGATACTGGACTGTCATTTTCACCTGGAGGAAGGTCTGCTCGGCCGTGGAGAGCTCATCGAGCGCATGGATGCCGCGGGCGTTGACAGGGTCGCGCTGATGGGAGCGATGGTCGAGCCCTTTCCGGAGGCCGCGAAGTTTCTTGTATCGCTTCTTCAGTTCCTTATTACGCGCGGGAGTACCAGGGGAATAGCGAAGGCGCTGGTTGCGAATTTCAGCGCGAAGGGCAACATCAAACTTCCCATGGGAGAGTACGCGCTGTATCCCGACCCGGACAACGGCGCGGTGTTCGAGGCTGTTAAGAAATTCCCCAGACGCTTTCTCGGCTGGGTCTTCGTTAATCCCCGCGGCAGGAACGATGCCGTAAAGGAACTCGCACGCTGGAAGATGTCGCCGGGCTTTGTGGGCGTTAAAGCCCATCCGTTCTGGCACCGGTACGAGCCCGTGCTTCTCACGTCCGTGGCCCACGAACTCGTAAAAACCGGCAAACCCATGCTCGCGCATGTCGGTTTCGGGAGTCATGGCGATTTCGGCTCGCTGCTGGCGCAGGTTCCCGGTCTGAAGCTTATACTCGCGCACGCGGGCTTCCCTGAATATTCCGACACATGGAAAAAGATACGGGAGAATAAAAACGTGTTCGTCGACCTCTCGCAGACCGGCTATGTCTGCGAGAAGACCACCCGGCAGGTCATCGAATACCTTGGTGTCGAGCGCTGTCTGTTCGGCACCGACGGGCCCTTCGGCTATCACGCCGCGGACGGGAAGATGGACTACGGGTACATCAAGCGGCGGATCGAGCGGCTGGTTCCTGACGCGGGGGCCCGCAGGCGGATCCTCGGAGAGAACTTCGCGGAGCTGGCCGGTATCGTCTGAGCCGGTCGGCGGGCGCCCGCGGCGTGAAGCATGTCGAGTCCCGTGAGACCCCTGCGGGGGAGTTTTACCTGGCACCCGCACACCGGCCGGCACGATGCTCCATCCTGAGACCGAAAGCGTTCCATGGACCGGGTCGATCGGCAGCCGGAGGAATATGCGATTTATGTTGACTTCCCCGGGAATACGAGGGACTCTTCACTCGGGGAAGGGGCCTCTTCTATAAAAAAAGATCCATTCATCTCTTTGCGATAACGGCGATTCATCCATAGCACGCAGTCATTCCTCCGTGGTGTACGGGCATGCCGCTGTAGAGGCATTGTGCCGTATGAGACGGGAGTACGCGTATGCAAGGATGTCTTTCGGAATGGTCAAACGGAGTTCGTGAGTCTCACGGCATAGCCGCAAAAATTTTATGTGCGATTGAAAAGCCGCGATTGGAAGCGGCAAATGTTAAACGGCCCCTGGTACGGGGCTTTTTCCCATGGGGAAAGGATTTTTTCGAAGGGGGCCTTTCGGGAACAAGCCCTGTATCGAAAAGAAACGCGCTCGCAAGCGGGAGTACTCACCGTAAATATTTAAAAATGGAGGTTTTCGATGAAAAGCGCAATGAAGAGCATCGTTCTCACCGTCGTGGCGGCATCCCTCGGATGTGCGTCTTTGCCAACTCCGGTCATGAATTTGCCGCTTAAGGATGGCGGCGGCACCTACGAGATCAGCTATGACCACAAAAAGGCTTTGGATTGTAATTACTACTATATAGATACAGTGGTAACAAGCGGTCGGCATTATTTTTATGCCAGTGATGTGACTTTATATAAACAGATGTACGAACGTGAAATGCTTTTCCCCGGAGCTAAAGAAAAGATCCGCAATATATATAGTCTGGCCTTTCATCAAAACACCGAGTCCACCGTTGCTCCTGAATTTTTTTTGGTTGTGGACGGCAGGCAGTTCAAGCTCGTCTTCCGCAGTGGAAGGGCGCAAACCATTACCAGCAGAGGGGAGGGAGGACGCAGCAAATCCGTGCACACAACGTTAACCTATAATGTATCCTCCGATCTGCTCAACGCCATGAAAACCATGAAAAGCATGTCCCTGAAAGTCGGAAATGTATCTCAGGATCTCGATGCCAAATCGGTCTCTCGGGTCAGCAGTTTTGTTGTGGATAGCCTGGGATTTGATTATCAGGGTTTTCATGAAAAAGTCACCGCTTTGAAAAAGTAAAACTCAGGCGGCCCCGCTCACGGGTTCTCCCCGCCGTAACCGGGCACCTGGTCCGCCTTCGACAGAGCGCTTGCCGATGTCGCGGAGCGCATCGCCGCGGCGGTAAAGGGCCGGCCTTCCGGCGGCGAGGCCGGTATGTTTGAGATCAAGGTGCGGCTATTTTATGCCGGTAGACGGGGTGCCGGATTATACGCGACTCTAAACGTGACCGGAGAGACGATACGCTTTTCGCAGCGATTCGATTCTTTCCATGTACAGGCCAAAGAGATCCGCGTATGTATCGCGGGCGGCGCCCGGCTCCACGACGGCACCCCGGATATTGAACGCGGCGCGCGCCTCTCCGGCGGAGCCGTAGAGCCCGGCCCCCGCGAAAGCGAACATGGCGGCGCCCAGCACCGTGCTTTCCTTCTGGCCTGCGATGACGATCGGGCGGTCGAGCACGTCGGCCCGGATGCGGTTCCACGTCGAATTGGCCGATCCGCCCCCCACGATCGTGAGCCCGGAAATTTTTTTTGAGGACGAGCGCTCGATGCGCTCGAGCGCGGCGCGCAGCGTGAACGAGAAACCCTCGAGCGCGGCGCGGTACACCTCCGCGGGCGAGGTGCGCATATCCAGCCCGAGAACGCTCCCCGCGGGAAGGCCCCGGTTGCCGGGACCGGGGAGGAGGGAGGGCTCGAACCAAAGGCCGCGGCAGCCTGGAGGAAGCGTCGCCGCTTCCCGCACGGTCCGGTCGTCGACGCCACCCGCCTTGATGCGCTCCAGCACTCCCCCTCCGATCCATTGTGTCCCCACGTTGAACAGTCCCGGCTCGGCATCGCACTCGTTCTTTATTCCCGCGCGGAGCGCTCCCGCGCCTGTGAGTGGCCTGGCCGCGCGCGTGAAGAGGATCTCCCATGTACCGGAGCTGAGCACGGCCGCGCCGGGGGCGCAGCCGGAACCGTAGACCGCGAACTGCGTATCGTGTCCCGCGGCGACCACGGGGATCGGCCCGGCGAGGCCGATCGCGTGCGCGACGGCCGGTAGCAGCCTGCCCGTAACGGTCCCCGGCTCCACGAGCGGGGGGAAAAATCCGGGATCAATCCCGAAGGTTTTCATCAGATCGCCGCTGTAGGCGCGCTTTCTGATGTCCATGAGCATCATGCTGTCGGCGGTTGTCGGATCGTTCACGGCCGTTCCCGTCAGGCGCTCGTGTATGATTCCCGGGAGCATCAGGTAGCGGTGGACGCGCTCGTATACGCGTGGCTCGTGCTCGCGCAGCCACAGCAGGCGTATGAGCGTGTGCTGGTGCAGGGGTTGCTCGCCGCAGAGCCGGAAGATGGAGGAAAAGTCGCTCCGTGCCCGGACGGACTCCGCCAGCGCCGCGGTCCGCGGGCAGTGCCAGGAGATGACCGGGTAGAGCATCCGGCCGCCCCGGTCGAAGGGAGCGCCGTCGTCGCTGAAGGTGACGACGCTGATGGCGGCGAACCGCTCTCTGCCCGTACCGTGCACGACGGCGGCGGCGCAGGAGAGCATCTTTTCCCAGATGTCCTCGAGGTCCCATACGAGCCAGGGGCGGTCCGCGCGCTGGGGCCTGGCCGCGTTGGGGCGCGCCTGGATGCGGACGATCCTTCCGCGCTCGTCCACGGCGGCCGCGCGCACGCTTGTCGCTCCGCAGTCGATTATGAGGACGAGCTTTTTGCCGTGGCTCATGGTGCCTGACCGCTCAAGGCGCCGGGACGTCGCCGACGGCCGCGAGCATGGAATCGAAGAGCGCGGGGTCCCAGGTGAGACCGCGCGACTGCGCGGTGCAGGCGCCCGCGGCGAGTGACCAGCGGTACATCATGGAGGTGTTCAGGCCGTACCTCGCGTAGGCGCAGGCGAGCCCCGCGACGAACGCGTCTCCCGCGCCTACCGGATTGACGGTCTTCACGTGAGGCGCGTGAACGGTGCGGGCGGTGCCGTTCACGCAGAAAACCGCTCCCTCGCTTCCCAGGGTGAGGACCGCCATGCCCATGCGTTTCGAAGCCCGGCACAGGAAATCGATCACGGTCTTCCGGTCATCGCTCCCGGCGAGCTCGCACGCCTCGTGGAGGTTGGGCGTTATGACGAACGGGTCGTGGCCGATGGCGCGCGCCAGCGGCGCGCCGCTGGTGTCCAGTATAACGCGCGCGCCGTGCGCGGCCGCGGTATCGATTAGGGTGCCGTAGTAGTCGTCGGGCAGCCCCGGCGGGAGCGAGCCGCAGAGGAGCACGATATCGCACTTGTTCGCGCGCAGAAGCGCTTCGTAATGAGAGAGGAATGACGCGCCGATGGTATCGTCGAGCTCCGCTCCCGACGGGACAATTTTGGTGTCGCGGCCGCTTTCCGTCTCGATATAGGCCATGGTGATCCGGGTCGGGTGGGGAACTTCCAGAAAGCGCGCGACAACCCCCTCGCTCTCGATGGCGCTCCGGATGAAATCGCCCGTGTGGCCACCCAGTATCCCGGTCGCGATCACCTCGAATCCCAGCAGTCTGCAGACGCGCGCGGCGTTGTTCCCCTTGCCGCCGGCCTCCGGCGCTATGTCCCTTCCGCGGTTGGTGGCGTAAGGCGTGAACGCGCCGCCGAAAACGGTGTAGTCCACCGCCGGATTGAGCGTCACCGTGAGTATCACAGGTCGAGCAACCTCCCCAGTATCTGGCAGCGGCAGTCGGACTCTATGCGGTCGACGATGTCGAAGCACGCGTTCATGTCGCGCCCCGCGGCGACGATCCCGTGGCCCGGCAGGATCACCTCGAGCGCCGCTTTTTTCAGAAGCTCGCGCTTGCCCGCGAAGTGTTCGATCACCGCATGTGCGAGCTCGGGCGAGTAGCCGTGCATCGGCGGGATGCACTCGATCGTGCCGAACTTTTCGGTGGTCTCCAGGGAGGGGACGATCGGCCTGGCCTTCGCGACGAAGACGTTCGTCCAGTAGGGGTGCGCGTGGATGACCGCGTGCGCCTCTTCGAAGGCGCGGTAGACGCCGAGGTGCATCGTCCCCTCGCGCGTGATCTCGCCGGGGCCCTCGAGCACGTTCCCTTCGAGGTCGGTCACCGAGAGGTCGTCTTCCGTTATCTGCCATCTGAGCCGGTAGCCCATCAGGCGGGGCGTGATGACGACCGTATCCCCGTCGCGCAGGCTGATGTTCCCGCCGGCGGTGTCCGAGAGTCGGCGTTCCCATACGAGTTTCGCGATTTCGAGCACGAGCTCTTTCATGTCCTCACGCATTATGGTATCCCTCCATGATTATCAGACCTCCCCCGATGTCCCGGTACTCACGCGCTATTACCTCCGCGCGCCGTAACCATTGTCCCCGCGCGCTCTTTCAGCGTCCTGTCGAGCGCCGCCACGTCCCCCGGGAGCGTTCGCCCGATCAGAAAAAAGATGAGCGCGCATGGAACCCAGAAGAACGGGGTGATGATAAACGCGGACTCCCGCCCCATGGCCATGATGATGAGGCTCACGAAGAACGGCCCGAAGCCGCGGCCGAGGTCGTCGACGATGTTGTAGAGAGCGCTCATGGAGCCGCGCGCCTCGGGCAGGTTGACGTTGACGAGCATCGCGCGGCAGTTCGCGCCCGACTGCGCTATGATGAAGCCGGTCGCCAGCGACAGTACCATAAGCGTCGTGTAGTCGGGGTCGATGGCGCCCGCCTGCGACGGGTAAAGGAAGATGCAGAGCGTGGGGACGATTCCGGCGAGGATGGAGAAACCCACGTACCAGGCGAGCATCTTCGCGCTCCGGCGGAAGATCCAGTCGCCGATGAACCCGCTGGCCGCGATTCCCGCGAGAATGCCCACGCCCAGGACCATGCATATCGTAGTCGCGACGGGCACGCTGTAGCCCTTTTCCTGGGCCAGGAAATCGTTCAGGTAGATGAAGAGCACGCTCCAGGGCACGATCCCGGGAAGCGTCTGGAGGATGAGCAGGATGTTGGTGCGGTTACGGAAGAGGTCGCGGTACTCGGACCAGGTGATTTTCGCGGTGTATGTTCTGCCGCCCTCGATGAGCGTTTTGAGGCCCCGCTCGGTCTTCCCGCGCGAGGGTTCGGGAACCGTGATCCAGTAGAGCAGGGCGACCAGAAAGCCCGGCGCGGCGACCACGACGAAGGGTATCCTCCAGCCGCACAGCGTACCCAGGCAGGAATCCGCCGTGAATCCCGCGACCATCTGTCCCACGGCGATTCCCAGGCCGGAGGCGACCCCCACGAGCCCGAAGGCCTTCGCGCGGTGCTCCTGGGGGAACATGTCGCCGAGGAGCGAGTTCGTGAGCGGGAGCACGCCGCCCAGCCCTATCCCGGTGAGCGCGCGCAGGACGAACATCTGCGGGTAGTTCTGCGCGAAGCCGGTGAGCAGGCACGGTATCTCGCCGATCAGCACGATGGCGAGGAAGAGCTTTTTACGGGCAACGCGGTCGGTGAACCAGCCGGTTGCCAGCGTCACGATTCCCCCCAGCAGCCAGAAGCCCATCGCGATCCTTCCCCCCAGGAGCACGTCGCGCTCGAGATCGGTCATGCCGAAGTCGTGAGCGATCCTCGTCAGGTTGGGCGCCATGAGGTTCTGGTCCGCGAAGAGGAAGAAATTAATGAGGCAGAGGAGTACGGTGGCGTACACCTGCCCCGAGCCCGACGTATGCGCGTGCGATGCGGCTTCGTTCGTGGTCATCCCGTGCCTCCGGTATCAATTCAGGGAAAGAGAATCGAGCGCATGAGTCTGCTCGACGCGACGGCGTCCTTGCTCGCGAGGACGCGTTCGATCGCGGACATATCCGCCCGGTCGAGCGCTCCCCTGAGCTTTTGCATCCACCGCACGCTCTCGGCGACCGCGTCCCTTCCGTCCTCGCGGTACGGGAACTGGTCGATGGTGAGCCAGCCGTTATAGCCGGTGCGCCCGAGCCAGTAGAAGAACTCCAGGTATTCCAGCGTGTGCACCGTGCCCACGATCATGTCGTCGTCCCAGGAGCGATAGTTGTCGTTCATGTGCACGTGCGCGAGCCTGTTCCCGTGCGCCGCGAGCAGCGCCACCGACTCGGCCGGGTTTTCGTACGCGTAGAGCGCGTGCCCGTAATCGAGCGTGACGGCGCAATTGTTTTCGCCGACCTCCTGGATAATCAATAGCGCGACGGCCGCGGTGCTCAGGTACGAGCGGGTGCGCGGCTCCTTGGGCTTGTACTCCAGACCTATCGTGATCTCCGGCGCGTAGCGGCAGATCTCGCGGATGGCGTCGGTGAAGCGCTTTCGCTCGGCGATGTAATCGGACTGGAATATGTAATCGTAGCCGTCCTGCCCCGGCCACAGCACCACCAGCGGGCACCCGTACGATCGCGCCGCGTCGACCGAGCGGAGGCTGAGGTCGAGCGCCTTCTTCCTGGTCGAGGCGGACACGGATGAGTACGAGCCCTGTCTGAATTCGGGGTCGGAGAAGAGGTCCGGGTTCAGCGACACCGCCGCGAGCCCGGTGCGGGCGAGGTGCCCCCCGATCTCCGATTCGCGATTGTGGAAGCCGGCGTTAACCACCAGGTCCACTCCCCCTATCCCCTCGATCGAGGCGACGCGGTCGAAGAGCTCTTCGGTCGAATACGGTCTGTCGTAGGCCGCGCAGTAGCGGTCGGAGCATCCCCCCACGTCTCCAAGGAACACGGAATATCTGTCCACGGGCCTGTCTCCTTTTTCCAGTTTAATATGTCACCGTGATGACGGTACGCCCGCGCGCGTTCACGCGAAACGCCCAGGCTCCCCCGCCCATGTCCCGCGGCGCGAGAGCCGTCCGTCCCAGAAGTGCGCGCTTCGGGGCGGACGGAAGAAGAAGGACGATCTCACCCTCCACCGTGCGTTTGAGGTCCGCCAGGACGATCTCTGCCGCGCGGCCCCGCGCCCGGAAGGACGCGACCTCGCACCCCTGGGTGATGTGCAGCGAGCTCCCGACGAGGAGCGGACTTCCGGAAATATCGGTTATGCGAAACAGCCTGCATGCGTGCGGCTCCATCTCCCCCATGTCTATCGCGCCGCTCTTTTCGAACGAACCCGTTCCGTTCCAGAAATCGTACACGTAGATGTCCGCACCCGGGGCGATGCCGAGCGAAATCGTGTCGAGCATCATCCGCCGGGAACGGTCGCGCCAGTTGAACACGGCGACCGCGTGCCATGCTCCCCATTTCGTCCTGACCGGCACGTCGTATATCGCGGGCATTTCC
>CAZVEG010000029.1:0-33682 GCA_964625625.1 uncultured Leptospirales bacterium | reverse complement strand
TTTTTATTCAATTTTGAAGGCTTTCTATTTTTTTATCAAAAACAGCCTTTAATGTGATTTTTTTCAGCATGCCGGTTCACCACCCGTCTGTGCAGTACAAATCGACCCGGGAACGCCTCGTCAAATCCGGCCAACCGGTCGGCCATGACCGGAGTCCCGCCCCGAAGCGCCGCATGAACACTTCGTCCACGGAAAAACGACGCGTTCCCTTAAAACCGCTGGACGAACCGCGGGTACGCCTCGTATTGTCGCAATAACCGAATGATGAAAACGCAACGAATACTTGTAACGGCTCTGACGGCCGTTCTCCTGCTCCGGATAACCACGGGCGTGGAAGCGCGTGACGCCAGGTACACGCTTCTGCCCGGCGGCTCGGCCGCTTCACTGGGACGCGGCGGAACCGGTGTTTCCGACGTCGGCGTCAATTCATTCTTCCTGAATCCCGCCTCGATCGCGCCGGCGGAGCGTTTCGAAATGTTCCTGGGGTATGGAAGCATCGGCGGTGATTACACCAACGCGGGGCTGGCGGCCGCCATCCCCTCATCGTACGGTACACTCGGCATATCGTTTAACTCGGTCACCACCACGTCGCGACCGGGAGCCCTGCGCACGGCGCGCTTCCTCTCGATCGGAGGGGCAAGGGAATTCACCGACCGGCTTTCCGTGGGGACCTCGCTCGACATGCTCAACGGCACGACCACCGACGGCTCCGGGAATTTCATCGGCGCCGGACTCGGGATCCGATACGCGACCGGGCTCTCGTACTCCTTCGGCAGGGGCTTCGGCATCTACCATCCGGCGTTTGGAATAGCCGGCCGGGGCGGCTTCACCTTCGGAAGCGAGAAGAAAACCTGTGACCCCGGCACGGCCTCCGCGGGATACGGCCTCGGCTTCTACCGGGGGACGCATTACAGCGTCGCCTTTCTGAACGAGATCGTCGCGATCAAAGAGGCCGGCGCCTACCCGGTTAAATTCGGCCTCGAATCATGGATTAACGACAGTTACGCGCTCCGGGCCGGCTATACGACACCCGGCTCTTACGGGCACAATGCGTTGAGCCTCGGCGCCGGCTGGCGATTCGCGCGCGGCTCATTTGACTCCCGGCTCGATTACTCCCTCGGCTATAATCGAAGCGAGGGCCTTTCACATTTCCTGGGTCTCACCGTGAATTACGGAGCTCTCGATCGCGAGCCCCCCCTGGTCACCATCACCCCCGCCGAGATTCACATCTCCCCGAACTACGACGGAAGGCAGGACTACGTCGTCTTCAAGACTACCGTCCGCGATGCCAGCCGGATCAGGGGATGGCGCCTGCAGATATTGAACCCCGATGGAGGCGTGGTACGCGAATACCGGCTTTCCGATCGGGATATGGAAGAAAGGCTGACACCGTACGTCTTTATCAGGAAGATAGCCCGGAAGAAGGAATCCACGATAGTGCCGGAATCGATACTGTGGGATGGAACCGATGCCAGGGGGCGGGTGGTGCCCGATGGGCGCTACCGGTATTCTCTTATCGTGTGGGATGAGCGCGACAATATCTCCGCGGCACGGACCGGCGTCGCCCACGTCGACACGACGCCCCCCTCCGTCGAGCTGAAAATCGACGATCTGCTGTTTTCGCCCAACGGCGACCGCAAGAAGGATTCCCTTGCCGTAACACAGGACATCGTGACCGCGCCGGATGACGAATGGAGAGCGGGATTCAGGGACGCGGCGGGAACCACCGTGAAACGATACGAATGGAACGGCGCCGGGGTTCCCCGGAAAATTTCATGGAACGGCGAAACCGATGACGGCGCGGAGGCGCCCGAAGGGCTTTATTCGTATTTCATAGAATGCACCGACAGGGCCGGAAACACCGCAAAAAAATCCGTCGGCGAGATCACCCTCACCCGGCGATACGAGAGCGCCGACACCGCCGCATCCCTGCGCCATTTTTCTCCCGCGCTGCACCGGGAAATCGCGTTCCAGCTGTCGCTCTCGTCCATCGCCGGCCTGGAGGAATGGAAACTCACCATCCAGAACGCCGATCGAAAAACGGTCCGTGAATTTTCGGGATCCACCCCTCCGGAAAGAATCGTAAAGTGGGACGGCACCGACACCGCGGGGAAACGGCTCCCGGACGGGCCGTACTATTATTCCCTCGCCACGCGATACAACAGCGGGAACACCCCGTCCTCCTACGCGAAGGAGATTATTCTCGACGCCACTCCACCGGTCCTTTCTCTTCGTTTCTCGCCCGCGCTCTTCTCTCCCGACGGGGACGGCACGAACGACATACTCACCCTCTACCCGTCGGCCTCGGACGATTTCGGGATAGCGCGCTGGTCGATATCGATTTATTCGAACGCCGGCGAGCTCTTCAAGTCTTTCAGCGGACAGGCCGACCCGGCCCCCGAAATAAAGTGGGACGGACTGAGCGTAACCGGGGATGTAGTCGAATCCGCGGCGGATTACTTCATCGAGATGGAAGCGACGGACACGGCCGGCAACCAGGTGAAAACCAGGAGGCTGAGACTCCCGATCGATGTGCTGGTGATGGTTACCGAACGGGGCCTCAGAATACGGATCAGCAATATCGAGTTCGGCTTCGACAGCGCGGGGCTGACCGGCAGGGCCTTCCCCATACTCGGCCGCGTGGCCGACATCCTCGAACGTTACCGTGCCTACAGCGTCCGTATCGAAGGGCATACGGACGACATCGGGGAAGAGGAATACAACCTGAAGCTTTCAGAGGAGAGGGCCAAGGCGGTGATGGATTACCTGGCGGCCAGGGGCGTCGCCCGCGCGCGCCTGAGCTTCCGCGGCATGGGTGAAACCGCCTCTTTTCTGCCCAACACGAGCGCGGAAAACCGTCGCCGGAACCGGCGCGTTGAATTCATTCTCATAAGGGATGAGGCCCATGACTGAGCCCGCCTTTCATATCGTGTTCACCGACCTGGATGGCACCCTCCTCGACCACGACGATTACGGCTACGAACGCTCGCTGCCCGGGGTCCGGCTGTTACGGCAAATCGGCGTACCGCTCATACTGGTCTCAAGCAAGACGGCCGCCGAGATGGAGACGCTGCATCGCGCGCTCGGCCTGGACGGACCTTATGTGTGCGAAAACGGCGGCGGGATCGTCTTCCCCGGAAAACACGGCGGGCAGGCGCGTCTTGAAGCCCGGGGGATGAGCGCGGGCGGGCTGGCCGCGCGCCTGCACCTGCTCGTCGCGGCGACGGGAACCGAAGTGCGTTCATTCCCCGACATGGATATTGAAGAGATCGCCGAACGGACCGGGCTCGACCGGAACGCCGCCGCGCTGTCACGGGAGCGATCCTTCACCATCCCGTTCGTGACGAAGGACGGCTCCACCATAGACATGGACGCGGCGAACGGCCGGCTGGCGAAGGAAGGCCTCTCCGTCACCCGCGGGGGGAGATTCTATCACTTCGGCACCGCCGGGATCGACAAGGGCGGCGCGGTACGAAGAATATGCGAAACATATCGACCGTCGGCCGGAGAGAGGAAAATCATGACAACCGGGATAGGCGACAGCGAAAACGACCTGCCGATGCTCCGGGCCGTCGACCGTCCGGTGCTGGTAAGAAAACCGGACGGAAACGTCGTCAAAGCGGAAATCGATGCGATGGTAACCGCGGGCAAGGGACCGGAGGGGTTTACCGAGGCGGTGGTGCGACTTTTCGCGTAACGACCCTACTCCACGACCTCCATCCTCGCCTCGACATATTTTTCGAACTCCTCGCGAGTCATCTTCCCTTCATAAAGAGGCCACAGGCTCTCCTTGAGCTCTTCAACACTCTGGAATTTCGCACCGTCGATTTTATACCGCGCCATGGATCTTATCCTCGTTTCCCGCAATGATGTACACCACGCAATGCCCGGGATATCCGGTCCATCGCGATTCGACCGAAATCCGGCACAAAGTAAAAACAGCATAGCGCCGAATCGCGTCGTGTTCATCGAAAATTTCTGAGTTTTCCCCGATTCACGAGGGCGAACGGGAACGAATCGACCCGCTCACCGCACGATCTATTCTATACCGTACTTTTTCATCTTTTCGTAGAGCACGCTACGACTGATTCCGAGCAGGCGCGCGGCCTTTGCCTTGTTGTTCCGGGCAAGGTCTATGACGCGCTCGATATGCTCCTTCTCAAAGAAGCTGACCGCGCGCGACAGGTCGGGCTCGAACGAGGCCGGCACGGAAGCCCCCTCCTTGCTCTCGGGCAGGATGTGCAATATGGTGCTCACCGCTATCCTGTCCTGGCTCTCGAGCACCAGCGCGTATTCGATGAGATGCTCGAGCTCGCGGACATTTCCGCTCCATTTGCGTCGTTTGAGGATTTCGAGCGCTTCATCCTCGATGAAATCGATCTTCTTGCCGAGATCGCGGGAGTACTTCCGTATAAAATGCTCGACCAGATGAGGAATGTCGTCCACACGGTCACGAAGCGGCGGCACCACGAGCTCTATCCCCGAGAGGCGGTAGAACAGATCCTCCCGAAAGGTACCGTTCTCAATCTCCTTGCGGAGGTTCACGTTCGTCGCGCTGATAATGCGGACGTTGATCTTCATCACCTTGCTCGATCCGACCGGCTTGATCTCACGCTCCTGTAAAAAGCGCAGAAGCTTGCTCTGTGTCTGCCAGGTGAGGTTGCCGATCTCATCGAGGAAGACCGTACCGCCGTTGGCCTCCTCGAACAGGCCCTTCTTCGTTCTGTCCGCCCCCGTAAAGGCTCCGCGCACGTGACCGAAAAGCTCCGACTCGATGATCGTCTCGCTGAGGGCGCTGCAATCGACCGGCAGGAAGAGTTTCTCCCTTCTCTCGCTTTCCTCGTGGATGGCCCGGGCGACCAGTTCCTTGCCCGTTCCGCTCTCACCGAAGAGGATGACCGGCGCGTTCGACTTCGCCACCTGCTTCATCGTGGCCCTGAGCTTCTTCATGGCGGGCCCTTCGCCCACTATGGAAACACCACCCCGGGCCGCCCGGTCGCGCTTGAGCCGCTCGATCTCCTTCTTGAGCCGGTAGTGTTCGAGGTTCTGCTCGACCTTTACCTTGAATTCCTGGGGCTGGAACGGCTTGATCACGAAATCGCTGGCGCCCCTCTTGATCGCGGTAACCGCTTCGTCGACGCCACCGACGCCGGTTATGATGACGATGGGGATGTCGGGATAAAGCACCCGGATTTCCGAAACGAGCTCGAAACCGTCCATGCCGGGCATCGCGAGGTCTGAAACCACGAGGTCGAACGAATCGGAGTGGACCGCGTCGATAGCGGACATCCCGTCGGCGCATTTGACGATGGTATGTCCGCTCGACTCCAGGATGTCCTCAATATATTTAAGAATCGAGGGATTATCATCGACAATTAATATGTTACCCATACCGATTGTGGTTTTACCGGGAATTTGTATCGGGACGACGGCCGCCGTATCAAACGGCGAATCCCGGCGGCGGGGACTGCTTCACCGAAAGCCCGGGATACGCGACAGGGCCGATGTCCGATTGAAATCACGCATATGGTAAAAAATAAGTATGGACATTACAATAAATTCTTTATATGATGTAAAGAAAAAATACGGAACGCGCCCGGGCGAATCCGGCGTACAGTCCGGGAACGGTTGACTATGAGGATCCTCCTGACATCCGACCTCCACCTTGGAATCGACGAACGGTCCGCCGCGGCTCCGGGCTCCGCAAGGATCAACACGTTTCGCAAGATATGCGCGCTTGCGACCGATCACGATATTTTCATGATAGCCGGTGATTTTTTCCACGACTCCGGGAACGTGGCGGCAATGGACGCCGTCATAGGCATGGCCACGCAGGAACTGGCGTCCCTCGGCGAGCGTGGAGTGACCGTCCTGTTCTCACCAGGCGAGTACGACCGCCCGCTGCTCCAGGGAGCCGGGCGGATCCCGCGACACTGCTTCACCCATATTTTTTCGGGCGATGGCGAAGCCGGTTATTCGATAACGCGGGGGGACGAGACCGTCACGGTTTACGGCTTCCCGGCGGAGGACAGGCGAGGGCCTCGAAACATGAAAAGAAGCGGAGCCGCCGGTTTTCACATGGCCCTGCTGCACGCCGATTTCTGCAATGAGAATCCCGCCGCGGGCACCGAGATCACGAATCTCGGCAAGGACGACATACGCGCCCTCAATCTCGACTTCTACGCCCTCGGGCATAATCACGGTTTCAGGATATTCAAGTCCCGCAACAGGGTAATCGGCGCCTATCCCGGAAGCCCCGAGGCGGTCGGTCCCGATGAAACCGGCGAACGCTACGTTCTTTCCATAACGATCGAAAACAATGAAATCGTCCAGGTCAAGCGGCTCGTTGTCAATACCGTCACGGTGAAACGGCTTTCCCTCTCCTGCGATGGGGTCAGATCCTCGCGCGAAATGGCGGACATCGTCGAGAAAAACGCGGCACCGCGGACCGTCCTGACCGTCATCCTGACGGGAGAGCGGGGGTTCCCCCTCGACATCGATACCGTGCTGGAACGCGGACGTGGTTTCGAACGCCTCGAAATTGTCGATGAATCGTCGCCGAAACTCTCTCTCCTCGCAGGCGAATATACCGGCGAGAATTCCCTGAGGGGGGCGTTTTTCGAGCGCCTGAGGGAAATGATCGAAAGCAACGGGCTCCCGGACGACATCGACCGTCAGATGCTCGCCACCATGATATTCAGGATGACGGCGAAGCCGGGCTCATGGAAGCCGGAGGACTGGCATTGCGCATAAAACGATGTGTCGCCTCGATGCCCGGGCTCTTCAACAACCGAACCCTCGAGTTCAACGAGGGACTGACGATCGTGTACGGACGAAACGGTTCCGGCAAGAGCGTACTCGCGCGCGCCATTATCGAACTCGTATGGGGAAGCGCCTACCCGATAAACCTGCTGAAAAAGGGCACATGGGAGAACCTCTATCTCGAGGTGCACCTGGCAACATCACTCGATTATTCGTTTATACGCAACGGCGACAGACTTCTCTCCATACTGGGCGGCAACGGAAAGCCCGAAACCGAGCTGTTCAGGGGCGACCCCTCAACGTCGCCCGAATCCGTGCGAGATTCGCTTTTCGACCGGCTGGCGTCCACGGTTAACGATCCCGCTCTCCGCGGCATGTACGACTCGCTGAACGCCGATGCGTTCAGCACCGTTTCGTTCATAGCGTCTCCCACCGACACATCGGAAGCACCACCGCTCGCCTACGATATCGTGCGCTTCATGCTCCTTCAGGATGCTTCCGGTTTCTTCGGCCTGTACCGCATGGCCTTTGGTAATGCCGCGGAACGCGGTGCCGGAGACCGGCTTCTCGATGAATTCCTCCGCGCCGAGGCCGCTCTCAAGGAGATCGAAAAGAAGACGCGCATAATAGACATCCAGCAATCGCGGGGGGACAAGATACTCCGCGAGCGACGACAGGTTGAGAACGAGATCGCCAGGATGGACAACCGGATCGCGGCGCTCAGGGTCGAGCACATGCTCGCGGAAAAACTCATCATGATGGTGGACAACCTGCGCTCGGTCGAGAGAAGGACCGAGGACATCGCCGCCGAATTGCGGGAATCCGACGAACTGATAAAAACGATAGCCTCCCGCGAGGCCTCCATTGAGAGCAGGTTCCCCCAGTTCAGGGACTTCACCGACCAGAAGAAACAGAATCTCAAGCGCCTCCAGGAAACCTACCGCGAGATCCGGGACATACACGTGGCGCTCGACAATTTCACTTCGGCGAGAAAGGCCCGCTTTCAAAAGGCCACGGGCATCCTCGCGCTTACCGGCTCCAGCGGCGTTGCGCTCATTTACTTCCTTGTGAGCGGGGGTCTGCTTGCGATCCCGCCCAGGATGAGGATGTACCTGCTCGCCGGACTTCTCGGACTGATTGCGCTCATGGCGGCCGTACTCTACCTGCCCCTCGTCGTACCCCGAAAACCGCGCGAGCTTTCGGCCCTCCTTGAAACGAAGGCCAGGATAGAAGACAGGCTCCAGGAGATATTGAAAGAGAACGAGATAGAACTGTCGGACTACAAGCTCGAGGCCGTGTACGGTTTTCTGCTCCAGTACTTCGAGGAATACGGGGAATACGCCGACGGTCTCCTCGAGCTCTTCAGGCTCCGCGAGGGGCTCAAAAGCCCCGACTATCTGAGCACCCTGCAGGATGAGCGTCTGGAGCTCTCACGCGCCGCGGACACCCAGCGTGAAGAGATACTCGCCGACCTGTCGAGGCTCGCGCGCTACGGCTCGCGGGAAATCGACGAGACCCGGCTTCGTTCCGCCAGAGAGGACATCGGAAGGGAAATAGCCAGACTTGAGGACGAACGGCAGGCCGAACAAAAAATACTCGAGCAGCTTGCCGGCGAGGCGGACACGGCGGAGGGGTTCGAAGACGAGCTTAAAAAGCTGGGGGAGGCGCGGGCGACGGCCGAGGCCGGCTACAGGGTGCTGGAGGCGCGCAAAAAGACGATAGATCTGATCGGCGCAATATTCGAAGAGGTTATCGACCGGAGGGAGATCAGGCAGATCGCCAGGCTGGCCCGCGCGGCCAGGGAAAAATTCAACTCCATTACAGACAATCGCCATATAACCGAAATAGACGATGAGGCGATAATCCGCTTTATCAGGGCGGGCGGCAGGATCGACGATATCAACCCGGCGATCGCCCATCTTTTACTGCTTGCCGTAAAAATAGCTCTGTCCGATTTTATCCTTGAGTCCGGAAGCGCTCCTCCGCTGATCGTCGACGATCCCTTCATCTTCATGGACGACAGGCGGGGGGAGAATCTCGAACGGCTGCTCGCCGAAGCGGCCGGGACGCGGCAGATAATCGTGTTCACACGGCACGGATCCCTGGCGGACCGGACTACGAGAATAGAGTTATAGGTGATGGACCGCGACGGACAGCTTACATTTTCCGACGACCCCCTTCTGGTCGGCGTCAACGCCGCGTACCAGCTCATAGAGGAGGGGGATTTTTCAGGCGCGGTTAAAAAGATCGACGAGCTTCTTTCGGTCAATCCCGAGTACCCGGGGCTTGTGGAGGGCTACCGAACGGCGAAATTCTGGAACAATCGCCAGCGCGAAATCGCGCGGCTTGACCGCGGTAAACAGACGGCCGACTTCCTGATGACTCAGTGGGAGATATTCAGGGCCTATTCGCAGGAGAAGAATTTACAGAGCTCCAGCGCCTACAAGTCGGCGATGCGTTACATCTTTTTCACCGCGTCCGAGAACTACAAGCTCGCCTTCCAGAGCCAGGAGAGCACGGCGGACAACTTCGAGCTGCTGCTGAACCTGGGACTGTGTTTCATAACCCTCGGCGAATACCGCCAGACGGTGGAAACGCTCGAGTATGCACGAAGCTCCTACCGCTCCAGCGCCCGGCTGCTTTCCCTTCTCGCCGAGGCGTATTACCATACGAACGAGATCCCGAAGTCCCTGCTGCTCTTCCGCGAGGCGTTCACGATCAATCCCGCGGAGATCGAGATGGGGCACCTCAAGGCCAAGCCGATACAGGAGATTCTGGTCGCCGTCGCGGAGAAAAAGCCGTCGGCGACCGATGCGCGCGAATGGATTCCCGTCATCGGTTTTATCGAGGACATCTTCTTCGTCAAGCGTCAGTTGAACATGCAGCAGGTGGAAGGGATACGCCGGGAGATATACAGCCTCGAAAAGAGCTACCAGACGCTGAGCAGGGAGCGCATCGAGAACTCCAACATCGCCCCCAGGCTCATCAACAAGTACCTCTGGATGCTCGATTATTTCGAGTTCCAGCAGTACAATTTCGAGAGCCTGAGCGAGATCCGCTCACGCCTCATACAGATAGACAGGGCCCTCTTCGATGATTTTTTCAAGAAGAACCGCAAGGAACCGAAGCCTCCCCGCTAAAAATATATTGACACTCCGTCTCGGTCCATAGGCATAATCCCTTGTGCCGATACCGTCGAAAAGCGCTCTGCTTCAACCAGTTTAAAGAGGTTTTTCCGCACATTCCGGAAATTTCCGCCACCGGGAGCGATCATACGAAAACGATCGAACGGGCGGGAAATACCGGAAGGCATTCGCGCACCATCACGCATACAGGACCGAGCCATGGAACTCCCCTCATCGTATAACCCCAAGGAAGTTGAAGACCGATGGTACCGGGTATGGGAGGAGGAAGGGCACTTCCACGCCCTGGAGGACGACGGCAGAGAGCCGTACTCCATCGTCATACCACCGCCCAACGTGACGGGCAGCCTGCACATGGGGCACGCGCTCAACAACACTCTTCAGGATATCCTCTCGCGGTGGCAGCGGATGAAGGGAAAGTCCGTGCTGTGGATGCCGGGCATGGACCATGCGGGCATCGCGACGCAGAACGTCGTCGAGCGCCTGCTGCGGGAAGAAGGAAAGACCAAAAACGATCTCGGGCGCGAGTCCTTCGTCGAGCGCGTGTGGGACTGGAAGGAACACTACGGCGGGCAGATCAAGGGACAGCTCAAGCGACTGGGCTGCTCGCTCGACTGGCCGCGCGAGCGCTTCACGCTCGACGACGGGCTTTCACGCGCGGTGCGGAAGGTATTCGTCAGCCTGTACGATGACGGCCTCATCTACCGCGGTTACCGCATCATCAACTGGTGCCCGCGCTGCGAAACCGCGCTCTCGGACATCGAGACCGAATACCGGGACCTCAAGGGCAAGCTCTATCATATAAAATATCCGATCGACGGCGATGAGGGCTTCATCGTCGTGGCGACCACCCGTCCCGAAACCATGCTGGGAGACACCGGCGTCGCCGTGAACCCGGAGGACGAGCGCTATACCGGGCTCGTCGGCAAATACGTCATACTGCCGCTCATGAACCGCAAGATTCCCGTATTCGCCGACGCCTATGTCGACAGGAACTTCGGCACGGGCCTCGTCAAGGTGACGCCGGGGCACGATCCCAACGACTTCGAGATGGGCAAACGCCACGATCTCGAGGAGATCAACATCCTCGATCCGCGCGGCTACATCAACGAAAACGGCGGCGCCTACAGGGGCCTTTCCCGCTTCGAGGCACGCGAGAAGGTGCTCGCCGACCTGGAAGCACAGGGGCTCCTCGAAAAGATAGAGGACCACGACCACTCGGTCGGTCATTGCTACCGCTGCAACACCGTCATCGAACCCTATCTGTCAAGACAGTGGTTCGTTAAAATCAAGCCGCTTGCCGATGAGGGCATCCTGGCCGTGAAGGACGGGCGCATCCGCTTCGTCCCGACGACCTGGGAAAAAACCTATTTCGAGTGGATGTACAATGTGCGCGACTGGTGCATATCGCGCCAGCTCTGGTGGGGACACCGCATACCCGCCTTCTACTGCGAGGCGTGCGAGCACGTCATCGTCGCGATGGACGATCCGACCTCCTGCGAAAAATGCGGTTCGACCGCCCTCAGGCAGGATGAGGACGTGCTCGACACCTGGTTCTCGTCCGCACTGTGGCCCTTCTCCACGCTGGGCTGGCCCGAATCCACGGCGGCGCTCGAGAAGTACTACCCGACAAGCGTTCTCGTCACCGGCTTCGACATCATATTTTTCTGGGTGGCGCGGATGATCATGATGGGCCTCAAATTCATGAAGGACGTCCCTTTCCGCGACGTCTACATCCACGCCCTGGTGCGCGACGAGCACGGGCACAAGATGAGCAAATCGCGCGGCAACGTGATCGACCCGCTCATCATCATGGACAGGTACGGCACCGACGCGTTCCGTTTCACGCTGGCGATATTCGCGGCCCAGGGGCGCGACGTCATCCTCTCGGAAAAACGCATAGAGGGCTACAGCGCCTTCTGCAACAAGATATGGAACGCCACACGCTTCATTCTGATGAACCTGGGCGATGATTTCGTTCGGCGGCAAATCCGCGCCGAAGAGCTCGAACGCTTCGACCGCTGGATCCTGCACCGGCTCAACCAGGCCGTCGCCGACGTGGGCAGGGCGCTCGAGGAATACCGCTTCAACGAGGCCGCGCAGGCGATCTATGAATTCTGGTGGCACGAGTTCTGCGACTGGTACCTGGAGCTCACCAAGCCCCGCGTCTACGCGACCGGTGAGGAAGGCCGCTCGTCCTCCGACGCGGCCAGGCAGGTGCTGTACCATGTCTTGAAAACATGCATGGTGCTCATGCATCCATTCATGCCCTTCATCACCGAGGAAATCTGGGACCGGATCAAGGGCGAAGGCGACGGCCGGCTCATCATGGCACAATGGCCGGCGATCGACGGCGGTTTCTCGTTTCCCCGGGAGGCGGAGGAGACCGAGCTCTTCAAGGAGATCGTATACAAGATACGCAACGTTCGCGGCGAGATGAACATCCCGCCCGACAGGAAAGCGGACGTCATCGTCAGGACCTCGGACCCGATGCTCGGCAGGCTCATCGAAAGCGAGTCGGTCCACATTCGCACGAACGCCAGGGTCGAAAAGATATCGGTCGACGGCGCCTATAGCCCGGCCAGGACGGACGCCTCGGCCGTGTTCGCCGGCGGCGAGCTCTTCGTACCGCTGAAGGGACTCATCGACATGGACAGGGAACGCGCGCGCCTCGAGAAGGAGATCGCGAGGATACAGGGCGACCTCGCGAAGACCGAGGCCAAGCTCGGAAACGAGTCGTTTACCTCGCGGGCGCCCCGTGAGGTCATCGATAAAGAAGTCGCCAAACGGGACGAACTGGCCACCATGCTGGAAATGCTGGGGAAAAACCTCTCCAAGCTCTCGTGACGCCGGGTGGAGCCGCCGTAAACCGGCAACGGAAACTTGCCCGGCCCGTCCCGCCGTGGTATTATTATATAAGGCCTTAAAAAAGTCACCGGGGTACCCGAAGATGATCTCATTCGACCTTGAGTGCGGCAACGAACACCGTTTCGAGGGGATTTTCAGGGATTACGAATCTTTCGCCGACCAGATGGCCAGGGGCATGCTGAGCTGCCCGCTCTGCGAAAACGGCGACATCAGGCGCCTTTTCAGCGGCTGCTCGATCCAGGCACGCCCGTCGATCGCCACGACCATCGATCGCAAGTCACCGAACCTTTTCGAGCTGATGCGACAGATGGAAAGCTACGTTAAGGAAAATTTCGACAACGTCGGAACCGACTTCGCCGAAACGGCACGGGCCATTTATTACGGTTTCGAGGAAGAGCGCAACATCTACGGGCAGTCGACCCGGGAAGAGATCAGGGAGCTGCAGGAGGAAGGGATCCGCGTGCTCCCGCTGCCCTCTCCCGGCACGGCGGAAAACTGAATCCACCCCCCGGCTTCACCGCTCGTCGAAGAAAAAGGTGACCAGCGACGCCCCCATGTATACCACCGGCACGACTATGTTGAGATAGTACCCGAAACGCAGCGTATGTGGATCGGCCTTCGTGAGCTCCCCCGCCAGGGGCAGGTACACCACCCACGCCAGGTAGTATGCGTTGAGCAGCAGCCGCGCGAGAAACTTGACGGGACCCTCGAAAAAAACGGATGCGAGCATTCCGGCGACGATCGCGATAAGATACACCGCGAGCGGATTGTTGATGTAGAACCAGGTTTCGAAGATGTAGTACTGGGCGACCGACATCACTATCGCGAAAAACGCGGGAACGGTGTTGAGGACGACCAGCTTTTCCGCGATACCGACGTCGCGGAACCGCCCGATCGCCACGTCCACGGACCGGTAAAGCAGGTCGACCAGGTAGAGCAGAAGATCCCTGAGCTTCTGCCAGAGGTATACGATCAGGTCCATGATTTCGGCCAGTATGTTCATCTCTTTTCCTCCGGCGCCCGGAAATCCATCATTCACCCGCCGCGCACCCGGTCAACAGAATTTGTCGGGGAGCGGGCGGGGAATGCGCCGTCCCTGGCCCCCGACACAACAATGGCGGCACGGTGTCCCATGCCGCCACTTGTCTCGCATCACCGAACGGGACCGCTATTTTGTTTTGAACTGGTCCTTGTCGATCTTCATCTTCTCGATGGTCGGCTTCATGGCTTCCTTCTGGCGGATGGCCTCGTCCTTCGAGGCGTCCTTGTCCACGTTCTTCGCGTCCGCCATCTGGTCCTTCGCCAGGCCCTTCGCCGCCTCGCCCATGGCCTTCGTTTCGTCCTTGATGTTTCCGATCATCTCCTGGTCGCGCCGTTTCTGATCCTCGACCAGCGCCTTGTCGCCCTCGCGCTGTTTCTCCAGCATTTCCTTGTTCACCTGACGCTGATCCTCGACCGCCTTGCGGATTTCCTCGCGCTGCTCGCGCATCTTGTTCCAGATCTCCTCACGCATGGCCTTTATCTCGAGGAGGATGGCGAGCGCCCTCATGCGATCCTCGGAAAGCTGTTTCTTCACCATGTCCTGACCGGCGAGCACGTCGACCTCTTCCCTGTCGTTGACCACGACGGGCTCTTTGCCCGCGAGCGAGTTGTTGAGCACCTCGACGCTGCCGTCGAGAACGGCCACGTTGGCCTTGCCCTCTTCCTCGCTGATGAGGAAATCGGTGCCGCGCACACCGGCCGTCGTGGTCGGGCTCTTCACCATGTACTTGTCGTCCTTTGCCAGCTTCTGGCCCACCTTGGAGAAGAACTGTCCCTTCTCGACGTAGAAGGTCGATTCTTCACCGTTGGTGCCCACGTTCGTAACCAGCACCTGCACCTCGACGACCGTGTCGCCGAGGACCTTGACGGCGTTTTCACCGAAATAGATATCGGCGAAGGATTTCTTCCCGACGGTCTTTATCTTCATACCCTGCTTCACTTCGTTGCCGACGGCGGCCCTGGCCTCTTTGCCGTCCTTGCCGATGAGAAGGACGTCGCCGCCGATGAAATTCACGAGCCCGGTCCGCTCAACGGTCACGTTCTTGTCTTTCTTGCATCCGGTCGTGGCGAACACGAAGGCGACGACGGCGAGCAGCGTAATAATGCGTCTCATAAGTTCCTCCCGTATTATTTGAATAGACTGGTTGCGAATCTATGGATTATCGGGATGTCCACGCCGCGGGCGTGAACATCCCGTATTACTCGGTAATACAACTGTTTACACGGCAAAGCGCGGCATCAGTTCAATACCCATAATAAACGCCCAAAACGGTGCATCGTCAAGCATTTATTGCCCGTTCGTCACCGCGCCTCGCGAAAGGGAAGGCGTAGAAAATCGACGGGAAACGATTTGCAGAGCTCCGCGACGGAGGCCCTGACGCGCGCGAGAACGGCGTCGTCGGCCATGTTGTCGATGATGTCGCAGATGAGCGTGCCGACGCGTTTGAATTCATCCTCCCCGAAACCGCGCGTGGTGAGCGCCGGGCTGCCAAGGCGTATGCCGCTGGTCACCATCGGTGACTTGTCATCGAAGGGCACGCCGTTCTTATTGCAGGTGATGCCCGCCGAGTCCAGGCGGTTGGCTACGTCGCGACCGGTGAGATTCCTGTTCCGGAGGTCCACCAGCATCAGGTGGTTGTCCGTGCCGCCCGAAAGAAGCTCGAGCCCGCGAGAGAGAAGCGTTTCGGCGAGCACGTTCGCGTTTTTGATGACCTGCTTCGAGTAAGCACCGAAAGAGGGCTCCAGCGCCTCGCCGAAGGCGACCGCCTTCGCGGCGACGGTGTTCATGAGCGGCCCGCCCTGGATGCCGGGAAAGATGTACTTGTTCATCACGGCCTCGTGATCCTTCTTCGCCAGGATAACGCCGCCGCGCGGGCCCCTGAGGGTCTTGTGCGTGGTCATGGTCACGTAATCGGCGATGCCGACCGGGGAGGGATGGTCGCCCGTGGCGACGAGCCCCGCGATGTGCGCGATGTCGGCCACCAGGAGCGCGCCTATCGAGTCGGCAATCTCCCTGAATCTGGCGAAGTCGATCAGGCGCGGATAGGCGGAGGCGCCGGTGATGATGACCTTCGGCCTGAACTCCTTCGCGGTCGCGGCCGCCGCGTCGTAATCGATCCGGCCGGTATCCTGCTTCACCCCGTAGGAGACCACGCGGTAATACAGACCCGAGAAGTTCACTGGCGAGCCGTGTGAGAGGTGCCCGCCGTGGGCCAGGTTCATGCCCATGAAAGTGTCGCCGGGCGAGAGCACCGACATCAGCACCGCCATGTTCGCCTGGGTGCCGCTGTGCGGCTGGACGTTGGCGACGTCCGCCTTGAAGAGCTTCCTGATGCGCTCGATGGCGAGAACTTCCACCTCGTCGACGAAAGAGCATCCGTTGTAATAGCGTTTTCCGGGGTAGCCCTCGGCATACTTGTTGGTCATCACGCAGGCCGAGGCTTCGAGAACGGCCTGGGACGTGTAATTCTCCGAGGCGATGAGAATGAGCGAATCCTCCTGGCGGGCGTTCTCGCGATCGAGTACCGCCGCCACATCGGGATCGCTTTCTTTAAGATATCTGTATCTGGAAGATGAAATTGCCATTGCGAACCTCACACGGGGTAGATATTGCGGAAAGTCGGCCGGGGACGGGCCTCCACGCGCATAGCTTCACGGGATGTTCCGCGTCGTGTCAACAGAAAATATTCGCTAACCGGAGTTTTCGGTCCGTCCGACGGGGATGGGGCGTACGGGCCGGCATTTGCCTTGACCGGCCGGACGATATGCTGTATACGTCGACCGGATCATACCACGATTCGCGGAGGGGTGCCATGACTGCGGGGGGTCTTGTCTTTCTCGGAATGTGTATCATCGTCGGCGCGTTCATCATCGTATCGGTGCGCGTTTACCAGGTGCGGCCCGACCTTGTCAAAAAGATCCTGCGCTACGCCCTCGTCGGCGGGATCGGGCTGGTTTTCAGCGTGGTGGCGGTCGCCATCGGACTGCGCATCGACAGCCGGCACAGTGAATCGTACAGTCGCAGCCTGAAGTCGGTAAGCGAAATCTGGGGCGGCGCCGTCGAGCAGGCTCCGCCGGAGTTCTCCTACGAGGGCTACACCACGGAGCAGTACGAGGACAAGAACTCGGGGCAGATGCAGTTCCGCAAACGGCTCATCTCCACGGACATGGGGTTCGAATCGCAGAAACTGGTGGTGAAGATCGAACCCAGTGTCCGCACAAAGGGCCTGTTGAAGTTCCCCGGCTACATGCTGCGCTTCACCGGCGAGTATGAGATCAAGAACCTGCACGCCGCGCGCAAGAGGGTGTATTTCCGCTTCGCGCTCCCTTCGGGAGCGGGCAACATCACCGACATCGCCGTGACCGTCGACGGTGTCGCCTACACCGGCGACGCCAGCCTCGCCGACGGCATCGACTGGCAGAGCGAGATGAATCCCGGAGAGAAGCGCACCTTCTCCATATCCTACAGCGCGCAGGGAACCGCCATGTTCAGCTACGCGCTCGCCCTGCGGCAGATGCAGATACGCAGGCTCGACGTTGAGCTTTCGACCGGTTTCGCCGACACCGTCATACCCGACGGGGCGATGGTCCCCACCAGGCAGGATGCCGACGGCGCGACGACCCGCGTGATCTGGAAGGGCGAAAACCTGGTGACGGGACAGAACATCGCCATGAAGTTCGACATCCCGGGCAACTACGGGAAGATCGTCTCGAAGCTCTTCTTCTACGCGCCGCTGGCCATCTTTCTCTTCCTGGGCTTCCTTACGGTTATGACGGCCGCGCGGCGGATACAGCTGCATCCCATGAACCACCTGTTCATCGTCACCGGGTTCTTCATCTTCTACCTGCTCGGCTCGTATCTCATCAGCTACCTGCACATCGTCGCGGCGGTTTTCGCCTCGCTCGCCGTATCGACCGGGATAATGGCGTATTACTGCTTTCTGATGGGTAAGGACCGCGTGCTGCTTCGCATCGTGCTCGCGGGCGCGGGGATATTCCAGTGGGTATTCTCGACGGCGTTCTTCTTCCCGGAGCACACGGGTTTCCTCATAACGGTGGCGAGCATCGTCGCGTTCATCGGACTCATGCGCGCGACCGCCGGCGTGGACTGGGAGGACCGGCTGTAATCACTCCCTGCGCCAGGTGAACAGCAGCGATCCCGCCAGGAGAAAGAGCGCGGACATCGCGGCCATGGCCAGGAGCTGGGGGCCTACATCGACGAGCCCGGCGCCGTCGTTCATCACGCGTCGCGCGGCGTCGATCATGTGGGTGAGCGGAAAAACCTTCGCGAGCTTCTGTACCCAGGCACGCCCGCCTTCAAGGGAAAACCAGACCTCCGAAAGGAACATCATCGGCCAGCTGAGAAGGTTCAGCACGCCGCCGGCGAACTCCTCGCTCGAACTGCGCGAGGCGACCAGGAGCCCCAGCGCGACCATGCTGAAACCGCCGACGGCGAAGACCAGGAAGAGCGTCGCATACGATCCCCTGCAACTGAAACCGTACAGAACGGCACAACCCGCGTACACCACCGCCGTCGTAACGAGAATGAGGAACATGCGCGAAAGCACCTGCGCGGTCAGGAACTCGTGGGGGCGAACCGGGGTGACACTCATGCGCTTGAGCGCGCCGTTTTTCCGGTAGCGCACCACCGTGTACCCCACCCCGAAGAGCGCACTGAACATTATATTCATTCCGAGGATGCCGGGGAAGAGCCATTCGACGTAGGGAACCTCCCGTCCCACCACGCTCTGCCGCTCGAAACCGCCGGGCGCTCCCGCGGTCGCCGAGACGAGAAGTCGCTCGCTCACGTAACTCTTCGGCGAGGTCGAACTCATCCAGTACCGTTTGACGGAGGGTTGTACCAGGAGATCTATCCGGTGGTGCCTGAGTTTCTCCAGCCCTCTGTCAACTGAAGGAAATTCCACAAACTCGACATGCCGGGTTTTTTTAAATTCGACGAACTGTGCGGGCGGGGAACCGGTAACATCGTCCGATTCTCCAACCACACCGACCTTGTAGAGCGCCTGGCTGTTTCCACCGAAAAGAAAGCTGTAGCCAATAATAATGAGAAAGGGAAAGAGCAGGTTCCATCCCAGGGCCGAGCGGTCGCGGTAGAACTCCTTGTTGCGCGCGACGAACAGTATCCAGATCCGCTTCCACATGGACCGTCCTCCTCAACTGCGAAGCTGCGAACCGGTGAGTTTCAGGAACAGGTCCTCGAGGTTCTGTGAACGCACGCTCATTCCCGACAGGTCGACTCCCTGTTCAACCAGGGCATGAATGCAGGCGTTCAGCGAGTCCGTCTGTATCTCGATCCCGTCCTCAACCTGGAACCACCTGCAGGATATCCCTTCGAGCCTTCCCGCTTCGCGTTTCCCGGGAAGCAGAATGGAGGCCCCTTTGCAATGGATGGCGAGCAGTTCCTCAGGCGTCCCCATGGCGATAACCCTGCCGTGGTCCATTATCGCGATCGTATCACAGAGGATCTGCGCCTCTTCCATGTAGTGAGTGGTGAGGACGATGGTCTTGTTTTCGGCCTTGATCTTCGCGACGATCTCCCACAGGTGACGCCTCGCCTGGGGATCGAGGCCGGTGGTGGGCTCATCGAGAAAAACAAGTTCGGGGTCGTTGGCGAGGGCCATGGCCAGAAGGAGCCGCTGGCGCTGACCGCCCGAGATCTTCCTGTTGTCGCGGTCTATGATTTCGGCGAGACGGCATATCTCTATGAGATAATCGAGGTCCGCTTTTTTATCATAGAGATTGCGAAAGACCTGGAGCGTCTCCCTTACGCTGAGGTACTGGGGGAGCTCGGTATTCTGAAATTGTATGCCGACCTCTTCGCGGAAGCCCGCCGTCCGCGGCGCGCCCTTGTAGAGCACTTCTCCCGCGGTGGGCCTCAATATACCCTCCACCACCTCGATCGTTGTCGTCTTCCCCGCGCCGTTGGGCCCCAGCAGGCCGAAACAGGTCCCTCGTCCGATCGCAAAACTGACATCATCGACGGCGCGCACCTCGGGGAAATCCTTCACCAGGGCACGCACCTCGACCACGGGGGCCGGGGATTCAGGAGCCATGGCTCCGTTCCTCCAGGCGCTTGCGAAGCCGCTCGGAAACGACCATGAGCGTGTTCTTGAAGAGCTTCGCCTGCGCCTCGACCGGAAGCGTAGCGATCTTCTTTTCGTCTATCGCCAGGAGCACCACGTCCCCGTTCGCCTCCATGGTCGCCGAACGGTTCTCGCCGGAAAGCGCCCCCATCTCGCCGAAACACTCCCCCGAGCGGACGACATCGATGATCCTGCCGTCTTTCTTCACCCTGACCGAGCCGGAGACGATGATAAACAGCTCGGTCCCGCTCGAGTCTTCGCGAAATATGACCTCGCCGTCCCTGTGCGATTTGCTGGAACAGCGCTTGAGGAAATCCATCATCTCTTCCTCGCTGAAGGCGTGGAAGAAGCGGCTGTTGGCGGTAAGCGCCCTGATTATCTTTTCTATTTCCATTTTCTTGTTGCGCTATGCTGCGCCATCCGGTCATGATATGCAAGAATTTTTCGAAAAACGGGGGATCTCGATGGCACCGGTCGATTACATGAAAGCGATAGCCTGTATCACGAAGGCATTCGACGGGAAGCGCGATGTCGAGATAAAGGCCACCCACAAAACGGTCGATATCTTCGAAGTGACCATGCAGCTTCCGGGTGGAGAGATCTCATACCAGCTGCAGTCGGGCGGCCACTCCCTCGACCTGGTGATCGACCGCGGGCATTTTGAATCGATTAAATTCGAGCGCTGGATATCGCGCCTCGAGTTCGAACTGGAACAGGCCCTGCTCTCGAACGTACGGCTCGAGGTGAAGGAATCGTCCTCGGACTACATAATCACGATAGCCGGCTGAAACCGCCTCCCCGGCCATCGGCGATCGTTTCGCCGTTAAGCAGCACCGTATACCCGATCGGGCACATGCGACTGACCATTATCGAAACGCTGCAGTAGGTCTCCTGCGACAGCTTTACCGCCCTGACGAGTTTTTCCCGTTCGGTTCCTCCCCGCACGTCATAAACGAGCTCGATCGACGTGAAGACCTTCGGATCGGTTTCCGCGACTACGGCCGATACCTGGATGGCGAAGTGTTCCGGCATCGTCGCGCGCATTTTCCCGAGTATATGCACCACATCGACACCCGTGCATCCGGCAATGGACTGCAGGAAGACCTGTTTGGGGGTGGGGCCGCCGTTATCGCCGCCCAGATCGGGGTCGGCGGTATCCATCACGACCTTCGTATCGTTGTTCTCGTTCGAGCCCTCGAATCTCGTTCGCCCCTTCCACCCAACCGTTACCTTCATGCCACCTCCGGCGAATTCGTGGATATACCCGTTAATAGAATATACTCCCGTCGCGGGCCACAACAATTTTTTGACATCTTCCGGCACGCTCAGTATTATTTCTCAACGGGACAGATCCCGCCGAAGGGGAGCGACCCGCGATCGTGGAGATTTCATATACAAATTCCGGAGGAAGGACATGAAGAAAAACATGGGAACGATAGACAGGGTACTGCGCGTAACGGTAGCGGTCATCATCGGAATCCTGTATCTGACCGGTCAGATCAGCGGGCTCGCCGCGATCGTGCTCGGTGTAATCGCCGTAATATTCGTCGCGACGAGCCTCGTTTCGACCTGCCCGCTGTACGTGCCGCTCGGCATCAACACGCGAAAAGAGTAGCCGGCTCCGGCGCGGGGTGGATCCTCTCCGTCCCGCGCCGCAGTCATTTTCTATTGACAACAGGGTTGCGCCGCCTTCATCGTGGTTGCCGAGAGGCAACACAATGGAATTCAAGGAAAAAAGACCGCTCTATGCGCTCGAAGAGCTGGCATCAATACTTCGCGCCGAAAACGGATGCGCCTGGGACCGTGAGCAGACCTCGCGTACGCTGAAACCGTACCTCATAGAGGAGGCGTACGAGGTCTACGAGGCGATTGACAGCGGAGATCCCGAAAACCTCAAGGAGGAGCTGGGCGACCTGCTCTATCAGGTATACGCCCATGCCCAGATCGCGCGCGAGGAAAAGCGGTTCACGATCGACGACGTGGCGCGGGGAATCGTCGACAAGCTGGTCTACCGCCATCCGCACGTCTTCGGCGGGGAGAAAGCCTCGAGCGCGAACGAGGTCATAGAGCGCTGGGAGCGGATAAAGAAAAAGGAGAAGGCTCACAGGGAATCGATACTCGACGGCGTCCCGGCGCACCTGCCATCACTCCTGAAGGCATATCGCGTTCAACAGAAGGTTTCCCGGGTCGGTTTCGACTGGGAGAAAACGGAGGACGTGATCGCCAAACTCGATGAAGAGGTCGCGGAATTCAAGGAAGCGCTGTCGTCCGCTCCGGGCGAAGGCGCGAACGACCGCATGGAGGACGAGATGGGGGACATCCTCTTCACCATGGTCAACATCGCGCGCTTTCTCGGCATCAACGCCGAGGACGCGCTCAACCGCACCGTGGGCAAATTCATGTCCCGCTTCAGGGCGCTCGAGAAGGAGGCCGCGACGCGGGGCGGCAGGCTCGAGGACATGTCGCTCGCCGAAATGGACGAGATATGGGAGGCGGTTAAACTGCGTCAGTCGAACCCGTAGAGAAGAGCGGCCGATCTCACCGGAACAGCTCCCTCAGCCGGCGGTACATATCCTCCATCTCGCCGTCCGAAAGGGGCCTGCCCGCGTAGCGGTACTGGCCGATCCGCCGCCTGAGATCGTCGAGGCGCATTTTCAGCGACTCGTCGGCGCCCTCGTACCATGCAGCCCCCCTGGCCTCCTCGAACATGAGCTCGGCGGTTTTCAGGAACAGATCCCCGTCCCTTCTGCGTGCCGCGTTCGCCAGGTCCGCGCGTCTGTCCTTCACGCGTACCGGCGCCGGTGCGATCCGTTCATCCGATGACTGGCTCTCCTTTTCCGCAACGACCGATTCGCGCCGCCTCCACCACACCGCCGCCGCAATACCCACGGCCGCGAGCAGGATTAAGCCCAGCGCGGCAAGCGGATCGAATTCCAGCCGCAGTCTTTGCTCCGCATCGTCGAATCGCTCGCCTTTGCCCTCCTTTGCCCCGGGGGCCGCCTCGAAGACGATGTCAGGGGTCCGCGCCGTCTCGTAACGCCCCGATGCGGGGTTGTAGTATGACAGGCCGGGCCCCGGAAGCACGAAACGGCCGGGCCTCTCCGGAATGACCGTATAGATGAATTCTCTCTCACCCTCAATCGCCCCGTTGACCGTGGAGATCCGTACGGGGCCGTCGCTGCCGATTATCGAAAGCCCGTCCACTTTTACGAATTCCGGCCGCGCGAGAGAGATGAGGTTTCCCCTGCCCGCGATCCTTATCGTCAGACGGCGCTCCCTGAAGGTCTCCGCGGCGCCGCCGGGGAATTCCACCCTGATGGAGAAGGTACCGACATCGCCGCGAAACCCGGCGGGTTTCCCCGCGACCGGAAGGGGGTTCACCGTCACCGTTACCGTATCGAAATCGACCCGCCGGGTCGTCGGCACCGCGAAGGGGAAGAAGGAACCGGGATCGGCCTCCGCGACGGTGACGCTCATCGTGCCGCCCCCCACGGCAAAGCGCCCGCTCTCCAGGGGTACGGCGGCGAACGTCGCCACGTGCGACCGGACATAGTTGCCGCCGGCGGCCCGTACGCTTTCCTCCGGCAGGGCTTCGTCGACCTGCTTGAGCAGAAAGCCCTTCATGGCGGGCATTTTATCGAAGACGGGCGAGCGGGCGAGGTCGATTCCCGGATGCACCAGGTAGAAGCGCAGCAGGATGGGTTCGCCCGCGACCACGCTCCCCTTCGAAACGCGAACAAGTCCTCCGACCGGGCCGGCGCCACGCATGGTCCGCGCGCCTCCGGCGTACGCGAGAAACGTCACGGGATTCGAGCGGATAGTCTCTTCTCCTCGCCGCAGCGTAATGGGAGGAATGGTAAAGCTCCCGCTCCGATGAGGGACCACGCTGAAGCTAAGCGCCGTTTCCGAGCGGCTCCTGCCGTTGATCGACTGGAAGCTCCGCCGGGTGCCGTTGTACGCGATCGAAAGCCCCTCGACCTCGGGAACGGACACCGGCTCGGGGGCCCCGGTGCCGTCGATCCTGATCGAAAGCGTGGCCGCTTCCCCCACCGGTGCCCGGGCGGGCTCGATGTCGGCCACGGCGGTGAGGCCGGGCGCGGAAGAGGCCGCGAGCAACAGCATGGACACCATCAGCAGAAGGATTCTATACATACGCATCCCCGGCCCCGCGCTACCACTGCTTTTCGAGTTCCCGCCGTCCATCACCCGTTCCCCTCTCCCTGCGCACCGGTTTGTTCCTCATCGATTCCAGAAGACTTCGCGCCTGCTCGGCGCTTATCCGGCCGCCGGTTTTTTTCGAGATGCCGTCGTCCGATTTCCGCTCTCCGCCTCGCCCATCGCCCCCCTCGCTCCCCGGTCCACGGCCGGCTTTTTCGTCGCCGTCACGGCCTCCGGCGGTGTTGCGCCTGTTCTGTTCCTTCCGGCTCATGCGCAGCATATATTCAAGATTTTTCTTCGCCGGAGCGTATTCCGGATCTATTTTCAGCGCGTCCATATACGCTCCCGCCGCGGCACGAAAGTCGCCTTTTTTCATATATGCATTGCCCGCGTTGAAGAGCGCCTTCTTCTGCGTCTCCCGATCCCCCGAGCGAAGAGCCCCCCTGAAGTGGTCCAGCGCCCCGTCATAATCACCCTGCATATACCGGGCGTCACCGTGATTGAAGCGCAGCCTGTCCCTGTCCCGCTCCCGCGGCGCGTACCGCTCCGCCACCCGGTAGCGATCCTCCGCCCCGCTGTAATCCCCGCCGTCAAACCGCCGGTTTCCTTCCCTCACTTCGTCGCGGTACGGATCGATCCAGGAGATGAAAAGCATGCATGCCGCGAGCACGAGCACGGGCAGCGCCGAAACGCCCCCGCCCCTCGAACGGGGGGTGCGGCCCGTCCGTCCGCGATGCGGGAAGCGCGGCCGCTCCGGAAGCAGAAGCTCGAGGCATAAAAGCAGAATGAGCGCCAGCACGAAAAGCCGGTAACGCTCCTCCTTCTCCCTTATGATGCGGCTGCCGTGGCTCAGCTTTTCCTGATCGCCCGCAAGACGGATAAGCCGGTAGATGCCGGAGAGGTCCGCGGTTATATCGACATATTTCCCGCCCGACTCGCGGGCGATCCGCCCGAGCAGCGTGGAATTCTTGCCGCTCCTTACCGGAGCGCCGTCCCCGGCGCGCAGGAATTCGTCGGCCCCCTCGTCGACCGGTACCGCCTCTCCGGTGATCGTTCCGATGCCGACCGCATGTACCGAAACGCCGAGATCGCGGAGTCGACGCGCACCCTCCATCACCCGGCCCTCGTGGTCCTCGCCATCGGTGATGAGCACGAGCATCTTCGAGGTCATGCGTTTTTTCTCGAAGACCTTTCCGGCGGCCTCGAGCGCCCCGCCGATGTCCGTCCCCTGCCTGCGCACCGAACCGGCGCGGGCCGAATCCAGGAACATCATGAAGGCGCCGAGATCCTCCGTGAGCGGGCACTGCAGAAACGCGTCGCCCGCGAACAGTATCATTCCCGCCCGGCCGGTTCCCGGCGAACCCGCCATCAGGCGGACGGCCTCCCGGGCACGGTCCAGCCGCGACGGAGGCACGTCGCGCGCCAGCATGCTCCTTGAAACGTCGAGCGCGAATAGGACGTCGACCCCCTCGCTTCGAACCTCGCGCACGGTCTCTCCCCACCGGGGCCGCAGCACGGCCACCGCGAACAACAGCACGCACGTCACGATCAGCGCGTCTTTGAGCGCGCGAACTCCCGGCAGGGCGACGAGCAGCTCCGCGCGCCTTTCGCCATTCGGTGCCAGGGAGCGAATCAGCCCGCGTTTCCAGACGAGATATACCGCGTAAAACGCCGTAACGATCGCCCCCGCGAGCAGAACGTACACCAGATAACGATAGTTGGCGAAATCCATCACGGCACCTTCCGGTAAAAGACCGAGCGCAGCATGATTTCAAGGAAGAACAGGATCATCGCCGCCGCGAGAAAATACTGGAATCCGTCATGAAATTCGCGGTAAACCCTTGTCTCAATATCGCTCTTTTCGAGCCGGTCGATGTCCCGGACGTTCTCCCACAGGACACCCCCCGACTCGGCACGGTAGAACTTCCCGCCCGTAAGCCCGGCCACGCCGCGCAACGCCTTTTCGTCGAAATGGTTCAGAAGAAACCTCTGCGAGCGGAATATCCCCTTCCCCACCGGATAGGGGACGCGCCCCTCCCGGCCGATCCCCACGGCGTATACCCTGATGCCGGCCTCGGCGCACAACGCGGCCGCCGTTTCGGGATCGATACTCCCGCGATTGTTCATGCCGTCGGTCAGAAGGAGGATAACGCGGCTCTTCGTGGCGCTTTCGATCATCCGGGCCGCCGCGAGCGCGATCGCCTCCCCGATGGCGGTTCCCTCCTCGTCGACGGTTTCGAAGTCGAGCTCGTCGATGATTTCCCCCACCACGTTATGATCCACGGTCAACGGGCAGTGCAGATAGGCGTCGCCCGAGAATACGACCAGGCCGACGCGGTCGCTCGTCCTGCGCGCGATGAAATCCCTGACCACGCGCTTCGCGACTTCCAGGCGGTTGTCGGGCTCGAAATCCTGGCCCATCATGGAATCGGAGACATCCATCGCGATCATGATGTCGATGCCGGGGTTCTTTATGCTTGTCATATCGACGCTTGTACCCGGACGGGCCAGCGCGATGATGAGCAGGAAGACCGCCGCGAAACGCAGTACGGGCAGATACGGGTATGTCGTAACCCTGATCGAACCGCGCCGTTCAACGATCATCGCCGATGATACGGCGATCGCGGCGCGGCGCCCTCCGATGCGCCGGTATATATACCACGCGACCGTCGCCGCGAACGGTATCAGCAGGAGAAGATACAGCGGATCTTTGAAGTCAGGACCGTGCACCGCGCTCCTCCCGGGCGATATTCCGGCCGAGGTTCATCGCCAGATCGAGGTTTTCGCCGAGATCCGCGGCGGACGGCGCGAACTCGGCGAATTTCGCGAGGTCCCAGAGACCGGTTACGCGTGAGAGATCATCGCGCAGGCGGCCGAAGGCCGCATCGCCGAGATGGCGTTCGAGCGCCGCGGCGAGCTCCAGCCCGGTCATCTCCATGGCGTCGACACCGAGGAGACGCGAGAGGTACATCCGGAAGAAGCGGGACGCCTCCACCACATATTCCTCGCCCCGGCCCTCTTCAATCAGTCCCCGCGCGCGAAGGGTCTGCATGCGCGCCAGGAATTCATCGATGGCCGGAACCTCGTATACGGCGGGCGTATCAATCCCGCGCCGGCCTTCATGGCGGCGGAGCGCGAGGAAGGCGGCCGCCGCGAGCGCACCGAGCCCCGCGAGAACGATCAACAGCCTGTAATAATTGCCGCCGAGGTCGAGCGGGGGCTCGATCTCCTGAAAATCACCGGACGGGTTGCTCGCCTCGATCGACACCTCGGGCACGCGATAACCGACGGCGACACCGTCCTCGCCGCGCACCTCCACCGTCGGAAGCGGATGCCGGCCCGCCCGGTAGTACACGACGCTCATCACCAGCGAGATGGAGGGGCCACCTCCCGCGGAGTGTTCTTTTTTCTCGGCCGATTGAATGACATAGAGCGGGAGCGCGCCTGCCGCCGGGGATGACGCCTCCGATCCGCCGTCGTCCGGCGGAATATACTCGCGCATCTCCGGTGGAGCGATCTCGATTCCGTCGATCCTCCCACCGCTGACCGTAACGACGTATTCCAGCCGCGTGCCTACCGTGGCCTTTTCGGGCCGCACGGTGGCCGTCACCACGGGGTAGTCGTCCGCCTCCCGGGCGAAACCCGCCGGCCCGCAAAAGCACGCCAGCATGGCCAGTCCGAAACAGATCAGCCGTCGCATATCGCGCTCAGCGAATCGCCGCGCGGTGGGCGCGGCTTCTTTTTCGCAGGAATTCGAGCACCGGTTTCTCGACCGGGCCGTCGGTGCTCAGGCGGATGGTCTCGAACCCCCGGAAGTCCGGCGCGGAAGTTCCGGAAGGCGCGGTTTCGGTGAGGATTGTCCGTCCCGTCTCGAGATCCACGAACTCGGCCAGACCGAGGAAGCGCGCCGCGCGCTCCGAGGGATCGGAAAGGACAACCGGGACCACGTCGTGCCTCCTGCCGAGCAGTCGAAGTCCCGCGAGATAATCACTGTCGAGAAAATCCGAGAGAATGAAGATCACGCTTCGTTTCTTGAGCACTTTCCGGAGGAAGTCGACGGCAACGGCGATATCGGTCGCTCCGGCGGCCGGTTCGAAGCGCGCAATTTCGTCGTGCAGCGCGTACATCGCGCCGCGCCCCTTTCTCGGCGGAATGTATTTCTCCACCCTGTCGGTGAAAAAGAGCGCCGAGACCCTGTCGTTGTTCACCCGCGCCAGGTACAGCAACAGCGCGGCCGCGTCCATCAGAAGGCCACGCTTGCTGCGGGAGGTTCCGTAGTCGATCGAGGCCGACATGTCGACGGCCAGCACGATGGAAAGCTCGCGTTCCTCGACGTATTCCCTTACGTAAAGGTGGTTCGCCCGTGCCGACACGTTCCAGTCGATATTGCGGACGTCGTCCCCGTACAGGTACTCGCGCACGCCGTCGAAGAGAAGCCCGTAACCGCGGAAGGCGGAATGGTACTCGCCGGCGAAGAGGGCGTCGACCCTCCTGCGCACCTTGATCCGGAGCTTTCGAAAAAGCGCCCGTTCGGCAGGCTCCATCTACGGCACCTCCACGGAGTCGAAGACGATTTTCACGATATCATCCGCGGTCGTGCGGGCCGCTTCGGCCTCGTAACTCGGTATCACGCGGTGACGCAGCACGTCGGCACCCACCTCCTTGATGTCGTCGGGCGTCACATATCCGCGTCCCCGCAGGAACGCCATGCAGCGCGCGGCCTTCATCAGCGCGATCGAGGCCCTGGGACTTGCCCCGAACTCCACAAGCCCCTTCAGCGCGGCACCGGCCGGATCCCTGGTCTCCCGCACTATGTTTACGATGTAGTCTATGAGCCGTTCGTCGATATAAATGCCCCCGACCAGGGTCGCGGTCTCGGAAAGGGCGCGCGCGTCGGTCACCACGCCCACCCTCGACAGATCGATTTCACCGTAGCGGCGCAGGAGCTCCTTTTCCTCCCCGTCCGCCGGATAACTCACCAGGCACTTCATGAAGAAGCGGTCAACCTGGGCCTCGGGGAGCGGATAGGTCCCCTCCTGCTCGATGGGATTCTGCGTGGCGAGCACCATGAAGGGCGAGGGGAGAACGTGCGTTTCCTCACCGATGGTGACCGCTCGTTCCTCCATCGCCTGCAGGAGGGCCGACTGTACTTTCGCCGGCGCCCGGTTCACCTCGTCGGCGAGGAGGATGTTGGTGAAGACGGGCCCTTTGCGCGTAAAAAAATCGAGCTCCTTCGGGTTGTAGATACGAGTGCCGATGAGGTCCGCCGGGAGCAGGTCCGGGGTGAACTGGATCCGGTTGAAACCCGCGTCGACACAGCGGGCGAAGGCGCGCACGGTGAGGGTTTTGGCCAGGCCCGGCAGTCCCTCGAGCAGCACATGCCCCCCCGAGATGAACGCGATGATGATCCGCTCCACCAGCCGCTCCTGCCCGATGATGATCTTTCCGATCTCTTCCCTTATGCGCGCGGCGAAGACGCCCGCTTCCTTCACCTGTTCCGAGAGTTTCTCTATTTCGATGTAATCCATCCATTCACCCCTGTCAGCTTATCGCGATGTTGAATGTGCCGTGGAAATGTACATTCCCCCACCGGTGGTTGAAGAACGGCCTTCTCCAGGAATCAATATCACTTTCAATATGAGCATGCGCATTTTCCAATTGGCGGGAATTTTCATTCCATACTCACGCTCCACGCAAGTCCATCCCGGTTCGACGCGGCGCGTTTACTGCATACATGTCACCCGGGCAATTTCAAACGCATTTTAAAAAGACGAATCACCGGGAACGATTATATCTGGTTTACCGGGCATTGGTTTGTTACAGGCATAAAAATCCCCCGCCGTGGCGGGGGATTGCGTGCACACCCGATACATACGACCTACATCTGCTCGTCGAGCGGAACGTCCTCTCCCGGCACATCCGACGGAACCTCTTCTTCCGGCTCGTCGTCGGAAGGGGCCTCTTCAAGTCCCGGATCGTCCTCGGGCGTTTTCTCCTCGGGCTCGGCCTCCATACGGATGGCGCTCTGCTCGACCACTTTTTCACCGGACGCCCCGACATCCCCCTTCACCGGTTTCAGCAGCGGTATTTTAAGGGTCTGCCCGGGCCTGATGAAATGCGGGTTGCGTATGGTGCTCCGGTTCGCCTCGTAGATGCGCGACCACAGGCGCGGATTCCCGTAATAGCGTTCAGCGATCCGCCACAGGCAATCGCGGCGCGAGGGATTGTATTTCACCCGATACGTCTTGTATTCCTTTTCGCCGTCTCCGGCCACGGCGGCGTCCCTGTCCTTTCCACCGGCGATCGTGCCGGTCTTTTTCGCCCCCTCAACCGATGCGGCCAGCCGACCGGCCTCGGCGGAGAGAACCATCGACTCGCGATAACGCCCCTGCGCGTGCGCCTCCTTCGCGCGGACAAGCGATTCCCTGGACGCCGCGAGCTCGTCTCCGGCAAAGCGCGCCCCCTCGGACTTCCCGGCCCTCGCGACGGATGCCTCCGCCGCGGCCAGGTCGTCGGCGGACGAACCCTTCAGCGCATCGAGATACGCTTCGTCCGCGCTGGTCTTCGCGATCGCGACCGCCGCGAATCCCTTTTTGAGCTGGAGCCCGTCGAGCGCCTCCGTGGCCGTCCTGTTGTTATCCTCCGCGATCTTCAGCTTCTCCGGGGAGTGCCTGCGCGCATTGTACTTTATCGCCTCGGCTATCACGGAATCGACCTCGCTTACGGCCTCTTTCAGCACGGCGCGCTTGCCGAGCGCGGAATTCCGCGCGCTCTTCGCCAGCTTGTCGGCCTCGAGGGCCGCCCGGTAGGATTCGTAGTATTTTTTGCTTTCGAAGTTTTCGCCTGCGCTCTTGAATGAAGACTGCGCGCGATCGTATTCGTCTTTCGCGAGCATGTCGGCGTTCGCCTCATCGGCCTCGCCCAGGCTCTTCTCCGCAATCTCCATGGTATCCCTCGCGAGAAGCGGCAGCGACTTTTCGTATGCCTCGCGCGCCTTCGCGAACGAATCGAGGGCGCCCTGCTTCGCTTTGTCCAGATCGTCACCCTTGATGAATTCGTGCGTCCCCAGGAGGAGCTTCTTCGCCTCTTCCATCTCGGCGGGAGCGTACTTGTCGGCCCGGACGGATTCGGCCCTGGTTATCTCCATTCTGGCCAGCGACATCTCGCGGACCGGTATGGGCTCCCCGCAGCCATGCGCGAGCGCGGCCATTACAATAATTCCGATGACGGCAGCCGTCTTTCGTGATCTGTTCATTGGTGATCCCCAAGCGTTATTTTGTCCGACCCGCCCGCCCGGGCGGTGGTCCGTGCGGAAGCCCGGCCTCGACCGGGTTATGCGAACTACCTGTTGAACGACTCGAGCGCGTCCTCTTCGGAATCGAAAATATCGAAAAAAGAGGTAAGCTTGGTGAGTTCGAAAACCTTCCTCACCGAGGCATAGACGTTGATGATCTTCAACCCCCCCTGGTATTTTTTCAGGTTTGACAGGCTCGAAATCAGCGCACCGATGCCGGAGGAATCGATATAGGAAACCTTTTCAAGATTGATAATGACGTTGTATTTCTGCTCTTCGATCAGTTTGTTGATTATGTCCTTTATCTCCGGCGCGTTGTACAGGTCTATTTCGCCCGCGATGTCCAGCACGACGACTTCGCCCTTAGTACGCTTGGTTATATCCATTTGCGCTCGCTCCTTCCTGAGATTGCCGTTAATGATGCCGGAACCGGAACAGCCTTATATGCTATTTGTTTTTCGCACGTCTGTCAATAGAAATAATTTTGACGGAAAGTAAAATATTTGTTTAACTCCCGTTGAAGGCGGACCGCCATTTCCTCGAGGTCGCGGAGAAGTCACCGGAGTCGATGGAGGATTGTATTTCATCCATGAAATTTTTCATGAAATGCAGGTTGTGGTACGTATTATAGATGAGTGCTGCTATCTCGCCCGCCCGATAGATGTGTCTGAGGTACGCCCGGCTGAAGTTACGGCAGACATAGCAGGAGCACAGCGGGTCGAGCGGCAAGAGATCCTCCTCGAACCTGGCGGCTTTGATATTCAGCCTGCCCCCGGAGGTATAGAGCGTGCCGTTTCGCGCGATGCGTGTGGGCATGACGCAGTCGAACATATCCACGCCGCACTCGATGGCGTCAAGTATCTCCAGGGGGCTTCCCACCCCCATCATGTAGCGGGGCTTTTCATCGGGCAGCCGGGAGAGCGTCACGGCGGTCATCTCCCGGTAGAGCTCCTTGGGCTCGCCGACCGAAAGCCCCCCCACGGCGAAACCGGGAAAATCCATTTCGCACAGACGCCCGGCGCACTCCACGCGCAGGTTTGCGTACACACCTCCCTGCACGATAGCGAAGAGCGCCTGTTTTTCGGCATCGAATCCTTCGCGCCAGTAGCCATAAGATTCTCTCGCCCAGTCGACGGTGCGCTCCACCGCCGAACGTGCCTCATCCACCGGTACGGGATACCCGGCGCAGTGGTCGAGCACCATCATGATATCGGATCCGATAACGCGCTGGATGTCCAGCACCGTCCGCGGCGTGAACAGATGGCGCGAGCCGTCGATGTGCGACCTGAACTCGACACCGTGGTCGTGGAGCTTCCGCAGCGAGGAGAGGGAAAACACCTGGAAGCCGCCGGAATCGGTCAGGATGGGACGCTCGTAGTTCATGAACCGGTGAAGTCCGCCAGCCTTTTCCAGCACGGCGGTTCCGGGACGCATATAGAGATGATAGGTGTTTGACAGGATGATATCGAACCCGATCTCACCGATGTCCCGGAGCCCGAGCGCCCTGATGGCCGCCCGCGTCGCCACCGGCATAAATACCGGAGTCTGCACGACGCCCCGGGAGGTGATGAGCTCACCCCTGCGTGCCTTCGTGAGCGCATCCCGCCCGAGAATCCTGAACTCCATACCATGCTTTCTCCACGTGCCGGCATCTTTGTCAATCAGTTTCTCATGGTTGAAAAAACGCGCGGGTAGCACACGAAAAGCTCGTTGACCGGAAGATTGTTGTGCTATAGTAAAAACCTGATACGGGCGGATCGGGACGGCTCGACCCCGGTCGGCGAGATCGAAACTCAATGTCAGAACTCAACAGAAAAATCGAAATACTGTACCGGATCATCGTCTCGGCCAACCAGGCCGGGGACCTCGCCTCGCTCCTCAATTCGATCCTCGAATCGACCCTGGAGATGATCGGCTTCGACGCGGGCGGAATATATCTCCTCGACGAGAAGACCGGGGACATTCTGCTGCACAGCCATCGCGGCCTTCCACCCGAATTTATCGCCGAGGTCCGGCGGTACTCGATGAGCGATCGGCTCGCCGGACACCTGCTGGTCGAGAAAAATCCGCTGTACATCGAAAGGGTCGGCGAGTTCAAACCAGAATGGGCCGAAAAATACGGCATTGCGGCAATTGCCGCGATCCCCCTTATCTACGGAGACCGGGCCATCGGCACCCTCAACCTGTCGAGCCAAACGTCCCACCTGTTCACTCCGGAGGACCGGGACATACTCGATGCCATCGGCCGGGAGACCGGCGCCTCGATCGCGCGGATGCAGGCCGAGACGGCGCTGCGCGAAAGCGAACGCCGC
>CAZVEG010000028.1:0-33989 GCA_964625625.1 uncultured Leptospirales bacterium | reverse complement strand
ACGCTATATCATACAGGGGCACGGGGTTGTAGAAATCGAACGAAAGGCCGAAAAACGAGAACCCGATCGGTCCGCCCCAGCAGCAGCCGACGAGAAAGCACGCGACCCTGCCGATGGCGTTGGAGAGCGGGATGTACAGAAAAAACGCGTCGGCAATGTCCCAGAAGCGGAATCGCATGGCGAAGATGAGCGCGCTTATGAGAACGGTGGGAAGCAGGAGGCTGGCGTGAAAAGTGTGATAGCTCTGTGAGCTTACGATATCCGAGAACAGGGAAAAGCTCCAGAACTCGCTTGGATGATAGAATATGTTGGCGGCCCGGGAGCTTATGAATCCCGCCGGGAGCGTTATTACGGCGGTGACCAGAAAGAATGCCCGTATCCTCCCGGGATCATACCCGAGGTTCGCGATTTTACGATAGACAAGAAAGAGCCCGACCGCGACGGCCAGGACAACGAAACCGTTGTAGATTGAATTGGTCAGTGTGACGAACAGGTCGGGATCGACATTGTACTTCAGTAAAAAGTAGGAGATCATGATGTACCCGCCAGGTTGTATTAATGCTGATCGGACCTAGTTGAGCCGCGCCAGCCCCTGTCGCGCGCCCTCGTGCGCCGGATCAAGCCGAAGCGCCTGCCGGTAGCGACGATCGGCGGCGAAACGGTTTCCTTCGGCCTCGTCGATCAGCCCCAGTTCGAAATGAATCTCGCCGTCGAACGGGGTCAGTTCCAGCGCCCTGTCCAGGCTACGCTTCGCGTCGGCGATACGGTACTGGAATTTCCGCGTCATCCCGAGAGCGTAATGAAGCTCCGCGGCGCGCTCGTTCTTCCGTAATCCTTTCGAGAACTCCTTGTCCGCCAGCTTGAGCTCGCCCTTCCTGAGGTATATCCACCCGAGATGATAATGTGCCTCGAAGCCCGCCCGTCCGGAGTCGATGGCCTTTTTGAGGTAATTGGATGCCTCGTCGAGCTTTCCCATCTTAAGATACGCCTCGCCGAGCAGGGTGAGGGCCTCGCCCGATCTCGGTTCGATCGCCAGCGCGTCGTTCAATACCGCGACCATTTGCGGGAACGCCCCCTCGCGGAGGAGATTTCGAGCGTTCGAGACAAACGAGTCGTGCGAAGATGGGCCTTCAGCGGCATTGTTCTCCATCGGCGCCATTGTGATCCCGTCGCTCCGTGTGGAGATTCCGGGATAATCCGGTACGATCGCAAGGGCTTTTTGAATATGCCGGCTGTAACCGGGGTTCCTGGCGCTGTTCATTACCATGGCTGAAAGTATGTGCGCGGTCGCGAGGCCCATCCTGTCGATTTCAAGCTTTAATCCTGTGGATATTTCACCGGCCCCCAGGAGCCTCGATGCCGGTTTCCGGTACAACCTGATGAGGGAAAGCGCGTTGGTCAGGTCATGCATGGTGGTACGCGAGACGGCGAATTCCAGGTAGGGATCGTTTTCCGTATGGAGCCTGCCGCGCTTTTCCATCTCGTCGATGGCCTCCTGGTCGAACTTGAAAAGGTCGATGAAAGCCGCCGGCGACGTGTATCCGATCTCCGCCAGGTCCCCGCGGGCATACAGATCGAAACGTTCGATGAACGCACCCGGCCGGAAGCCGAAAGGAGCGTCCGAGCCGGCGATGAGCGCGTGCTGGTTGTCGTGGCTGGTGGCGAACCAGAAGCTCACGTAAGGAAATTCCGCGCGGAAGGTCTTGAGGAGCGAGGTGAAGCTGGAGATATCCATGTCCACCGGCATCCACGAGGTCATGATGCCGCCGGGATTGAGCCGTCGTTTCGCCGCGCGGAAATATTCCCTGGTGTAGAGACCCGAGTTTCCCGCGTAATACGGCCAGATCGAATCGTTCATGATGACGTCGTACCGCTCCGTCGTGAGGCGGAAGTAGTTCGCGCCGTCCATGATCACCGGCCGAAACCTGGGATTCCGGATCACTCCGCCGTTTATATCGCTGAAAAAACGGGCCGAGGTTTCAATGACCGACGCGCTTATCTCGACCACGTCGAGTCGGTCAATGTCGTATGATGTTACGATGCGCGACGTCTCGCCGCTTCCGAACCCCACCTGGCAGACGAGCCGGGGGGCCGGATGGAGGAGCATCGGGATATGGGCCTGCAGCTTCTGTGTCGTGCGCAGGGTGTACGCGGTGCCGGCGACATTGATCGATCCGGTGGATATGACGCGGTGCCCGCTCGCGAAATGATGCACGGTGGTTATGCCTTCGATGCCCTCGTGTGCGTAGTCGATCACCGAGGTGCGGTCATGCATCGCCTCACCCATATTGTAGTAGCGGAAAAGATAATCGCCGGGTATGATGAAAAGTGAGGCGATTACCGCGGGCCATGGCGCAAACGCCCGCCATCCGTAAAAACGCGAGGACGAGGCCGGATCGGCGGACTTTCCGGGGCCGGACCCTGCCGAAAGAAACAGGGCAAGCGTCGCGATACAACAGCTGGTGATGATCATGATCAGCATGGAATTCTGTGTGCCGGCAAGGGACACGAGAAAAAAACCGGTGATGATGCAGCCCGCAATCGATCCGGCCGTGCTTGCGGCGTACAGAGTGCCAAGCGATTCCCCGACGCGCGAAATCTGCCTGGTGAAAACCGCGACGGCGGCGGGGAAGGCCATGCCGATCAACAGGGTGGGGATGGCCATCACCATCACGGAGGGAAGAAGGTTGGCCTTCAGAATGTTGCCGGTCCAGGTCCCGCCGGTGGAATAGGCCTCGATCGGCATTCCGGAGAAGGCGCCGAAAGCGAGCAGCGAGAGAAAGACGGAAACGGCCACACCCCATTGAAGCAGTCCCCATAACCGAAGATGGTTTTTTATGACGAAACGGCGCTCGACAAACGCGAAAATGAGACTGCCGAGTCCAATACCCAGGAGAAAGGTGGTCAGCATGATGGAGAAGGCGTACACCGTGGTTTTGAGCATGAATACGAGCAGGCGCGTCCAGAGAATCTCGCACGAGAGCGAGACGAAGCCGGCGGCCGCCGCGAGCAACAGGAATACGTGTGCTCGGGCGGCGGAAGAGTCGCCGCCACCATTTCGCTTCGGTACGGCTCCGGTCGTCTCCACCGGTTTCATGGCAGGCAGGATCCGGGCAGCGATGAAAACGCAGGCGGCGATGATGATATTGACCAGGGCGGCGAAAAAAACAGATTCTCTTACCCCAAAAGATTTGATGAGATAAAAACCGGTAACTAGACAGCCCGCCGCCGCGCCGAGGGTATTGATGCCGTAGAGCAGGCCGGCGCCCCTTCCCACCTGTCCCATCCGCCTGATAAAAAAGCGCGCGATTACCGGTAGCGTACCCCCCATGAGCAGCGTGGGGATGATGACGAGCGTGAATGACAGGATAAAGCGTACCGTCGTGAGAAGAGCATCGGAAAAATTGAGCCTGTTATAAAGGAAACCATAAACGGGATCGAGCAGGGGAACGGCGAGCGTAATAAGAATCGCGGACAGCGCGATACCGGCCTCGAGCGCTGAGTAAACGACCAGCTGTCGCTTCCGTGTATCGATAAGCTTGCCAAAAAGACGGCTTCCGATCGCGAGCCCCGCCATGAACGCCGACAATACCGCCGTAACCGAATACGTGGTGTTGCCGAAAACGCCGGTGAACAGGCGCACCCACGCGACCTCGTAAACAAGGCCGGTGAACCCCGAAAGGAAAAACAGAATAAAGAGAGCGAGGGCCACTGCGTCGGACGTTCGCGGCCCCCGTTCCCGGGACGATTTTCGGGACACCGTTACAGCTTCCCTTCTTTTTCCAGCGTACGGAGCTCGTCGACCGTCACGAAGTCCTTGCCGAGCAGCTTCTTGGCCTTCTGTACCTTGCGGTCGAGCTCGGGATCGTCAATAACCTGGTGCTTCTTGTACTTCAGATCTTCGTTGCTGACGGGGATCGTGAGATACATCGTCGCGTTCACCGATGTACCGCTCTGGGTGCTTCCCTTGAGCTTGATGGTCACGTTGCAGGTGGACTTCGGCATCATCCCGCCCGCAAGCGTGAGGGTGGCGTTCGCCACGGCGTTTCTCGCGATACTGGTCTGTGAAAGGAGAGCGCCGGCTCCGTAGGCGCGGGTTTCGGAAGGCCGTTCGCCGTCGCAGGAGACGTATTCAACTTCGGCATCGCCGAGTGAGAGTGATTCATTATGAATATTCTTCATGTTGACGTCGACCGTGTAGGCTCCGTCCTTTTTCACGGGGAACCTGTTATAGACCATGGGTATGGTTGCGGCCCCCATCTGTGATGATATCCACTGTACGTTCGGAAAATCGATCGTGGCGCGCGCGGTCGCGCTCGTGTTCTTTTCGTCGGTGACGGTTACCTTTATGGTAAACGTCGAATGGAAGCGTTTCTGGTCGCGCGCGAAATAGTTATGGGTGGCGTAGCCCGTGTCGGTCTTCTTCGTCGTGCCGTCACCGAAATCCCAGGAGAATCTGGTCTTGCCGCTGAATCCCTCGAGCTTGATCACCTCGAACTCCCCTTCCTCGGGGCGCATCGGATGCGGGGCGGCCTTGAGATACACGAGCGGCCTGTCGGGGCATTTGACGATGTTAACGCTGACCGTTTTCGTGTCAATACGCTTGTAGTCGCGCACCGTTACCACGATGTCCTGGGTCCCCTCACCGTAGTATTTTAGAATAACGGGGTTGCCCACCTTCTCGGCCACCTTGAATATGAGGTCCTTGTCGCGGCCGTCGGGGTCGCGCGCGTCGACCTTTACCTCGAAATCGTCGCCGGAACAGACGGTCTCCTTTTCGAGGTGGACTTTTTTAATGAAATCCTTGCGCTCGACCTCGAAGGTCTCAATTTTTGAGGGGTCGATGTCGGATTGGCCGGCCGATGATGAAAAAAGGTTCATGTAAAAATTCATCGCCGATGCGGGGTCTTTTTCCGCGAGCGCGCTTTCTTTCTCCCCGCCTCCGCGCAGTATAAGAACGAGGCCGATCAGCGCGACCGATCCCGCGATGAGCAGCGTCCACCTGTGTTTTTTTAAGAAATCCATGCCGAACTCTCCATGTGGGGAAATCTCCCGCGGAGCGGGGAAACCATCTCCCGGGAAAAGGAAAAGCGACCTCCCATTTTTTGTATGGAAGGCCGCTGAACCGTTACGAAGTGCGCCTTCTTGTCATAAAACTGAAGCGACCGGCGCCTTACTTGTAATAACCGTCGATGAACATCAACCCCTCAACCGCACCGTAATACGACGAGCTGGCGGTCTGGGCCCCGGGGTAATAACCGGCCGGATTGCGATAATTGGCCATCAGCAGATTGTCTGGAGCGGGGGCGACCGAAGTCACATAACCCGTGGGACCGTTCAACCTGGTAGTCCAATAGTTGGAGGTGTCGGATGCCCGGTCGAACCCGAAGGTGTTGACGACCTGATTTGCCATCTTGGTCGCGCAGCTCGTGCCGCAGAAGAGCTTGCCGCACCAGCCAAGCTCTTCGAGAGCCGCGGCGCGTACACCGTTGTAAAGCTGAACGGCGGCGTCGTATACGGTCTGGGAGCTGTGGGAGGGCAGGTTCATCGTCTTCCCGGAGAAATAGTTGGCGAACCAGTTTGTGCCCGAGCAGTGGCCGCCGCGTCCCTTCACCCTCACGTTGCTGTTATCCATCTGGAAGAAGTTCGCGTAGCCGTAGGGGCGATAATAGGCGTCCATGTACGCCATCTTGTCGGCGACCGCATTGAGCAACGGTCTGTACGTGCTCTCGAGTGCGGCGGTGGGTTTCAGCACCACTCCGCCCCCGGCGGTGAAATTGTGGGTAATGTTATACGTGGTGTTGATGTCCTCGGTGAGCATGCCGGGAACGCCGTTGCTCAGCGGATCGGACTTGAGCGAGGTCGGGCAGCCTATCCAGGTTTTGTTGTAGGCGGGGAAATCCATGGTGTTGTGACGGATATTGTACCCGTTGTTTACCAGCATTCCCGAATGGCTCCAGTAGGAATGGAGAACTATGAAAAGACCGCTCAGAGGGCCGGATCCGTTCGGAGAGAGCACGACATCGCCCTTCGATCCGTTTATCCTCGTTGGAACATATACGGCACCGTATACCGTGCTCGCGAATACGAGGATAACGCAAATCGCGAGCAGCCTGTAAAACTTTCTCATATCTCCTCCTTTGTTTATTGTTGTATATCCCGTATCCCGCCGCGGTCGTCAGGAGGAACGGCGACGGGTAATCCATGGCTTGTATGTAAACAGATATCTGAATCAAGTCAAGTAGGTTAAAGCCGAGCAGTGTAAAAAAATACATTTCCGACCGGCGGAAATCGGTTCGGTATGCTTATGGTGCCAGATGCATTATGAGTAAACGATGCTATAATGGAAATAAAAAATAAATATACATGACGGCCTCAAAAATACGGCCTTCCGTCAGGAACGGAAGGCCGATGCTTGCAAGGTATTGCGGTATACGGTCTTTAAAAGCCTTACTGATAGTAACCGTCGATGAACTGCAATGTCTCGATCGCGTCGTAATACGAAGTAGCCGCCGTGTTTGCACCGGGGTTGTAGCCCAGAGGATTGGTGTAATTGGCCATCAGCAGATTGTCAGGCGCGGGAGCTACCGAGGTCACATATCCGGTCGGGCCGTTGAGCCTGGAGCGCCAGTAATTCGTTGTATCCGTGGCCCTGTCGAAACCGAAAGTGTTGCAGACCTGGTTGGCCATCTTGTCGGCGCATCCGGTTCCGCAGAAGAGCTTACCGCACCATCCGAGTTCTTCGAGCACCGCGGCATAAACGCCATTGTAGAGCTGAAGGGCCGCGTCATACACGGTCTGTGAGCTATGGAGCGGAAGATTCATCTGTTTTCCGGAGAAATAGTTTGCGAACCAGTTGGTGCCCGAGCAATGGCCGCCGCGTCCCTTCACCCTCACGTTACTGTCGTCCATCTGCCAGAAATAAGCGTAGGCGTAGGGACGGTAGTAGGCGTCCATATAGGACATCTTGTTCGCGACCGCGTTCAGCAGCGGTCGGTACGACGCTTCGAGCGCCGCGGTGGGTTTGAGCACCACACCACCGGAGGCGGTGAAGTTGTGAGTCGAGTTGTACGTGGTATTGATGTCTTCCGTGAGCATTCCTGGAACGCCGTTGCTCAGCGGATCGGACTTGAGCGTCGTCGGGCATCCTATCCAGGTCTTGTTGTACGCGGGTTCATTCATGGTGTTGTGGCGGATATTATATCCGTCATTGACCAGCATCCCGGAATGGCTCCAGTAGCAATGGAGAACCTGGAAAAGGCCGCTCAGAAAACTGCCTGAACTGCTCGGCGACAGTACGATATCACCCTTGAGTCCGTTGATCCTTGTCGGTACGTAGACGGCACCGTATACCGTGCTCGCGAACACGAGGATAATGCAAATCGCGAGCAGCTTGTAAAACTTCCTCATACCTCCTCCTTTTATATGTGGTTGGATGTCCCGACTGCCGCAGGCATGCGAAAGAGCCGCGGCAGAGGGTAAAGCTCATATATGTTTACATATAATAAAAAAAGTCAAGTAAATACGGCTTATGTCTCAAAAAATATGAGCAATCGCTCACCATGTCGATTGATTAACACCGTTTAACGCAGTGTACATAATAATTATACCATATAAGATTTTGATCGAATCAGGATCGGAGGGGGAATTCATGAAATACATTCATGAGGTCGTACTGGTTGTCGTTGGACTTTCGCGACGGTTCGGTCAATCGATATGCGAATAACGGAGCGCCATGATTACGTCACGGCGAATACGGTGACATTGAGTCGGGCCGTGTACCGCAAAAGCATGCCCTCTTCGCATATCCGAAAGAGGGCATGCCTGTTGGAAGTCCCGGTCAGTCTATCACGTCGAAAAATCGGTAAAACTATTACTGATAGTAGCCGTCGATGAACATCAGGCCTTCAACCGCGCCGTAATACGACGAGCTGGCGGTCTGAACCCCGGGGGCATAACCGACCGGATTCTGATAATTGGTCATCAACAGATTGTCCGGCGAGGGATTGACCGATGTTACATATCCATCCGGACCGTTGAGCCTGGTACGCCAGTAGCCGCTGGTATCGGTCGCCCTGTCGAAACCGAAGGTGTTGACGACCTGGTTGGCCATCTTGTCGGCACAGCTTTTGCCGCAGAAAAGCCTTCCGCACCATCCGAGCTCCTCGAGTGCCGCGGAGTAAACACCGTTGTAGAGCTGGACGGCGGCGTCATATATGGTCTGCGAGCTGTGCGACGGCAGATTCATCTGCTTGCCGGCGAAGTAGTTCGCGAACCAGTTGGTGCCGGAGCATGCGCCGCCGCGCCCTTTGACCCTCACGTTACTGTCGTCCATCTGGAAAAAATTAACATAGCAATAGGGACGATAGTAGGCATCCATATAGGCCATCTTGTCGGCGACCGCGTTGAGCGATGGGCGATAGCTCGCTTCCAGGGCGGCGGTAGGCTTCAGTAATACGCCGCCCGCGGCCGTGAAGTAATGCGTGGAGTTGTAGGTAGTATTGATGTCCTCCGTGAGCATTCCGGGGTTTCCGTTGCTGAGGGGATCTGACTTGAGTGAGGTCGGACAGCCGATCCAGTTCTTGTTGTAATCGGGGAAATCCATGGTGTTGTGGCGGATGTTGTATCCGTCGTTTACCAGCATCCCGGAATGGCTCCAGTAGCAATGGAGTACCTGGAACAGACCGCTCAGCGGCCCCGAGCCGTTCGGCGACAGCACTATATCGCCTTTCGAGCCGTTGATCCGCGTCGGAACGTATACGGCGCCGTAAACCGTGCTCGCGAAGACGAGGATAACGCATATCGCAAGCAGCTTGTAAAACTTCCTCATACCTCCTCCTTATGTATTTTGATTGGGCGTCCGGACTGCCATGACCGTGTGAAAAGGGTGCGGCAGACAATCAACCTGTAATCTGTTGACATATATTTAAAAAAGTCAAGCATCTTGCCGGTTATGTCACAAAAAAATGAGCAAACGCTCACTGCCGGTCGCGCGAACATCGGCCCCTGAAAAGCACGGATGGTTCGGGTTGGCGGCCGTTCATTCAATATCGCGGGGGAAGGGAAAAATGATTTGACGGTGCCGTAATCGACATACTACATTCCCGCACGTCGCGGTGGTGTCATTCAAACGGCGGGCACGACGAAAGCGTTGACCGCGCAGATCCTGCATCCAGATTACGGTGGGCGAAAAATGAAAAAGATCATGGCTCTCGTGTTTCTTCTCGCGGTCTCGATGATGTCATGCAAATGGGACAGCGATGTTATCGTTACGTACAAAGGCGGCGGCGTTACCCGTGGTGAGTTCATCCAGTGGCTCAAGGATCGCGGCCTGGCCGGCGAGGAGTCCACCAAAAACCGTGACATGATGATCGGGGAGCTTCAGATGCTGACGATAAACCACATAGCCCTGCTCGAGGCCAAACGCGAACATCATGAAAAAAGCGAACGTTTCACGTTTCTCATTTCGGATATAGAGAGGCGCTATCTCGGTATTTTTCTCATGGAAAAGGTTGCGAATGAAAAAGGATACTCCGAAAAGGCGCTTAAAATCAGGCAGATACTCATGCCTGTCGAGAAGGCCTCGGACGCGGCCGCCGCAACGGCGAAGGCGCGGGAGGCCATAGCTGAACTGGACAGGGGTACGAAGTTCCAGGACATCGTGGAGAAGTATTCGATGCATCCCAGCAGGAACAGGGGTGGGGATATCGGTTACCTGATACGTTCGCAGATGCCTCCGGCCTACGCCAACGCCGCGTTCGCGCTGAAAAAGGGCGAGTACACGAAGGAGCCGGTTTATCTTCCCGACCTTAAATCCGTGTGCGTGATTCTGGTCGAGGACGAAGCCGACATCACCCGGAAGAACATCGAAAAGATCGTTCGCGACGAAGGACAGCGGGCGCACCTGAAAGAGATATTGAACGCCCGCATGAAAAACCGCTATGTGCATGAGCTCATGGAAAAGAACGGCGCTGTTTTCAATGAACAGGCGGTCCGGTCGGCGAACCCGTCCGCGGTCATCTTTACGATCGGCGATATGAAATTCACCGCCGGAGACCTCACTGCGCGAATGTCAAAAATGCGGGCGGTAATGAATGAAAAACCCTCCGCGGGAGATTCCGCGTCCATGGAGACAATCACGAGCGAATACTTCAGCGACATGCTTCTGTCGAGGGAAGCGGCAAAAAGGGGACTTGATCGCGATCCCGAGTATCTGAAAAGGATAAAGGACGCGCGCGAGACATACCTCGCCGGCGATTATATCGAGCACGCCAGCAGTGGCGACATTGATGTCACACCTGCTGAGGTCCGCAAGGAGTACGATCTTTTCAAGAACTCGCGTTATTATACCACCGTTACGGTGAACGGGAAAAAGGAACGCCGGGCGCTGCCGTTCGACAGGGTCAGGGATGACATCGAAAGCGGCCTGCGGATGCAGAAACGGCTTATGGGCAGGGACGCCTGGATGAAGCGGATGATGGAGGAGTACGACGTACGCATCGCCGACGAGATGTTGGGAAAGAAGTGAGCGGCTGAAGAGGCGCCTTCTACCAGACTCCCGGCACGAGCCGGCTGCGCTTCATTGAGTATTCGGCATAACCTTTAATATCGCACAGCATCTTTTCCTCGATGCCGATCCTCAGGATGATCGAAGGCACCAGCGCCAGGAACAGCACGCACAGCGCGGGTATGCTCGAAAAATACAGGGTGGTGCCGATATGCGCGACGATCATGCCCGCGTAAGCCGGATGACGCACGAAGCGGTAGGGGCCTGAATCTATAACGCGGTGCCCGTCGAGCCGGCGTACGAGGTGCGAGTAATGCCGTCCGAGCGAATGGATTGCCCATAGCCTGAAGACGACCCCCGCGATAAAAACCGGCAGTCCCGTCGCATGCTGCCAGCCGGCGTGGGGCAGAGCCGGTTCGAACCACAGGGCGGACAGGATGGTGAAAGCGTGGCTCACCGCATAGAATTCGCGCGTTCCCGAATCGGTCACGTGCTCCCGTTCCTGCGCATCGCGCCGGGCCGTCCGTGTTTCGGCGAGCATCCACAGCAGGTATAGGCCGGTCATTACGACGTACAGGCCGGTCAAACCGGTCGGCCAGCGGTGTTCGTCTGAGAATACACCGCGAAGCGTTAAAATGATGATGCCTGCCGCAAGCGTAAAAGGCAGTATCAGTGCCAGATATCTCTTCATTAGAGTGAACTCCTGCCGGTAGTCACCGCACGATGTAGTGTGAGAGCATACCGCCGGAGTACCGGATGTCAAGCCCGTTAGTAAATGCCGTCTCCATGGGTGTTTCGTGCATCAGCGGTTGAGTGGCGCAATAGTTCTTGACAATAATAAATATTTATACAGCCATTTTCGGAAGCGGCGCGGGCCCCGGGCGGAGCGGTGCCCGCCTTCCACTGTGAATTATTATATGCGATTTTTGGAGGAAACAGGTGAGGTCAGCCATCATTGTCGCGGTCGTTATCGGTGTGTTAGCGTTTGGCTTTTCGGCAGACGCACAGGACTATACAATCGATCCGCAATCGGAGGCGGCGAAGCGTGCTGAATTGCCGTACGATCCTTTCATCACCGCGTACGCCGGTCTGGGCTATTACTACTGGAACAACCTGAGCGGCCTGGTCGAATACGGCGGCCAGAAGGCGGTGGAGCAGAAGGTCGAGCCGTATAAAATGAAGAAATTTTACGTGAAGGCCGATCTCTGGATCATCAACGCCGGTATCGAATATCTCACCACCCGCTTCACCGACATGGGAAACATCACAGAGGAGCAGTCGGCCGAGGAACAGAAGGACCCGCTCGCGCGCTATATGCGCTTCTTCTCCGGCATCGCGATCGGCGGTTATGAGCTCAAGGCGAACGTGGCGTTTCGCAAGTTTCAGGGGACGCTGAAATCGCTGGGGATGGAGCCGGATGATGGAAGCGGAATCGAGCCCGTTTATTACTACCCGGCGCGCGGGGATGGAGTGATTCTTAACGAAGGCGATGAAGTTCCCTGGTCGTCTATCGTCAAGGAATACGAAATGGTCCTGTCGATTCCCATGGGTGAGAAGCGTCGCCGGGGGCTTTCAATGAGCTACGACATCGGCGCGCGGTACATGACCTTCAGCGCACCACAGAGGTTGAGCCTTGAAGAGGCGGACAACCCGGGGATCGATTCGTCTTACATGGCGGTGATGCAGACCCGGTATCACATCTACAGCGCATCGTTCGGCCTGAACATGCACTACCAGTGGATGTCGGACATCTATATGGACCTCTATGCGCCGGGTGTGCTCGGATTCCATCGATTCGAAAACCGGTACCTCAGCGCGCGACCCAAATATCCCTTCAACTTCACCGCCACCGGGCGCGGACATCTGTGTCTCGGCTATGACCTCAAGCACGTCAAGGTGGAAGGTGGTATCGATTATACCTACTACTATTCTTATTCAATGGCGAAGGTAAAACTGAAACGAGATGTGAATACATATGGTGAATACACCGGAGATCCCGAGACTCTTACTGCGGGATCGAAATATCAAGTTGATGCATCCCGTTTGGAAATCTTCTGGGGCGTGTATCTGCAGGCGTATATACTTATTTAGCTCGGAAGCGCGGATTCGAATCCGCGCTTCCGGCAGGCTGTACGGTTAAATCCAGGCCAGTCGCTCCATAAAGGCATCCAGCGAATCGCGGCTCCCGGCAAGAACCCTTGTGCATTCAACATCCTGGCAAACCCGTATATCGTTTTTCATGGCTTTCACCCCTTGTTTCGTTTGTATATGCGTATTTTGAAGAATATACTAAAATACTGTAATTATCGGGATAAATCAAATAATAATTGCCCGAAGGCGCGGATTCGAATCCGCGCCTTCGGGCAATCCGCGCCCTCATGATACCCGTCATTTCGGCCACACCTTCTTGAACCCTTTGCCGCCGACGAAACAGTACGGGCATTCCTCCGGCGCCTCGTCGCCGTAATGGACGTAACCGCACAGGGGGCAGCGCCATGCCGCCGTACCGGAGGCTTTACCGTCCTCGAAAATATCGCCGTCGCCGATGAGGACCGGGACCTCGTCGAGCGGCGGCATTATGGACTGGTAGCTTCCCAGCAGGTAGCCGGCGATGATTATTCGCTGTACCTCGCTCGTCCCCTCGTAGATCGGCAGAAGCCGCGTGTCGCGCAAAAGCTTCTCTATCGGGTACATGCGGGTATAGCCGTATCCGCCGAATATCTGCAGCGCGTCGTTCATCACCTGCACGGCCGATTCGGTCGCGTAGAATTTGCTTATGGACGCGGTCACCGTCGGGTCCATGCCCCGGTCCGCCTCCCATGCGGCCTTCCAGACGAGAAGGCGCATGGTCTCGACCTTCTGGAACATCTCGGCCAGCTTGAACTGGGTCGCCTGGTAGTTCGAAATCCTGCCGCCGAACGCGCGCCGCTTCTTTGCGTAATCCAGCGCGTACTCCATCGCCGAGCGCGCGGCGCCAACCGCGAACGCGCCGATGATCGGCCTCGTCCTGGCAAAGGTCTTCATTGCCAGCACGAAGCCCTCGCCGGGACCGGCAAGAACGTTCTCTTTCGGCACGCGCACGTTTTTCAGGTTGATTCCGACGGTGTTCGAGGTGCGCTGACCCATCTTCGGGATGGAACGCCCCACGCGCACGCCGTCCCAGTCCTTCTCCACGACGAATGCGCAGATGCCCGCGTGCTTCTTCTCGGGATCAACCGTCGCAAATATGGTCATGTAGTCGGCGATCCCTCCATTGGTTATCCAGTACTTGGTTCCGTTGAGGCGGTAGCCATCGCCGTCTTCCGTCGCGCGGCAGAGCATGCCCGCCACGTCCGAGCCCATGGTCGGTTCAGACGTGGCGAAGCAGATGCGTTTGTTTTCCTTCACGATCTTCGGTAAATATTTTTCCTTCAGGGCCTCCCGGTCCGATATGACCAGCGGTTCGAAGCCGAGCGAGTTGTCGAAGATCGAGGTTGCCAGCCCGGGGCAGGCCGCCGCAATCTCCTCGGTCAGGATGGCCCCCTCCAGGAGACCGTAGCCGGGACCGCCGTACTTCGCCGGTATGTCCGTGTTCATGAGCCCCGCGTCGAAGGCCTTTTCCAGAACCGACAGCGGGATCTCGTCCTTCTCGTCGTAATGCCAGGCCGCGGGCAAAACTTCGTCGATCGCGAATTTACGCGCCCTGTTTCGCAGGGCAAGCTGCTCTTCGCTGAGGGTGAAGTCGAGCATTGAATACCTCCGTTTTCTCATGAATTGACGGTGCGACGATTCATTGTCCGCCGGCCCGGCGATCGGGGAAAAGGGGAACGGGGTCTCTACACTTGTGCCGCTTTTGCAGACTATACCCCATGAGTGTGTAAATCCAGTAAAATTCACCGCGACCGGCAACATGCCGCGGTGCGCTGAAACGCCCGTCCCCTGCGCGAGGACGCGGATGAACCCTGATGGATGAGTGCGATTTCTCTAATGCCCGGAATCGGCTTGGCCCGCGGGATTCCGACAATAATCGGAAAATGTCATAAAATTTGGAAATCGTAACAATGATGATATACTGATCTTGCGTTTTAAGCCGTATGGGACTATACTTAATAATAAAGCCTGAATGAAAAACTAGGATCAGGATCGCTTTTATAACCGGGACGAGCCGGCAGGAATGTGCACAGTGCCTTGCCCGCGGAGCGCCGCACTGCCCGGCGGACAGCGCAATACACAACGAGGAACATGTGATAGGAGAGAGCGAGACTAGAAAAACCATACTGGTGGTCGAAAACGAAGCGCTCATAGCGCTCGACGAGTCGGAAATGCTCGAGGCGAACGGTTTCCGCGTCATCGTGGCCGAAAGCGGTGAGGAAGCCGTCGCGGCCGTACGATCGGATCCCTCCATAGATCTTGTGCTCATGGACGTCGATCTGGGAGAGGAGATGGACGGGACCGACGCGGCGCGCGTCATCCTCGCCGAGCGCGACATCCCGGTCGTTTTTCTTTCCAGTCACACCGAAAAGGAACTGGTCGAAAAGACCGATGCCATCACCTCCTACGGCTATGTCGTTAAAGACTCCGGCGACGTCGTGCTTCTGGCCTCCATCCGCATGGCCTTCCGCCTGCACGATGCCCACACAAAGCTGAAGGAAAGCGAAGAGCGCTACCGGACGCTCGTGGAGCACTCGCCCGCGGCCATTCTCATCCATCAGAACGGCATCGTCCGCTACGGCAACCAGGCCGCGGCGAAACTGTTCGGTGCCGCATCGTGGGAGGAATTTTTAGGTAGAAACGCAATCGAGGCGGTGCACCCGGAGGATCGGCAGAAGGTCGTGGAGCGCGTGGTGTACACCATGCAGACGGGCGAGCCGGCCCCGCTCGCGCTGGAGCGCTTTATCACCTCGGACGGGCGCGTAATACATGTACAGGTCGCGGGGGCCCGGATCAACTGGGAAGGCCGGGCCGCATCGCAAACGATCGGCATCGACGTGACCGAGCAGATACTGGCGCAGCGCGAGCTCGAGGTCCAGAGGGAAAAACGCGAGGCGTTTTTCAATTCGCTGCCCGTCATCGTATGGTATATCGGCCGCGATGGCGGGATACTGTGGGGGAACCAGTTCGCCGCCCGGGCCGTCGGCTTTTCAATCGAAGAGTGCCTGGGGAAAACGGTTTTCGACCTCTTCCCCGAAGCACATGCCGCGCGGTTCCACGCGGACAATATGGAAGTAATCGGCACAGGATCGCCGAAGCTGGATATAATCGAGGAATATCCCGGAGCCGAGGGTGAAACGCGCTGGGCGCATACCAGCAAATACCCGTTGAAGGACAAAGACGAAACAATCGAGGGCGTCATGGTCCTCGCAATCGACATCACGGAGCGCGTGCGTGCCGAAACCGGTCTGCGTGATTCCGAAAATCGCCAGAGGAGTTTTCTCGACGCCACCTCCGATTTGGCCTTTATAAAGGACGAAAACCTGCGCTATCTGATGGTCAACCAGGCATACATCGAATTTCTCGGCAGGCCCGAGCACGACATACTTGGCAGGACCGATGACGAGCTCATGACCTCCGACGCGGCGGTCGGGTGCCGTCAGACCGACGAGCGGGCGTTGCGCGATGACCGGCTGATCATCTCATATGAGGTTGTCGATGGCAGAACGTATGAGACGCGGAAATTCCCGGTCATGCTGGGCGGCAAGCGGGGTGTTGGCGGATTCGTCCGCGACATTACCGAGGCCAGGCGCGATGATGACGCCCTGCGCGAAAGCGAGCATAAATACCGGCGACTCTTCGAGCTCGAATCGGACGCCATCTTTCTCATCGATAACCGGACCGGCGGCCTGCTGGAGGCCAATGAGGCGGCCTGTCGGCTTTACGGGTACAGTGGCGAGGAGTTCGTCTCTCTGCACAATTACGACCTCTCCGCCGAACCGGACCAGACCCGGCGCGCCACGAACGACGGGCTTGTGGTGGTTCCGATTCGATATCACCGCAAAAAGAACGGTGAGGTCTTCCCGGTGGAGATCACGGCCACCCATTACGAATGGCAGGGACGGCCCGTGCATATCGCGGCGATCAGGGACATAACGTTCCGAGTCGAGACCGAGAAGCAGCTGCGTGAAAGCGAGCTCAGGTATCGCCAGATATTCAAACACGCGCCCGCGGGCATTTACGAGATCGATTTCATCACCGGGCGTTTCGTGCGGGTCAACTCGCTCATATGCGAATACACCGGCTATACCGAGGAAGAACTTCTGACGATGAGCACGATCGATATCCTCACCGAAGAGAGCCGGCGCCACTTCCTCGAAAGGCTCGAAAAGATTGACCGCGGCGAAAGCGTGCCCATGAACCCCGAATTCTGTATCAGAAACAAGGACGGGAGTACCCGGTGGGTCCAGCTCAATGTTGAATTCATACGGAGGGACGGTCGGGTGACCGGCGCCACCGTGGTGGCGCACGACATCAGCGAACGTAAAAAGGCCGAGGACGCACTGCGCGAGAGCGAGGAGCGATACGCGCTCATCGCGAACAACGTGGCCGATACCATCACCATCATGGACCTCGACTTAAACGTCATATATGCCAGCCCGTCGATAGAACGCCTGCGTGGTTTCACCGTCGAGGAGGTCATGATTCAGACGATCGACCAGATCCTCACTCCGGAATCCATCGAGGTCGCCGCGAACGTACTGCGGGAGGAACTGGAGCGCGAATCCGATCCGGTCGTGGATCGCGGCAGGACCCGCTCGCTCGAACTGCAGGAATACCATAAGAACGGATCGGTCATCTGGATAGGGAACAGTCTGTCTTTCATAAGGGATGAGGACGGCAGACCGTACCGCATTCTTATCGTCTCGCGCGACATCACAGAACGCAAGCGCGCTGAACGTGCCCTCGAAGATGCGCTCGCGGGGAACAGGACGCTGCTCCACGAACTCCGGCACCGCGTGAAGAACAGCATCGCCATGATCGCGAGCATGGTGGGGCTCGAGGCGGGGCGTGCTTCGGCCAGGGAGACGAGGGAGGTGCTCGACGACATGCGAAACCGTATACTCTCTCTTTCGCACATGTACGACATGATCCATTCCACCGGCGAGTCTACCACCGTGCGTCTGGATTCCTATCTACTGAGGATCGTGCGCTCGCTGTCGGAAACACTGGCGTACGACAGGGAACGGATAGCCATCAGCGCCCGTTGTGAAGATTTTGTCATCGAAACCCAGCGCGCGGCGCTGTTCGGGCTGATCGTTAACGAACTTGTCACAAACGCCGTCAAACACGCGTTTCCCGGCGGCAGGAAGGGTTCGGTTCGGATAGAGCTCGCCGCGGAGGACGGTGCGATACGCCTTGTGGTCGCCGACGACGGCGCGGGGCTGGGGGAATCGTTCGACATCGAAAAATCGGAGGGGCTGGGAATGAAGCTGGTGCGCCTTCTTGCCCGCCAGATGAAGGCCGAGCTCTCCGTCGACCGGTCCGGAGGCACGCGCTTCAGCGTTCTCGTCGCGACGGCCTGATGGCCGTTACCTCGCCATTGCCTCGATGTAATCGGCGCTCTTCCCCGAAACCAGCACGTTGCACTGTGCGCGTGCCGTCGGCTCTCCCCCGCGTGAAAGCTCGCCGGTAACGTGAATGAGGCTTTTCCCTTCCCTGAAAACCGCCGCTGTCGCCCTAATCACATCGCCGTTTCGCGCGGTACCCAGATAATCGATCGACATGTTGACGGTCAGAAGCGCCGTGTCGTAGCCCAGGGTGGCGCACACCGTGCCCATGGCGTCGTCCAGCATGGCCGCCTGTATGCCCCCGTGGAGATAGCCAGCCGGGTTGGTCATTTCCGGGCGTACGGTGTAGTCAAGCGCGATGCGCCCCCGGTTCACTTCGACGAGCACCGCGTCGAGCCAGCGGGTGACGCATTCGAAGGGCATGGACCCCAGGCTTTTACCGATGAACGGGCTCATGACCGAAAGCACCGATTCGGAAATTTTTATCGAAGGGCTCTCCGTCCTGCTCATCGCGGTTTCTCTCCATGCACGCGGATGTAATGGATAGTATAGTGAATGTCTATCCGGCGGAAACATCCCACTGTCAATTGAAAAATAAACGCTGCGGGTACGGGCGGGATGGGAGCATTTAATTCTTGACAATGTGATATAAATTGGTTAGACGTCCAACCAGTTTTTGTTTTTGCGTTCTGCGCGTCTCTGAATAAGAAATGCCGGCGGGTGGAACGGCAATACATAATAAAGCGGTCGGGAGGAAATATGGAAATCGCATTCAAAAACATAAGCGACATGATCGTCAAACAGGCGAGCGCGATGGGTGACAAGCCGGTGATCCGATTCTATGATCGCGATATCAGTTATCGAGAGATGGAGGAAAAGAGCGCCTCGATCGCGGCCGGCCTCGAAAGGCTGGGGGTCGGGAAAGGGGACAGGGTCTGCCTCCTCATGGAAAATTCGCCGGAATATTATTTCGCATATTTCGGTGTAATAAGGCTTGGAGCCATCGCGGGTCCGGTAAACTGCTGGTGGCAGACCAGGGAGATCGAGTATCTTTTCAACGATTCCGGAGCGGTCGCGGCGATCGTTGATACGGCTTTTCGCTCACACCTGGAGGCGATAAAAGATAAAACGCCGGCGCTGAAGCATGTTATCGAGCGTGGAGGAGACGGTACATTCCTGTCATTCGAGGAGATGGCGGATAAGAAGGGGATTCCCCCCACCGTGGAGATCGGCATGAATGATGTCTCCACCATCGTTTACACCTCGGGAACCACAGGGAATCCCAAGGGCGTACTGCTCACTCACGGTAACATTCTGACAAATTCGATGCAGGCGGGTAAACTGGCCAACATCCGTAGCAACGATGTGGTAATGTGTTTCCTGCCGCTGTTCCATGTGAACGGTCTCGTCATTACCGGTACCGCGCCGATGTGCGCCGGGGCCCAGATCGTCCTTCGCAAGGGCTTCTCCGCGGGAGAATTCTGGGATTGCGTGTCGAAGTACCGGGTTAGTATTTTCAGCGGAGTTCCGACCGTATACCAGATTCTTCTCAATACGCCCGGAAGCGAAAAGGCCGATGTGAGCTCATTGCGTTACGGGGTGTGCGGTGCGGCCCCGATGCCCGTCGAAACCATACGAAAATTTGAGGAGCAATTCAACATGATAATCATCGAGGGATACGGCCTCACCGAGGCCACCGCCGGCGCGACGGCGAATCCCATCGATGGTATAAGAAAGATCGGCTCGATAGGTATTCCTTTTGCCGACAGCGAGGTAAAGCTCTTCGATGACGATGACAAAGAGGTGTCGCAGGGAGAAGTGGGCGAAATCGTCATCCGGGGCGGCAACGTGATGAAGGGATATTTCAACAAACCCGATGAGACCGAAAAAACCCTCCACGGCGGATGGTTGCATACCGGCGACATGGCCTATGCGGACGGTGACGGCTACCTCTTCATCGTTGACCGGAAGAAGGAGATGATCATCCGTGGCGGGGAAAACATTTATCCAAAGGAACTCGAGGAGATAATGTACGGCCATCCCCGGGTTCTGGAGGTGGCGGTGGTCGGAGTAAAGGACGAGATATATGGCGAGGAGGTGATGGCCTGCCTTGTCCCAAGACAGGGGGAAACGATCGATACCGAAGAGTTCCGTTCCTGGTGCAGGGCGAATATGGCTTCGTACAAGGTGCCGAAGTACGTCAGCATCCGGCAGCAGCTGCCGAAAAACATACTTGGAAAGATTCTGAAGAAGGAATTGAAGGCCGCGTTGAAGGGTGAAGGCCTTTTAAAATAGCTGATTCCAGCGAGGAGGGAGAGATCGCTCCCTCCCCGGGTATTCACGATAGCGTTTGGAGATCAAGGGAACGGATCGATTTCCGACATCGCTTTCAGTGGCTTCCGCGTTTGAGTATTTCGCCGATATCCACGCCGTCGAGCTGTTGTAAAATAAGCGGCTCCATGTCGTCGGCCGCCACGGCGAGCTCCTCGGCGCGGGGGTGATGGTTGAAGACGAAGACCACGTGCGACAGGAATCTCTCGGTTATTCGTATGCCGAACTGGGCGAAATATACGCCCAGGCCGTCGTCGGTGCACGCGCCGATCACGACCGAGTCGCGTTCGCGGTTGAGGAGCTCGCTCTTCCGCGAGAACAGCGATTCGATCGCCGGATCGTCGAAGATCGTGTAACTGACCCCGGCTTCGGAGAGGTAATCGGTGAAGGGGCGCACGCCCAGGAAACGATGTTCGAGGTACGGCTTGTCGGTCGCCATAACGGTATTTCCTGAATCGGTGTAACGACACCGGACAGATGATACCGGTCGGTGAATTATGTCCAGCCCGATTTTTCCCCGCGCGCGGTTTGGCCGGCGTGGAGCATCACATCGAAATCGAGCCCTTGCGGAAATCCGTCGTGCCGATATGCGCGTTGACCAGGACCGGATGTCCCTGGTCGTAAAGTCGCTTCGCTTCGTCGAGGGCCGCGTCGATTTCCCCGCCGTTTTTAACGAGGATGCCGCGACCGCCGAAGCCCTGGGCCACGATATGGTAATCCGTGCGCCGGAGGACGGTCCCGGTGTCGTCTTCCAGGTATTCAAGCTGGTCGCGCGCTATCTGCGTCCAGGCCGCGTCGTTCCCCACAACGGCGATTACCGGCAGGTTGTGCCGCACGAAGCTGTCGAATTCCTGGAGGCTGTAGCCCGCCGCGCCGTCGCCGTAGAGTATCCAGACGCGGGAGTCGGGCCTGGCCAGCTTCGCGCCGATGGCGAAGCCGGCTCCGACGCCGAGCGTTCCGAAGACGCCCGGGTCGAGCCATGAGAGGGGCCGTCCCGGGCGTACGGTATACGCGGCCGACGACGCGAAATCGCCGCCGTCGACGATGACGATGTCATCATCCCCCAGCGCTCCGTCGATCCGTTTGAGGAGCTCGAGGGGGTTGATTCCTTCTGTACCGGCGGCGGCCATATGCACGATCTCTTCATCCCGGGTGATGTCGCGCCCGGTAAGCTCCGCCCTCCACGCCGCGGTGGACGCGTTGCCGGCCGGAGGCGCGGTCGCGAGTGCCGTGAGAAAGAGCATGGGATCGGCATGAACGGCCAGGTCGGGGCGGCGGTTGAGGTAAAGATCGGCCCGGCTTCGATTAACCCCGATAAGCGTCGCATGCGTATTGATATCGCGCCCGTAATTGAGCCTGAAATCGCAGGGCATGCCGGCGAGGATCACCAGGTCGGCCCCCGCCAGCGCTTCCCGTCGCCGATGGCGGACGAGGAGGGGATGGTTTCGCCCCAGGAGTCCGCGCGCCATCCCGGTGAGATAGACGGGAACGCCGATGGATTCCACGGCTTTCGCGAGTACCGCTTCCCCTCCGGGATGAAGCATCGCCTGGCTTCCCACGATCATCACCGGACGCGCGGCCCGGGAGAGGAGGCGCGTCGCCCGGCGGAGCTGCCTGAAGCCCGAGCCCGAGGCGGATGCCGGTACGGGTCCATTCGCGATGATTTCGGGTTCGCACGCGAACATGCGGTTAACATGCCGGTCGAGATACCAGCGAAGCAGGCGTGTGCGGAAGTTCCCGCCGCCCGCCGTATCGCTTTTAATGCCGTACCAGCGCCGGACCAGGGCCTCGTCGTAGAGGAGATCGATAGGGCATTCGACGAAGACGGGTCCGGGAACGCCGGAGAGGGCCAGGTCGAAGGCGTGTTCCAGCATTGGAACGATATCGCAGTTACGCCTGATGCGCAGTACCTTCTTGACGCAGGAAGCCAGTAGCGCCGCCTGGTCGATATCCTGGAGCGAACCGCGCTTTCGAAGGACCGTGGCGGCGGCGCCGCCGAGCAGCACGAGCGGGGACTGCGCGAGCTCTGCGTTCTTGAGCGCGGTTATGGTGTTGGCAACCCCCGGCCCGGCGGTGACGGCGGCCACACCCGGGACGCCCGTCAGGCGGCCGATGGCGTCCGCGGCGAAGACGGCATTGGCCTCGTCGCGCACGTCGATCACGCGGATGCCGACTCGCCGGGCGCCGACCAGGATGGGGGCGATATGCCCGCCGCACAGCGTAAAGAGAAACCGTGCCCCCCGGGCCGCGAGCACGGCCGCTATAAGCTCGCCGCCGTCGGGTTTCATGAGGGTCCTCCCAGCACATGACGATCGGGCACAACGCACAGGAACGTGCCGGTGAAAACCCTTTCATCGCCGCGGACGATCTCCACCGCCACGGTTCGCTTTTTCCCTTCGGATACCATCACCCGGGCGGTGGCCGTAAGGAGCTCTCCGGCGCCCGCCGGTTTTAAAAACGCCACGTCGGCCTTTCCCAGTACCACATTGGGATGATTCACCGCGAGCATGGCGGCGTAATCGGCAAGCCCGAAAACGAAACCGCCGTGAACGAGGCCGCTGTCGTCGGCGCGCATCTCGTCGGTGAGGCGAAGCGCCACCGTGCAAACGCCCTCTTCAAGCGAGAGCGGGTTGCCGCACAGGCGGCGATCGATACGATCGTGCGTTTTGATGTTGAGCTCGGACATGGAAGCACCTCGTTGTAACGGCGGATTGAACCGCGCGTATCCCGTTTCAGTCAGGTTTATGCATAACGGTCATATACCAGCATACATGAAAAGAAAGGGAAGGTCAACCGCGGATTAATGGTCTGCCGCAAAAAGCGGGGAACTCTTTGAATGACCGGCGGAAAAAGTCTTGAACAGACCGGCGGTTGGATATGAGATGCATTTGTGCGTGGAGGCCGGGAATGAGTGAATATGATTTCGACCGCGTCATAGAGCGCCGCGGGACCGGGTGCGAGAAATGGGACATGGTGGAGGCGATTTTCGGCGCCAAAGACCTGGTGCCGCTGTGGGTGGCCGACATGGATTTCGCCTCGCCGCCCGAGGTTGTGCGGGCGCTTCTTCGCAGGGTGGAGCACGGCGTGTACGGTTACACGGAATGCACCGATGGCTATTACGACGCGCTTAGGGGATGGATGCGGCGGCGCCACGGCTGGGACGTGCGTCGCGAATGGGTGGTCCCCTGTCCGGGTGTGGTCCCGGCGCTCAACACGCTGGTGCGCGCCTTTACGCGCCCGGGGGACCGGATCATCGTTCAGCAGCCGGTCTATCACCCCTTCATGCTCGCGGCGGAAAACAACGGCAGGCGCGTCCTCAATAACGGCCTGCTTTTCGAAGGCGGACGCTACGTGATGGACCTCGACGATCTCCGGAAAAAGGTTGTCTCGAGGCGCGTGAAGATGCTCATACTGTGCAGTCCGCATAATCCCGTGGGGCGTCTCTGGACGCGCGACGAGCTGGCCGAAACGGGCCGCATCTGCGTGGAGAACGGCATCATCGTGGTCTCGGACGAAATCCACTCAGACCTCGTGCTCGGCGGTCGCCGCCACGTGCCCTTCGCTTCGCTATCGGAGGATCTGGCCGCGCGTTCGGTGGTCTGCACCGCTCCCAGCAAGACCTTCAATCTCGCGGGTCTCCAGACGGCGAACCTCATCATACCCGACGCGAAGCTCCGTCGCGATTATTCGGTCGCGCAGGAGGAGTGCGGCTTCTTTTCGGCGAATGTCTTCGGCACGGTGGCGCTGGAGGCGGCATACACGTATGGCGAGCCATGGCTCGAGGCCCTTCTGCAATATATAGAAGGGAACCTGCGTTTTCTCTCGGAATTCATCACACGAAAAATGCCGCGTATAACGCTCATCGAGCCCGAGGCCACCTATCTGGCATGGCTCGATTTCCGCGGGCTCGGGATGGATTCGCGCGCCCTGAAAGACTTCCTGCGCCATTCGGCCGGGGTCGCGCTCGGGGAGGGGCATATTTTCGGCGGCGGGGGCGAGGGTTTCGCGCGCGTCAACCTCGCATGCCCGCGGCGGATCCTTGAAGAGGGGCTCGGCCGCCTTGCGAACGCCATCGACGGGCTCTGATCAGAGCGAGATGCGGTCGCTTCTCCCGCCCGTCGAGAGATAGGCGATGAGGTTTGCCACCGATGACACCAGCACCAGCCCGGTCGCGATCGCGCCCGCGGTGATGAGGGTCTCCATGCCCAGCTCGAGCGAGCGTGCGGTATTGCCCTGGATCGATTCGAACATCGTGTAATACATGCCGCCGCCCGGTACGAGCGGAATGACCGCGCAGATGGCGAAGGTGGTGGCCGGCGCCCTTCTGGCCCGGGCCATCACCTCGGCGTACACTCCCACCACGATCGAGGCGATGAAGAACGAGAAGATCGGCCCGCCCGACAGGGACGCGGACAACAGGTACGCGAACCAGCCGGCCGCTCCTCCCAGCGCGGCGAGCAAAACGTTGAACCCGCGGATATTGAAGAGTATCGAGAATCCGAGGGTGGCGATGAAAGCGTACGCTACCGGTCCGATCATCTGATTCCTCCCGCGAGGAGGTACCAGAGCTTGAGGACGATACCGCTTCCCGCCGCGATCGCCACCGCGATTAAAAACGATTCCATCGCGCGGGCTATACCCGAAAGGAGGTCGCCCGCGAGCGTGTCGCGGATCGAGTTGGTTATGGCGAGCCCCGGCACCAGGAGCATGATCGAGCCGATGATGATAGAATTGGCCTGTATGCCCGGTATCATCGCGGCGCTCACGAGGGCGAGGAGCGCCGCCAGCGCTCCGCCGGCGACGTTGATGAAAAACTCGTTGAGCCGTATGGACGATAGCAGCAATGAAAGCGCCTTTATTGTCCCGCCGGTATAGAGCGCAACGCCGAATTCACCGGCACCGCCGCCGAAGAGCAGCGTGAAAAAACCGGCGGTGAGCGCGGCCGCGGGCACCGTAAGCCACGCGGCATAGCCCGGCTCATTCTCTATCCGGATGAGCTCGCGGCGCATTTCGACCGGGGAGAGCCTGTCCGAGCACACGGATTCGGCCAGCCTGCCGGCAAGCAGTACCTTGTTTAAATTGATCGAGCGGTGTTTGATGCGCCGGATGATCGAGCGGGTACGGCCGTCGTCGTCCGACACGCTCAGAAAGATGCCGGTCGGCGTAACGAAGCTTTCGCTGTCCCCATAACCGAACGATCGGCAGAGCGCGTTCATCGTCTCCTCGACGCGGTGTGTCTCGCCGCCGTTCTCGAGGATGAGCCTCCCCGTATCGGCCGCAAGGTGCAGGATCGTGTGTTTGTCGGCATGCGTATTCATGGCACAATCGAAGAGACGAGCTTAGTCAGTGTGTCGGGGCGAGGCAAGTGAAAAATCGCGCGAAATGAGAGAAGGAGCGGAAACGTTTCCGCTCCTTCTCCGGGTGTGGATAAACGTTTACTCGAACCGAAAGTTCTTCCCGCCAGCCTGCTCGCGGACGGTCTTGATGATCGCCGCGTCGAGCGTGTTTTTACCGGCGAGTTTCTTCGTCTCGTTTTCGATATAGACGCGACGCTCCTGGTTGAGCTTGCCGATCCTGGCCTGCAGTTCGGCGCGTTTCTTCATCTGGGATTCAACATAGGCCTTGCGCTCGGCCGCGCTCATCTTCTGCATCCGGGGAGGAAGCTCCTCCTTCTTCAAATCCTCCGTCTTCACCTTCCCGTCCCGTACCGCGTCGACGAGGTCCCAGCCCGCGTTAGAATAGAGCTTCGACGCCTTGGCGACGGAGCGCTGTATCACCGACTCCTCGCTCATCGCGGCGGCGTTCTTGTCCTGCATGGCCTGGCGCTCCTTTTTCTCCTCGCCGCGCATGCCGTAGGGAATATAGGTCAGGTTGAGCTCGTTGCCGAGCTGGCTGATCTCCGCGTCCTGGGGCGCGGCGATATAGGCGACGCGCTCGTTGTGATTGATGTGCATGTAACGGCCCTGCGCGAGAAGCGCGCCGTCGCGCCAGTGGGTGCGTACTCCCTCGTCGTAATCGCCGCAGTAGATGGTGTTGACGATGATGTTCTTCGACGCCGCCGCTTTCACCGCGACGCGGAAGTCGACCTCACCCTGGGAGAAGGGCTCGTTTCCCGCGATGAATATCACCTTGAGGTCGGCCGCTTCCCCGCTCCAGGCCAGGCCCTTCGTCGCCGCCTGGATCACCCTGCCGCAGTACTCGTCCCCGCCGTTGGTCGTAAGCGCGAAGAGCTCCTCGGAAAGCCGGTCCAGGTCGGTGGTGAAGGGAACGACCATTCGCAGATAACCTTCACCCGACGGGATGCTGCTTTTGCCGTATTCGTAGAGCGACACCTCGAGGCGCGGGACTTTCCCGTCTCTGCGCGCCTGCGCCATCTCGTTGACGATCTTCCATAATTGCGACTTGGCCTGGTCGATCAGGCCGTCCATACTGCTCGAGGTGTCGAGCAGTATGGCAAGCTGTATCCTGGGGCCTTCCATTTTGGCCGTCAGGACGGCCGGACTCCAGGCGATGACCGCGGCCAGAACGACTGAAAGCGCCCGTACGTGTGTTTTCATGACATGCTCCTGTGCGTTTTGTGGTTGCTTCATAGTCTCTTTGACAGGAGCGGGCCGGTGAAAGTTCTCATTTTTTCCGGCCGGGAAGCGCCGCGTCGGAATACTCAGCGGGCGGCTCCAACCGGAAGAAAACCGGCTTTTCTCACGGCCTCCTGCCCCTCCCTGCTGAGGGTGAACACGATGAATTTCCTGGTTTCGCCGTTGAAGCAGGTGTCACTCGTATAAAGGTAGAGATCGCGTGTGAGAGGGTATGCACTCGATTTTCCCTCTGCCGCCATCGCGGGATCGTTTCCATCCACGCGGAGCGCCCTTACCTCGGTGTTCAGAAAGGCATATTCGACGTAACCGATCGCTCCGGGATTTTTTGCGACGCGCGCCAGCACCATACTGTTGGACGCCACTGCGGTTATCCCGGGTCCGGGCGGAGTTTCGCGCAGTACGAGCCGTCGCCAGACGTCGTGCGTACCCGAGGATTCGTCGCGATCGGTCGCTTCGATCGCCCCGGTCCCGCCGAGATCTTTCCAGTTCCGGAGGGTCCCCGCGTAGATGCGACCCAGCTGCCGCATGGTGACGTTCCGTACCGGGTTGGACGGGTGTACGATGGGGACGATCATCCCCCTGGCTATCCGGAACTCCCTGATCACGATCCCCCGCTCCCTGGCCCGCTCAAGCTCGGAGGCCGTAATGCGCGCGGAGGAATCGGCGATGGTGCAGCTTCCATCGATCAGGGCTTTGATCCCGTTGTGGGATCCGCCGGCGGTGATGACGATATCGGCGCGGTTCTTTTCGCGATACGTCCGGGCAAGGAACCCGGTCAGCGGCTCCATGGTGGTGGAACCCGTTATGGTGACGACGGCGGAATCGCTCCTGCCGCATCCCGTCGCGGTGAAGAGGGAAAGCGTCGTTACGGCAAGGATCAGCATTATGGCCACGGGTCTGTTTCTCATTTGAAATCCTCGTTCAAGGTAGTCGTGCGGCGTGAAGGTTCAGCCGCTTTCAAACGCCGAGATGGGCGTCGAAAATGCGGCGTATGCTCACTTCCCCGAGGGATAAAAGCTCGTTCGCGTGGAATCCGAGGGGATTCCGCGTTCGGTACTCCCTGTCCGAATATGAGGACAGGATGGATTCGATGTCCAGAATAAAAACCTCGTTCTTCCCGCCTGAAGGGGGGTCCAGAAGATAGCGCTTTTTCCGGCAATACCGGATGAAGCCGTTCACCTTTTTGAGGAGATATTCCCTTTCCATGAGGCCCGTGTCGATGTCGGGGAGCTTCTTCCGCCGTACCATCTCGCCGATCTCGGCCGTTATACGCTCCATCGACGCGACGAATCTTTCTCTCGCCATCATGAGGGTTCCCATGGCGTTCTCGTTGCTTTCGGCGAGCCGCCTGAGGTAGTACGCCGCTATCTGGCTGAAGGTGATGGTGTGGAGCTGGCGGAGAAGCCCGGCCAGGCGTTCGTTGAATTCGTCCTTCGGGCAGCGGAAGAAGACCGGGCTTCCGATGTTTATGAAGATGTCCTTTCCGCCTTTGACCAGGCGGTCGACCTTCACGTTTATCGGGATGACGTGGACCTTCTGCTGCGCGCTCTGGAAGGTGTTCTCCACGAGCTGGTAAACCGCGCTGCGTATTTTCTTGAGGCCTCCGAATCCCCACGTGGTCCCCTCTGGGAATACGAGCGTGGAGAGCCCCCTGGAAATACTCTCCCTGGCCCGGTTTATCTGGTTACCGATCTCGCTTCTTATCTGCTCCCGCTTTTTCGCGTATGTGTCTATGAACGGCCGGTGTATGGTGGTGAGCCGCATGATCTTGAATACGATGAACGGCAGCGCCGTCTTGTCGAGAAAGGTGAACAGGCATTTCAATAAGAGGCTTTTCTTCCCGAAGTTGCTGGCGAGGTATCTGCCGCTCAAAAAGTCCTCCTTGGCGAGCACCATGAAGTCTGGTCGGGGTTTGAGCGAATAATAAACACGGGAGAGCGACGGAATTTCGTAATAACTGTCGTGCGTCGGCGAGATGATAAACGGGGTGGGGATCTTCTTCAGATGCTCGCTCCCTTTAAGGTGAGGCCGTTGCCGCATTATTAGGGACGTCACGTGAAAACAGGAGATGATGAATTCGCGCAGGGCTCGACGAATCATGCTTTCCTCCAATCTTCGCCGGGGTGGCGGGTCGATAACGGATAAACGGCGATTCACATAATAAGCGGTTTAATGCCGTTCCGGGCACACGGGCGAACCCACGCCGTCCGGAAGCGTTACGGTATGGATGGATACTTGCCCATAAAGATGATTATGTCAACATATTTGTTCCCGTGCGGCAGAGGCCCGGCGCGGCCTTGACGGGAGCGGCATCCGGTTGTATATTCATCTATATATACGGCACCTCCTCCCCCGCCCGCGATTCGCTTGGTCTGCCGTCACAGCCGGGACGATAACGACGACCGCGGTACCCGGGCGAAGATGTCATCGAAAGGAGTGATATTATGAAAGCTACGGCGGTAATTATCGCGATCGCATCGACGTTTGCGATCGGTCTTTTCGAATGCAAAAGTGAGCTCAGGCTGACACCGGTGTGGTCCGTATCCGACGGGCTCAGGGTTCCGGAATCCGTACTGTACGACGCCGGAAGCGGGCTTCTCTACGTATCAAACATCAACGGAAAGCCGACCGAAAAGAACAATATGGGCTTTATCGCCAGGGTCTCGAAGGATGGCGCGATGATTGACCCCGACTGGGTGACGGGTCTGAATGCTCCCAAGGGGATGGGCATGAGCGGCGGAACGCTGTACGTTACCGACATCGACCGCATTCACGCCATCGATACCGCCTCGGGCAAAATACTGAAGAGCCATCACGTTGAGGGAGCACGCTTCCTGAACGATATCGCGATCGATCGGAAGGGGACTGTGTTCATAAGCGACATGGATGCGAACAGGCTGTATATGCTCAAAGACGGGGCCGTGAACCCGTGGCTGGTGCTGGAAGACCATTCCAGGCCGAACGGGCTTTTCCTCGAGGACGGAACGCTCTACGCGGGTACCGCCCAGGGCGTGCTGAAGATCGATATCACGAAAAAAACCGTCGTTATGGATGTTCCGCACACGGGCGGCATAGACGGTTTGAAGGGCCGCGGCGACGGCGCGTTTATCGTAAGTGACTGGAAGGGGAAGACCGAATTGATCGCCAGGGGGAAAAGGCCGGTGGTGCTGGTTGATACGACCGCGGAGGGCGTCAATGCGGCCGACCTCGAGTATATCCCCGGGGAGAAGCTCATCATAATCCCCACGTTTTTCGACAATCGCGTGGTCGCCTACAGGACGGGTATTTAAAAAAGACGAAATTCGAGATGCTCGGTTTTAATTAAAAGAAAAAATAATTTTGTTGACAAAATGAACGTCGTTCAGTTAATTAATCATGTTGGGGTGGTTCCACAGCGGAGCCTGAGATTATACCCGTTGAACCTGATCCGGATAATGCCGGCGTAGGGATGCCAACCGCATAATCAGCTCTCCCGTTTCAACAATCACCTCATCCAGATCTCGATGTGCGGCGTATCCGTTTTTGCCCGGCGGAATCGTTCCGTTCGATGCGATTCCGGGGCGCGGAACAGGACCGCCGTGCGGACACTTCAGGAGGAACGATGGACAACGCATCGCTGTTAACGGCTGTAAGGGAGAAACAGCCGCTCGTACATCATCTCACCAACTGGGTCACCATCTACGACTGCGCCCAGCTGGTCAAATCGTTCGGGGCCTCGCCGGTGATGGCCCACGCCGCGGAGGAGGTCGCCGACATGGCCTCAATGGCCTCCGCGCTCGTGCTCAACATCGGCACGCTCACCACGGACTTCATCGAGAGCATGAAGCTTGCCGCGCGCGCGGCCAATGCCAAAGGCGCGCCCGTGGTGCTCGATGTCTGCGGCGCCGGGGCCACGCCGTTTCGGGACAGGATGGTTGCCGCGCTCCTCGACGCGGCGCGCATCGACATCATCAAGGGGAACGCCTCGGAGATCGCCCGCGTCGCCGGCGAGCAGGTGAAGACCAGGGGAGTCGACGCGGGCAGCGTGGAGGGCGACCTGGCCGGTATAGCCGGAACGCTCGCCGCCGCGCGCGACTGCGTGGTGGTGGTTACGGGGAAGGAGGACATCGTCGCGGGTAAGGGCGCGCGGTATATCGTGAAAAACGGCCACGAGATCATGTCGCGCGTGGTCGGTACCGGCTGCATGGCGGCTTCGGCGATCGGCACGTTCGCGGGCGCGTGCCCGGAGGACCTTCCGCGCGCCGCGACAGCGGGGCTGGTGTGTTTCGAGGTGGCGGCAGAGCTCGCGGCGAAGGACGCGACGGGGCCCGGGACTTTCAAGGAAATGCTCTTCGACCGTGTGGCCTCGCTTTCGGAGAAGGACGTAAAGGCCATGCAGAAGGTGTCGAAATGAGGGGCTATTATTTCATCACCGACGCGGGCCTGAGCCTCGCCGGCAATCTCGCCGACGTGCGCGCGGCCGCGGCCGCCGGTGTGACGGTCGTGCAGTACCGCAACAAGTCGAATATCACGCGCGATATGTACGAGGAGGCGTTGCTCCTTAAAACCGCGTGCGGCGAAAACGCGAAGTTTATCATCAACGATCGCATCGACATCGCGCTCGCGGTCGACGCGGACGGCGTGCACATAGGCCAGGAGGACATGCCGTACGAACAGGCCCGCAGGCTTCTCGGACCGGGGAAAATAATAGGCGTGACGGTGCACGACCTCGACGAGGCGCTCGAGGCCGAGGCCGCGGGCGCCGACTATCTGGGCCTGAGTCCCATCTTCGCGACCGGTACCAAGGATGACGCGGGCGAGCCCTGCGGCACGGGCGTCATCGCGAAGATAAAGGCGGAGTGCCGCATCCCCGTCGTCGCCATAGGCGGGATAGGTCTCTCCAATGTCGACGAGGTTGTCGCCGCGGGCGCCGACATGGTATGCGCAATTTCGGCGGTCGTCACGAAAGCCGACGTTGCGGCGGCGATAATGGAGTTTCAGGGGAGGTACAGATCATGACACAGATTGAATTCGCGAAGAACGGACGGATTTCAGAGGAGATGAAGGCGGTCGCGGAGAGGGAGCCGCGCACAGCGGAGGAGATACGAGACGACGTTAAAAACGGTCACACGGTCATATTGAAGAGCGCGTTACATGATTGCATCCCCGTCGGAGTGGGGAAGGGGCTAACAATCAAGATCAACGCCAATATCGGCACCTCCGGTTACAACGCCGATCCGGAGATGGAACTGCAGAAATTGCGCGCCGCCGTGTATTACGGCGCCGACGCGATGATGGACCTCTCGACCGGAGGTGACATACGGGCGATGCGGAAGACCGTGATCGCGGAGTCGCGCGTCCCCGTGGGGACGGTCCCCATCTACGAGGCGATCGTACGTCAGCCCGACGTGTCGAAGATATCCGAGGACGATTTCCTGGAGAGCGTGCGCATCCACATAGAGGACGGGGTGGACTTCATCACGGTCCACTGTGGGGTCACACGAAGCTGCATACCGCTTCTCGAAGGGCGCATCATGGGCGTCGTTTCGCGCGGCGGAAGCTTTCTCGTTAAGTGGATGCTGCATCACGGGAAGGAAAACCCGCTCTATACCCGCTACGACGAAATACTCGCCATGGCAAAGCGGCACGACGTGACCCTGAGCCTGGGTGACGGGCTTCGGCCGGGCTGTCTCGCCGACGCGACCGATGCCGCCCAGATCGAGGAGCTCAAGACGCTCGGCGAGCTCGCGCGCCGGGCCCGCGCCGCCGGCGTCCAGGTGATGATAGAGGGGCCCGGGCACGTGCCGCTGCACATGATAAAGGAAAACATCGAGATGCAGAAGAAGTACTGCGACGGGGCCCCGTTCTACGTGCTGGGGCCGCTCGTCACCGACTGCTCGCCCGGTTACGACCACCTTTCCGGCGCGATCGGAGGGGCGCTCGCCGCCTGGTACGGCGCTGATTTTTTGTGCTACCTCACCCCCATGGAGCACCTGGGCCTTCCCGACGTGAAACACGTCGTGGACGGTGTGATCGCCTCGAAGATCGCGGCGCATGCGGCTGACGTCGCCCGGGGGCTTCCGGGCGCGCGCGAACGGGACGATGCGATGTCGCGCGCACGCTCCAACCTGGACTGGGACTCCATGTACCGCCTGGCCTTCAATCCCGAGCACGCCCGCGAGCTGCGCCGGGGCACAAAGCACGATGACGCCGAGGTGTGCACCATGTGCGGCGATTTCTGCTCGGCGAAGATCAACCGCGAATGCAGGGAGAAATACCACCAATGAAAATCTCGGAGATTGGCGGCGAATTCGCGCTCATCGACCGCCTGATGCCGAAGGGAGCGAACGACCCCGCGATAATCAAGGGTGTAGGCGACGACTGCGCCGTGCTCGCATACTCGGCGGACAGATATCTCGTCGTCACCACCGACATGATGGTCGAGAACAGCCATTTCGCCTCGCGGTGGTTTACCCCCTACCAGGTGGGGAAGAAGCTCATGGAGGTGAACGTCTCGGACGTCGTCGCCATGGGCGGCGTTCCGCGCTTCGCCTTCATCTCGGTCGCGCTGACCGGGGACACCGAGGTGGAGTACATGGACGAGCTCTACAGGGGCATATACGCGTCGGGGGGAAAGCACGGTGTTCACCTCATCGGCGGCGACACCACCCACGGGAACGAGATCGTGCTCAATCTCGCGCTTATCGGCGAGGTGGACAAGAACCTGCTCTGCCTGCGTTCGGACGCGAAGGCGGGCGACCTCATCTGCGTCACCGGTACGCTCGGCGGTAACCAGGCGGGTCTCGAGCTTTTACTTGCGGAGAAGGAGGGGCATACGATCGAGTTCCTGGAGCCGGCATGCCGCCTGTCTTCGGAGGGAGTCATAATCGCCCGGCATGCCAACGCCATGATCGACGTTAGCGACGGGCTGGGGAGCGAGGTACGCCATATCTGCGAGGAGAGCGGAGTCGGCGCCCGGATAGATTATGAAAAAATCCCGCTATCGAGGGAGGTCGTCGAGGCGGCGAGAGCGGTCGGGAAAGACCCGCACGATTTCGCGCTGTACGGCGGTGAGGATTTCGAGCTGGTGTTTAC
>CAZVEG010000027.1:0-34101 GCA_964625625.1 uncultured Leptospirales bacterium | reverse complement strand
ATCGACAGAGTCGAAAACGAACATATACGCCGCACGCTCGAGCTTACCAACTGGAACCTCCAGAAAACGAGCAGGGTGCTCGATATCGCGCGCAATACCCTCAAGGCAAAGATCAAGAAATACGAGATCGCCTGAAACCGCCCGTTAAATAAGCGCAAATATGATTATCAGAGTCAGGACCACCAGTCCCAGCAATAAAGCGAGGTAGAGGACCAGGCGACTCTCGCCCCTGTCGGAGGGCTCTTCGACCGAAGCGGCATCCATCTCGATCTTCACGTTCTCCTCTTCGATGATTTTAGCCATCACGTTCTTCGCCACAAGCGCATACATGATATACCCGAATTTACCCTGTGACAGCTTTTCCTTTACGCGTCCCTTGATCGGCTGAATCTCCCCCTCCTCGGTATATGCGTTGAGGAGCTTTGCGACCTTGACCGATATCGCGTCCTTCGCGGTCAGGAGCACGCGAATATTCTCGCCCGGGCGCACATCGTTGATGTATTTCCCCCGTACCGGCGAAACGATCACCTTTCCCGGAACGACATACTGCACCTGCCGCTCGATCTCGGTCAGCCTGTCGTCCGCGCCCGACGGCGTACCGCGCCGAACATCATCGGCTCCCTCTATCTGGACGCCTTCGAGCTCCAGGGCCAGCGAGCTCGTCTTTTCCATTTCTATCTGGCATTGCGGCGTCTCGCCGCGATAATGCTTCTCGACTATTTCGGTGATTATATCGGACGCGGCGTCGAGATCCCACGAGTCGACGACCTCGAAAATATCGTAACCTTCCAGCGAATCCGCGAGGTGATTGGAAAACTCGAAAGATCCGGCGGAGCTCTCGCCCGATGAGCGCACGGCCGAGCGGAAGTCCGCGTTGAACAGCTTCCAGCTGTCGAAGATCCTCGCCCTGTCGGTAAAACCGCTGTCGGGAAGCACGAGTGAATTGACGCTCACAAGGCGGCGTGTGGCGATGTTAAGAAAAATGAGGAATATCCCATAAGTCCCGGACGCGGGAAGCGCGAATTTACCCTTTATCGCCGTTACATCATCATACTGTCCGGCGACCATGAGGCGCGCTTTTTCCATATCGCCACCGGTATGCTTCATGGCGATGTTGAACAGCTTTGCCTGTTCGCCCAGTGCCTCCAGTGAAGCGCCATCCGGTGTCATCCCCAACTCCTCACGCGTTCTCGGCCAGGCATTTCTCGAGCATCTCGTATTTCTTCTGGGGTGGCATCGTGATGATTTTTTTCATGTTCTGTATAACTTCCGGAAGAAATTTCGACGAGGTCTCGAGGATAAAATAGCCGTCACTGTCTATATTGTTGATTATCGTCACCCGGTTCGTCGGGAGCTTCATCCCCAGCATCGGCCCGATTGATTTGATGAGATGCTCCGGAAGCATGTACTTGACCGAGAGCCTGGGCAGTCCCGCTTCCAGTCTCTTGAGGGGCCGGAAGGCGGCGTACTTCTCGTCTGTCATCAGGCTCCATTTTTTAGGGTTGTCGGTGACGAATACGATCACGGAGTTTTCGGTTTCCGAGAAAAAGAGGCTTATGTACGTATTGTAGGATTTATATGACGACAAAAGCCCGAACAGGCTGTCGTCATCACCCTTACGCGCCTCCCGGGTCTTTTTAAGGGGTATCTTCATGGCCATTGATGTTCGTGGAATAGCTTAGGCCTGACGGGATGATAATGCAACCATTTTGTCTTATGTAACGGACAAAATATCCACGAGCCTACACGGCCTGATAGCGCTTCGGCGATTCACCGGATACTCTTCTCACCACCCGGAGCGCGTAGAGCTCTTCGACCAGGGGCGCGGCATCCTCCTCGCGCATCCCGATGAAGGCGGCGATATCGCCCAGCGCCGCGATCCTGTTGATCCGCAGGTAATCCATCACATCCCGCTCGGAATTGGAGATGGTGCCTATGTAATATGAATTCATGGCCGTCAGGCTCTCCGTCACCACGGCGATTCTGCGCTCGTTGTAGGTGTGGTACGAACCGAATACCGAATCGATATTCATTTCTATAATGGGAGTGATGTTGGCCAGCTTGACAAAGAAGACCGGGGCAGCCTCCCGGGAATCCTCAATCAGCCGAAGCAGGAACTCGTCTATAAATGACGAATCTATGACCTGCACTCCCGTGAAATCGACCAGCACCACCTCGCCGTCGGTGACGTGGGCCATGTTTTTACGCGTCTTCTCGTACATCCTCCTGCCGACCGGCCGGGTTATGAGATCGGGCAGCCGTATTTTCAAATCCCTGGCGGTGTTCTTGATCTGTATTACCATGCGATCGAGTGCTCCTTTTATCCGAAAAGCGATATGGAAATCTGGGTACCCGGGAAGGACGCGAGATCGTCCCGCAGAAACATATGCGACGCACCACTCTGTCTGCGGTTGTACAGCACCGCGGCCGAGCTGTCCGCCGAACGGATATAAATGCTGCCTTTCAGCTTTTCAATGATGGCATTGACCTGGCAGAGACCATAACCGAACCTGCGCTTGCTCGATATCGGCGTGGTCAGCGCCTTCTCGATTATCCCCGACCCCGGCTCCGAGGCGAATTCACTTCGCCCGCTGAAGCTTTCCCTTATCCCGATGCCCGAATCCATGATGACCAGGCGCACCACGTGCTCGCTTCCGATGGAATAGGTCTGCATGGCGCAATAGCCCGAGTCCAGGCTGTGCTCGAAGATGTTCTGGCACACCTCGGATATGACCGTGACGAAATAGTCTATAATCGATGCGTTCAGCCAGTATTTGAGTATGTGCCGGGCGCGTTTTCGAAAAACCGAAATGATGCCCGCTATCGCGCGGATGCTCTCACGTTCCCGGCCCGGAATTTCGGTGATCTCGACAACCCTGTTACTGAACGAGCTCCGCCGGTACAGGAGCTTCTCGTCCAGCCTGTCCATGAGAATGAAAGCCCCTTTTGATAAAAAATCCATTCGCGCAAGATACTGATGGATATTGAGCGGGATGTTGGCCAGTCGCAGACGCTCACCGGTATCCCTGAGATGGTTGCGCCCCAGAAGCAGCAGCGCCAGCATGGAGTAAGGCTCAATGAAGCTTATTGCCGAGAGGTCGAGGGTTGCAACGCGCTCGCGGGATATCTTACCACCGAGACCGATGATATCTTCGAAAGCATACACGTCCCTGCACCGGTCGGGCAGCAGGAGGGTGGTATTGGTACCATCCGTCAATAAATACACCCGGGTTCATGATATTTTCGCCAGAGAGCCGGCCGGACCGCCGGGAGGCTTCCAGGGCACTCCTTTCCATCGCTTTAATAATATCGGAACTCGCGGACGAAACATTTACCCCGGCGGAAATATCACTGCACCGGAAAAGCTACCACGGGAGGACAGGACGCCCTCCCTGGTAAACAGAGCCCGCATACGTTGAGATACGGTATCTTTAAGAAAAGGGGTAAATCAGTAAAAACCCTGGTACTCGTTCCGGGCAATCCTGTATTTCTTACGGTAATACTTCACAATGGTGGGCTTGATCATGAGATAGTTGGCTATTATCTTGTCAGGCCACCCGTACTCGAGAAGTCTGAGAATAGATTTCCTCATTTTTCCTCCCTGAGCTGTGTTTATATCACTCCGTTAGGATTATTATCTTCGTCATGCGATTAATTTCAATCATTTAATTAATTAAAATTTGATTTTTGTAAAGGTTTTATGAAAATATCTGTCATTAACATATCAAACACTATCGTTTATTCTTTTTTAGGCATAATTCCCCCTGTGGAAAAGACGAGAGCCCGAAACCGATGATTAATCCTTGCCGAAGCACGGCACCGCTGATAGGATTCAATATAGAGGACTCCGGATAAAAACTTTCTTGAAAAACACACCGACCGGGTTCTCATGACAGATGGTAGCGAATCAACAGGCCGGAAAGGAAGACAATGGCGCGCACAAGCAAGCAGATAGAAGACAATATCGTAAACAGCATCATCGGAGAGGGTTCGGAGTTCAAGGGAGAATTCACGGTAAACGGTCTTCTCCGGATCGACGGCCGCTTCAAGGGGACGATCGAGACCGACGGGAAGGTGCTCATCGGCCAGAGCGGCGAGGCGACCACGGACATCCGCGCACGCGTCGTGGTGATCGGAGGCATCGTGCGCGGCAATATTTTCGCGACGGAACGGGTTATCATGCTCGCGACGGGCCAGCTGCACGGCAACATCATAACACCGAGCCTTGTCATGGAGGACGGGGTGATCTTCGACGGCAACTGCGTCATCAACAAACGCCCCGACCAGGTCGCCGAATTACAGTTCGCGCGGCCGGAACATCACGGCGAACCGATATGATCGAAAAAACCTCGACCGATCTGAAAAAAGACGAAAAGTTGAAGATCAAAACGAAAAAGCGCTCCGCTTTTTCATCATCGGGTCTTTCGAAGACGTTCGACGCCAGCCTGCAAAACGCGCTGCACTTCGAGTTTCACGACACGATCGAGGGCCTGATGTCCGACCTTGGCGAACAGGAAAAGCGCTTTCTCGACAGGCAGACGCCTTACGAACTCAACCGCTACAAGGCACTGGTAAAGGAGATATTAAAAACCATCCTGGAGGGCTCCCTGAAGGTCACTCCACTGAAACGTCAACGGCGCGACAGGGCCGATTTCGCGATCATCGAAGAGATCAATTCGAAACTCCTGTCAATGTCCGATGCGGTCACGAGGAACAACAGGGCATTCGACTTGTTGAAGACTGTCGAGGAGATCAGGGGGCTTCTGCTCGACCTGCAGTTCTAGGTTACCGTCGCACCCGTATCTTCCGTATCTTTCTCTTCTCGAGCTTGACGGCGCCTTCCGGGTTATACTTGTTCTGGACTTCCTCTATGCTCTGGTTCACGAGCATCTTGACGACCTTCTCGGCCTTGTTGAGCACATCGATGAGGATAAGGTTTTCCTCGTCGGTGAAGTCTTGAAGAAGATAGCCCTCCATCGAAGTCCCTGACGGCGGGCTGCCCACGCCGACCCGCACCTTGGCGAAGCGGTCCGATTTGAGCGCCCTGGTCATGGATTCGATCCCGGCATGCCTCATCGAGGACATCAGGTAATCGACCCGAAGCTCTCCGATCGAAAGGTCGGTATCTTCCACGACACAGATTATATCCCGAACGTTGATGCGCAAAAACGACGCGATATAAAGAACCGACTCGCCGATCAGATTGACGAATGTCTGCGGCTTCAATAAAACCACGTCGGTGTCGCGGATCTTCCCCCTTCCGATGACGGATTTCTTCTTCTTGATCTTTACTTCTATGTTCTCGTTGTTCCCCAGGATATCAACAACCTTAAAGCCGATATTCTGCCTGTTGTTGAAAAACTTTTCTCCCGGATTCCCGAAACCAACTATCAATTTCAACGATATCCCACTCCTGCTTTATCCTGATTCAAATACTACTCCTCGGATTTCTCCTTCGCCTCTCCCGCGGCTTCCGCCTCGGCGGGTGCCGCCTCGGCAACCTCTTCCTCCTTAACCGCCTTGGGTATGAGCACCGTCACGACAACCCTGTCGGCATCGGCGAGGAAACGCAGAGACCCGGACACGGGGAGGTCTTTGACATGTATGGAGTGCCCCAGGTCGAGATTTGTTACATCGATCTCGATCTTCTCGGGCAGATCCCCGGGCAGGGCTTCGATCTGAAGCTCCCGCTCTACGACGTCGAGCATACCGCCCATGCGCTCTCCCTTCGAGGTACCGGTCGTCATTACCGGCACGACCGTCTGGAGCTTCTGGCTGAGGTCGACCTTGTAAAAGTCAAGGTGCACAACCTCGTCGGTGACGGGATTGAGCTGATAATCCTTGACGATGACTTTCTGCTCGGGCTCCGACGAGCCGCCGGAAACCTCGAGGTCTATGACCACGCTCTCCGAAATGTTACCCTTGAACAGCTTTCCGAATTCGCGCTTCGGAACCTGGACCGCCTCGGATTTTCCGTGCGTATAAATTATGGCGGGAATAAATCCGTTCCTCCGGAGCCGGCTGCAGGCGTTCTTACCGGTTTCCTTTCGTATCTGCGCCGTCAATTTGTGAGTCTTCATTGTCTTGATCCTCTCTGTTGATATCGAAATGGCCAGGCCTTTCCTGTCAGTATTAAACGAATAACGAACTCACCGACTCTCCATTATGGATGCGCCGGATCGCCTCCCCGAAAAGCGGGGCGATGGACAGCACCGTCATATTGGGAAGCTTCTTCCCGGGCGACATCGGGATCGTATTGGTGACCACGATCTCCTTGAAATCGGCCCCCCTGAGCTTTTCCGCCGCGTCTGCCGACAGAACCGGGTGCGTCGCCACGCAGTATATATCGCGGGCACCGTCCTCCCGGAGGGCGCGAGCCGCTCCCGAAATCGAGCCGCCGGTATCGATCATGTCGTCCAGCAGTATGCAGTTTTTGCCTTTGACATCGCCGATCACGTGCATCACCTTGCTGACGTTCGCCTCGGGCCTGCGCTTGTCGATGATGGCCAGGCCCGCGTTCAGGCGCTTGCCGAGAAAGCGCGCCCTTTCCACCCCGCCGGTATCGGGCGAAACGATCACCGCGTCGGAGATGTTGAGTTTCTTGAGATAATCCACCATAATCGGCGTCGAGATCAGGTTGTCCACCGGCACGTCGAAAAATCCCTGTATCTGTTCCGAGTGCAATTCCACGGTAAGGACCCGTTTTACCCCGACCGCGTGGAGGATGTTCGCCACCACCTTCGCCGAAATGGGCACCCTGGGCTCGACCTTGCGGTCCTGCCGCGCATACCCGAAATAGGGTATGACCGCGGTTATGCGCCGCGCGGATGCGCGAAACGCCGCATCGATCATGAGGAGCAGCTCCATCAGGTGGTCATTTGCCGGGTTGCAGGTCGACTGCACGATAAACAGATCGATCTCCCTGATATTCTCACCGATCTTCACCGAGATCTCGTTGTCCTTGAACTTCTTGAGCTCCACTTCGGAAAGATTGATATTGAGATACCGTGCTATCTCCTCCGCCAGCGGCCGGTTGGATGATCCCGATATTATCTTCATATCTTTTCAGCCTTCTCGTTTCGTGTTGGTACTGTTCGCGGTCCGGCCGCGAAAGCCTTCAAGCCTTCGGAGCTCTTCGGGTGTGTTGACCCCGCTTCCTTCCGTGGCGTCGTCAAGTATCAGAGTACTTATCACTCCGCCCGTTTTACGTATATACCCGACCATATCGGGAAGGTAGTACTCCCCCTGGGCGTTGTCGGTCGTAATCGTCCTGAGTCCGTCGAACAGGTCCCCGCCGTAAAAGACATATGTCCCGGTGTTGACCTCGGCGATTGCCCGCTCTTCGTCGATTGCGTCCCTCTCCTCTACTATCCGCGCGAGGCGGCCGGCCGCGTCCCTGACCAGCCGTCCATAACCGTACGGGTTTTCGGGTTTCATACCCAGCACCACTCCCCGTATCCCCGGCCGCGAGGCTTCCGCGACCATGGAGGCAAAGGTCTGCGGGCGCACAAGCGGAACGTCTCCGCAGGCGATCAGCACCGGGCCGTCGTAGCCGCGCAACGCGGGCTCGGCCTGCATCACCGCGTGACCGGTGCCCTTCTGTTCGTGCTGCCACACGAAGCGCACTTCCTTTCCCAGCGCCCGCTCGACCTCATCACCGCGGTATCCGATTACCGCGATGACCTCGATCGCCCCGGCCCGCCTCAGTGATTCAACGACATGCGCGACGAGCGGCCTTCCGTCGAGGGAGTGGAGCACTTTCGGCAGATCGGACCCCATTCGGACCCCTTTGCCCGCCGCGAGTATGATTGCCTTGAACGAGACGATCTCCCTTCTCCTTTACCGCGAGGCGTTATCTGAGGCGCTAGGATTCGAACCTAGGTATGCCGAGACCAAAACCCGGTGCCTTACCACTTGGCGACGCCTCAAAGGCAAAGCGAACAAAAACTCCATTATAGCCCCGAAAGCTCTCTAACGGCCGGCGCCTCCGTCGGCGACGGTCCGATGCCCCGGACGACCGGATACTCAATATCCCTTTCATGTATAATTGCGTTCATCAATAATCCCTTCCGGCAAGGACGGTTACGATCACCGTGCGCGCGAGACCGTTCATCATGCCTGCCGCACGCCTCGCATCTTCCGACGAATCGAACAGGCCCACGATTGCGGAACCAGATCCGGTCATAAACGCGCAGGGGGAGCCGTATTGCATCATCCGGTCACGAGCCTCGCGCAGTACGGGATGCCTCTGGAACACCACCGCCTCGAAATCGTTTCTTACAATGCCGCCAAGCACCTCCAGGCTCCCGGAACGTATGCACTCCCTGAGACGTTCTTCTTTTCTCACTAATTTCGCTTCGTCCGGGACGGGATCCCTCCCTCTGTCGAGCATCGCATAGGCCGCACCGGTGTCCACGTGGATTCCCATATCGGCCACAACCACCGTCCAGGCGGGCCTTCCTTCGAGCGGCTCAACCCTTTCGCCGATCCCCCGGCAGAGCGCGACACCACCCGCAAGGCAAAAAGGCACATCGGCCCCTATCTCTCCGGCAAGCCGGAGCAGTTCTCCGGAGCCAAGAGCTTGATAGTGGGAGTTGAGAAGCCGCAATACCGCGGCCGCGTCCGCGCTTCCCCCGCCCATTCCCGATCCGGCGGGGATGTTTTTCTCAATGGTAAAATCAAATACGCCGGTCTCTTTTATCGCCTCACAATATGCCCTGGCGGCTCTCCCGATAAGATTCTCTTCGACCGGGATGGCTTCTATTACATTCCGGAAGGCACCTCCGGCGGGCGTTATCCCGACAGCGATTTCTCCGTGAGGCCTTATTTCCGCGAGTTTTAAAAGATCATAAACGCCAATCTCGGCCATCAGGCTGAGAATTTCATGATATCCGTCCTGTCTCTTATTAAGAACTTCGAGGTGCAGGTTGATCTTGGCGAATGCTTTGCTTTCCAAGGATTACAGGGACCACTGAAAATTGCGTGGCAAAAGTAGTACGCGGCACTCTTTATGTCAAGCAATTAATTCTGTTTGACGTACAGGGGCCCGTTTCTCTCTTATGGTGCTGATTGCCGCCGCTCCCTCCCTCGAACCGTGAAAGGCGCTGGAAACGCCCCCGGGGAAACGACCGTACACGGAGTCTGATGCGATGATTATCTCCAACATGCACCCATGGATACGGAAAGCACAATTGCTCATTTTCGACTGTGACGGCGTGCTCTTCGATTCCGCCGAATCCAATGTCGCCTTCTTTAATTATTGCCTAGACCTTGCCGGGCACGGTCAACTGGACGAGGATCTCGCCGCAAAAGCCACATACATGTCGGTCGGTCAGCTCCTGGAGGAACTGTTCTTTGATCTCAAGGAGCGCGAGCGGGTATACGCGATAAGCCAGGCCGTACGCTTCGAGCTCTTTTTCGATGCCATGCACCCCCTCTTCGACTTCAATATCGTGCTGCCCGCCCTCGGTCGCCATTATCATCTGGCCATCGCTTCCAACCGCTCGGCCTCGCTGGGAAAGCTTATCCAGCACTTCGGACTGAACCGTCATTTCCCCTTCAGCGTTTCCGCCCTCGAGGCCCCGCCGAAACCCGCCCCGGAGATGCTCCTCCTCTGCTGCAAACATTTTGGAATACAACCCGCCGAAGCGGTATTCCTGGGCGACTCCCCTTCCGATCTCGCCGCCGCCCTTAACGCGGGAACGGGTTTTATCGGCGTGGGTGACCACATGCCGGAGCCTCGCGTATCCTCTCCCGCAGAGCTCATCACGACCTGAAAACGGGCACGCGGCAATAAGTGCTTGAAAATTAAGGTTATTGGAATAGAATAGCACGATGGTAGTGTGACAAATACAGGACAATCGCTGGTGGAATAGTGCTATATTTCAAGATAGTCTTCTGCGCGTTCGGCATCTTAACCGCACTGTACGTCTTCTTTAACAACATCATCCGGCGCTTTGGCTTCGCCGTCAACCGCCTGTTCGCGGCAGTAGCTTTCATGACGTGCCTGATGAATGCAAGCCTGCTTTACCAGCTGCTTTCCCCGGGCTCGCCCCACCTGCTCGAATCCGTGCGCGCCTATTTCGTGCTGGTCTCACTGATAAACCAGCTCTTTTTTCACTATACGCAGATTTTCCCCCGATGGGAAAAACGATCACCGGCGTGGTTCATTTTCCTGTCCGCGCTCCCCGGAATTGCGCTCATCCCACTTACCCTCGCCTGGGACGGCATCATCGCCGGAGTCCGGTTCGACGGCATTATACTGTACGAATTCGGCCCCTTCTTCTGGATCTATCTGGTCGTTTTCGGATTCAACATAATGGGGACCTTCCTGACCAACCAGTACAAGACGAGGGCGCTCGAGAACGACGCGTTCAGAAAACAGCTCTTCTACCGCAGTATCGGCGACCACGTCGGAGCGCTCCTGATCGTTATCACCTTCGTGGTCATGCTGTACTTCCTCGACATGCAGGAACACCATATGATGGGCATTCCGCTCGCATCCATCGTCCTGCTCATCATCAACAACTACGCGATCTCAGACGACCGGCTGATCGACTTCAAGAAATTCTACTCCCGCGCCGCGTACTGGGTGGTCGTGTTCTTCGGCCTCGCAATACCGGCGATCATGATTCTTCATTACGGCGGCGGCATGGCTTTCGGCGGGCAGAAGATACCCGTCGCCGGTTTGACCGTATTGCTGTTCGTTTATTTCTTCTCCTTCTTCCGGTTTATCGCGCCGGCGGTCTCCGCCTTTTTTCGCAGGCAGTATCTCGGGTTCGAGCGCAACGTCAACGAGTTCTTCCAGGGCATTACGACCCTCTCCGACCTTAAGGAGCAGGGTGCCTTCTGGGACAATTTTTTCAACAACACGATAGATTCGCTCGGGCCGCGCTTCGGAATAGGAACGGCGTCCCTCTACATGCTCCGCGAAAATGACGGCGCCTATCACTTCAAATACGGCTTCGGCGAGGGTATCGACATTCGATCCATCGAGGAGAACCACGACCTGGCGGCCTGTCTGCGGCGTTTCCCCGGGCTCCTCGAGCAATCCATGCTGTTCACCGACTTCAATCTTGAAGCGTACAGGGAGAGACTGCTTCCGTTTTTCCGCGAACACCGGGTCAGGGTCGCGCTGCCGTTTTTCAACCATGAGAAAAGGCTTATCGCCATACTTTTGCTGGGCGAGCTCGCTGACGGCAAACCCTACCCGGTCGACCTCGTCTCGGCGCTCGAGGTCTACCGCATTCACTTCGAGGTGACGCTCGCCAATTCGATCTACCTGGATGAGATCAAGGCCACCCAGGTTTCCGAACATGACCGCATGCTGGTGGGAAACGTCAAAAAGAAGATCATCCCCTCGAGGATGAAGCAGATAGAAGGAATGCGCCTCAGCTCCTTCTATCTCAATAACTCCGAGTACGGGGGTGATTATTTCGACTCGGTTGTCGTCCGGCCCGACCGCCTGGGAATCTTCATCGCCGATACATCCGATGCGGGCGTGGACTCCGTCGTCCTGGCCCTCGAGCTCTTCACGGTGCTGCACACGCAACCGTCCACGTACGAAAGCCCCGAGAAGCTCCTGAACATCATGAACTGGGTGATCGCCTCTTCGCGTTTTTCCGACCACTATACGCCGGCCTTTTACGCCATCTATTCATCGGCCGCCCGGGCCCTCGCGTATTCCAATGCGGCGATGAGGCCACTCATATTCTTCGACGCCGCGCGCGAATCCTTCACGGATCTCGACACCAGGGGCATACCGGTCGGCATCGACAAAAATTTCACCTACGAGACAAGAACCATTCCCGTCACCCCGGGCAGCATAGGCATACTCCACTCCGACGGTCTCGAGTCGGCCCTGAATACGTCCGGCGCCGCCTATTCGACCGGCAGGATCAAGGATATCATCCGCCTTAACCGGGGGGACACCCCGGCGGTGCTTGTGCGGAAAATCTATGACGATTTCAGGAATTTTACCAAGGGAAGCATCCTCGGCAGCGACGTCAGCCTGATCGTCTTCAGGTGCGACTGAAGCGACGGGCAGGAGCCGGCCTCCACCATGAACGCGAGAGAATCATCTGACCGGCTGATCGATACGCTCACCCGCTACCGCAACCTCCTCATCCTCATCAAAGGATCGCCCGACCCGGACGTCATCGCCTCATCATTCGCCCTGAAGGCGGTATGCGAATCCAGAGGGCTCAAATCGTCGATCGTGGCGCTCGCCGAAATATCGCATCCGCAGAACAGGGCGATCGTTAAAAGCCTCGACATCCCGCTTTCCATAGAGAAGGGAATTCCCTCACCGCACGGCTACGACTCGTACGCCGTGCTCGATTTTCAGTCCGCCTACACAAAGGGCGTTTCCGAAAAACTGCCGTGCGCCGTTCATATCGATCATCACGCCGAGGCCGAGGACGACGTCGAGGCCGGCTTCCGGCTGGTTTCCGACGAAGCCGGCGCGGCAAGCACCTACATGGCACTCATTCTCCGCGAGCTCGACCTGCCGCCGCGCGGCCCTCTGGGTACATCCGTGGCCACCGCACTTCTGCTCGGCATTCAAACCGATACAAACAATCTGCGCCACGCGACGAAGCTCGATTACGAGGCCCTTCAGTTTCTCACCGGGATGGTTGACGAGCGGATCGTCCAGAAGGTATCGAACGTGCCGCTTTCCGAAGACGCGCTCAGGCTTGTCGGCAAGGCCATGGCCGATCACGAAACCTACCGCGAATGGTTCTTCGCCGGCCTTTCTTTTATCGACGAGTCCAAAAGGGACAACATCGCCATCGTCGCCGATTTCCTGCTCGAAAGCGGGGAGGCCGAAACCGTCGCGGTCTTCGCCATAATTGAAAAAAAACGCCGGGGCGGACTCTCGCTCGACGTATCGTTTCGGACCTCGAACGCCGATCTCGATCTGAACGCCGTCATCAAGAGCATTACACCCGACGGGGGCGGACGCGCCTACAAGGGCGCCTATCAGGTGAATCTGGATTATTTCGCGGCGTGCCCCGACAGGGACCTGCTCTGGAAAACCGTAAGACTCGCGACGATCGAGACGCTAAGAGCGGCCCGCGACAACATACATTTTATCGAGATCCGGGGTTTCTATCGGAGAGTAAAAGGAAAGATCGGCAGTCTTTTCGGAAGCTAGAAGACCAGCGTGAAATTAAGGCCCACCTGGTATGACATTATCTCGCGGGCGATTCCTTCGGTTTGCCTGTTCCGGTAACGCTCCAGCGCCCAGCGGGCGATGAGCCCTCCCTGTACGTTTTTGTGAAGATCCATCGTCAATTTCGCCGTTACGAGGTGCTGGTCATAGGGCTCCGGCGATACGGTGCGCGTATAATCGTACCGATTGAGTAGAAGCGAGTATTCGATGCTGAAGATCGGGAAGGCGACCAGCTTGTAGAGGCTCGAGAAGGCGTTGTAGAGCCACTGGATGTCGGTTTCGTACAGCACGGAAAAGCTGTAACCCCTGTCCACTTCCTTGAACTGGGGAGAGATCGCCATATTCTCAATATAAACATCGTCCCTGCGGTCGCGCTCCGATTCCTCGTAGTCTATGTACTCCTTGCGCGTCCTGTGGCGGTAATCGACACCCGTACGCAGGCTGAGGCTGGAGCGGTCACGTTTGAGCGTCAACCCCACCCTGGGGGTGTGGACGTTCTCCTCGATGTTGTAGGTGATGAGCATGTTGCGTCCGTAATCGTACCCGACGAAAAAAGTGGCCGCGTGATAGGGCAGCCCCGGCGTATTCGGGCGGAAAAAACCGAAAGAAAAAATACGCATGAGATCGAAGTTGATGTTCGTATTCGCGTTGATCGTCACCACCTGCTGCGGGACGCCTTCCACCGTCTGTCTCTCGCTCACCTGGCTCAGGTTTCCACCGCCGGTCACGATGACTTTTTCGAGGTCCATGGTCGTATTCAGGGAATAGCTGTCGATCAGCTTGAGGCTGTTGGTGTAATTGGCGGCCTCTTCACCGCCGGGATAGATTATTTTTTGATTCAGGCGATGGTAGGCAAAGTCCCTGCCGTTTGCGAAATTTCCCCGACCGGTAAAAAAATGCCACGGGGGATAGGAGAACATGTCGAAGCCCGCGTCACAAAGGCCGCGGAACGCCCTGTTGATACCGTATTCCTCGCGAAAGGCTCCCACACCCTCACCCTCGTAAGGAATGGCCGCCTCCTGAAGGAGAAGCGACCTGGTATACGAGAGGTTGCACCCCTTGATGAACGAGAGCGCCGGCACGCCATGGAAATCAACCGGGATGGTGAAGCCGTTCGATACGTATCCCCGGGCATCCTTCGAGCGCTCGAACGGCCCCGAGGTTACGCGCTCGGCCTCCTGGTAATCCCGGAAACGGTTTTCAAAATACTGAAACTCCGAGCGGACCGACGGTGAAAAAATCCACAATTTCCGCATACCCGCATAGAGCGTCGTTTTATTGTTTCTTTCGACGAATTTGTAGTCACCGGCGTAGACGAAGGGCAGATGATAATCTCCGTTCACGTCACCCCGCACCTCCGTATCGCTGAGCCCCGTTTTCCCCGACAACTCGACGATTTCCTGCGACCCGACCATGAAGGTCGGACGGAGGTGGAACCTGCTCGACTGGTAGTCGATGCTGAGCTCCGTTGTCCCCTTCTGACGCTTTTCGCTTTCATGAAGCGGCAGGTACGTTTCGAGCGTGGGCGCATCAAGGCCGTCCGCGCTCCTTGAAACGGTTTCCTTCTTGAAAGTCATGTCCATCTGAAGGCTTGTCGAAAGTTTTCCGCCGAAGACCTCGGCAATCTCCTCCTTCACGAGAATCGTTGGGTTGTGCGCGCGGCTTTTCACCAGGTTCTGCACCCGGTAGGTGTCCGTGCCCACCGTAATATCCTCCCCCCGTTCATTTTCATACGCGTCGTTTTTATAGACGATCTTTATCTTCGGCACCGCGGAGGCCGTAGGCGCGTAATCCGATTCAACGTAAAAACTCCGTTTCTCGGCGCGCCCCCGCCTGTTTTCGGCCACCTCCGTGTTGAACGAATCGGTGACGGATTTTTCCTGGCTGAGATCCAGACGCAGGCGCCATTCGGGAAGGATATTCACCGAGGTGAAAAGCTGCCGGTACTTTTCGGCGATATCCGTCGCGGTTTTACCCACGGTGCTGAACTGTGATCCATGCCCCTTCTCGATATACTTGATATACAGATCGGAGATAACGGGCACCCCGGACTTCGTACGGAAAAACGGCCGTTTCCCGCGCAATTCCACCTCATACCAGTGCGCGCTGTCGGTCAGGGTATCGGGATCGCTGGCGTACATGTCGTTTACCCAGAGTCTTCCCGCCCCGGTGCTGTCGACTATCACCTCCATGTAACTGACGCGCTTGAGGTCCGGGTTGCCCTCGGTGAGACTCTTGTTGATTCCGCCCGATTCGTTGCGCAGGTTGAGCACCACTTCGCGCCACACCGGACCGTAATCGTTCAGGAACTGGTATTCATAATAATCGTTTTCGGTGGAACCTATCCTGACGCGGATGGCGTCCCCGGGGCTGGAGGTCCTGGCGTTGATCCAGACATTCAATCTTTTATAAAACCGCAGGTCCATCGCTTTGGAGAACTTCCGGGTGACCGATCCGTTACCGGCAAGATTGTATTCAATCTGTAACGCCGTCTCGATCTCGGCCTTCAGCTCCCTGTCGCTCTTGTCACCGTGCAGGGACTGGTAAATATCGCTTCGCAGAAAGGCGAAGGCGTTCAACCGGTAATCCGGGTCGTTCTGGGTGTCGACCATGGTTATCTTGAATTGCCCCGGGTCCTCTTCCGCAACACCGTTTATTTTCACATTCCGCCATCGCGACGAAACGAATTTGAGGCTGTCGATGTATATCTTCCCGGTGGCCGGCGCGGCGGAATGCACGAAAAGCCGCACCGCCTCGACCTGTTTCAGTATTTCGATCTGGTCAGCGGTGATCGCGTTACGCGAAAGATAAATTCTGACCATTTGCCAGTCTCCCGTGCCCGCCGCCACCGATATGGGACCACCCTGTGTCGACGTGCCCGGAAAGCGTACTATGCTCTCGTAACCGTCCAGCACTCCGTTGCCATTGATGTCCTCGCTGTTGAGCACGCCGTCGCCCAGAGTGGAATCACCGAGCTGCGGCCCGGTGCCGACCAGTGTGTTATACCCTCCTCCCGGATTAAACTGGTAGCCGCGGTCTTCCTGGATCCCGGCCGAGGGATCGAAGTCGAGGAACCCGTTACGGTTGAGATCCTCGGTGTCGAGCAGGCCGTCCCCGTCGGAATCTTCATCGATCTTTCCCAGGTCGACATACAGATCGACCGGCGCGGTAAGCGCCTCACCGCGATACCAGACTTCCACGTATTGAAGGCCCGAGAAATCAACCGCCTCCGACGACAGGCGCCGGGTTACAACAGGCGCGCGCGACTCCACGCCCGCAAACTCGAACTCCATTACCAGCGATCGCTGCGTATCGAGATCCCGCACCGCGTTCTCCACATGACCTGTTGCGACATTGTACGGACCGGGCTTCTTCGCGTAGGGGATGGAGTACGGGGTGAATCCGGTCCCCTTCAACGAGCCGGCGTTCGAGGGATCGCGGTAATATTTGTAATACAGCCGACCCCGCTCCGATTGCGGCACCGCGTCCGGCATCGAGGCAAGTATCCAGTCCTTATCTGAAAGGGAGACGCCCGTAATCTCCTCGGAGGACTCCATGTCGTCCACAAGACCCTTGCCGAAGGTATTGATGTTTTTATAGCTTTTCGCGTACTCGGCATAGGCCTTGAGATCGAAGGGTGCCGCGTTTACGGACACTCCCGGCACGGCGTTCAGCATATCCTTTATCCGCCCCTCCGAGAGGGTGAGCGACGCATCACCCTCGAACACCATGGTCTGGGAGGGTTCGCTCCCCACGACAGGAATCACCTCCCCCCCGGAGGAACGCGTATACAGAAAAGTACCGCCGAGGCCAAGGTCCCTGCTCAGGCGATAGTCGGCCCTGAGCCCGCCGACGAACGACTGCGACTCGGCAGTGAGGGGAAGGTACTCGTATTTCACCTCTATATTCGTCTCGGAACTGATGAGCGGATTGTTCGGATTGGTAAAACTCAGATAACCCGACGTGTGGTCGATCGTATAGAGCGAGCGGGCGATCTCGCGTCCGCCGACCTTGATGCGGACGCTGTCGGGTATGATATTGAAATGCTTCAGCTGAAAACTCCGGGCCTCCCGGTAATAATCGACGCGCATGCTGTAAATCGAGCGGTCGGCCACCAGGGCCGACTGGCTTTCGGCGTAAACGAGCGACTGGATGGCATCGGGCGGGTCGGCCAGCACCTGCTTGAACGGCTCCCGGAGGTGAAAGCTCACGGTGCCTTTCGAGTAATCCACGGTATACTTCCCGAGCTTCGCCGTCTCCGCTTTGGTCAGGAGCTGGTTATTGCCATAAAACTGCAGTTTGAAGTTTTCCTGAAGCACCTGTCTCTGGCCGATGTAATACACCGAGCGCATTTCGTAAATATCGAGGTTCTGTTTGCCGTCGTTGTTCCGATCGTCGGCGGCCTCCTCATGGATCGAGTATCCGTATTTCAGGAAAACGACGATCTTCCCCGGGAACTGTGCGGTCGGGTGGGCGGCATCTCCGGGGACGAGTGCCGCCGGGTCCGATGTGGCCGTGCCACCACCGATCGTATAGACGGCGAAGAGGCGTGCGGAAAACGGCATCGCACGCAGAATGCTTATCACTCCGGTGGCGAAGTTGACCGTGTAATCGGAGCCGGCGACCATCCGCGTGTAATACCCGCCGTCAATCGGAAGCTGGATCGCGCTCAGGTTGTTGAGGGCGTTCTGGTCGTCCATATAGAGCTCGAATCCCGACGAGTCGACGTTGACGGCAAAGGGAAGATAGGTCTGAGGATCCGCCGGTTGCGAGGTCATGGTGATCGTCGTCGACGGATCCGCCGGAGGAACCGAGAGATTGTCATAGCGTTTGAACGGCTCGAGCTGAAAATAGGTTTTACGCACGAACTGGTACTCCCTGAGAGTGACGCTCCCCGCGGAGGAGTTGCCGCGGAAATACTCCACCTCCGTCTCCCCGCGCGTGACACTCCCGAACGCCTTCACCTGCAGATTGCCCTTCCGGATGGTGACGTCCATCCCCATCCCCTTGGCATCGGTGTCGTCGTACACGGCGTACTTCGAGTTGTTCATCTTGATATCTATCTGGCCGGCGTTGATCTCGCGGATCACCTCGTCGTCGCGTACGGCCCTGTACTGCATGCGGTAGGTGTTGTCCGCCTTGGCGCTGTCGTGATCCACGTATATGGAGAAGCGCCGGCCGATGCGGCCCTCCACGTGAAGCTGGGTTTCATGTTCGGGAGTGTAACCGCCGGTGATCACGCGCGAAACGGGCCTGTCCTGGTCGAACTGCTTGTAGCGGGAGCTCGTAAAGCTTGATTTGCCGTAGTTAAGGTTGAGCTTCGAGGAGCCATAGGAGCTGATGTCCACCTCGTCCTGTTCCTCGATGTGAAAATCCTCGTAACGACCGTCCTCCGTAAGGAGACGGTAGCGGGGAGCGATGATGTACTTTTCCCAGTCGCCCTTATGGTAGGTAAGCGGCTCGGATTCAGGCTCTTCCCCCGTTTCGACGGGAGCCTCCCGCTCCACATATACGCGCGGGGCCTCCTGTTTCTCGTGTGTTTCGATATATTTTAAGAGCCTGTCCCGGAAACCGGCGTTTTCATCAATCTCCTGCGAAAGTGCCGCCGTGAGTACATAGAGGGAGGCGCCCACGGCGACGACCTTGCAATAGAGAGAAAGCCGCGGGAACATGGGCGTGGTTTCGGTTAATCACCAGTTTTTATCGGAAAGCTGCATCTCCCGTGTGCGCGACGGAACGTCCGTGCCTGCCGGAGACACTACCAGATCCTGCTCATATAGGGGTATGGATTTATGGCGACGGTGCCGAGGCGTATTTCGTAATGGCAGTGGTTACCGGTCGCCGAACCCGTCTGGCCGACATGTGCGACCACCTGGCCTTTTCGAACGTTTTCGCCGACACCGGCGACGATGCGGGAGCAGTGCCCGTAAATGGTCTCAAAGCCATACTTGTGACGAACCCTCACCATGTATCCATAACCGCCCCCCCATCCGGTCGAGACCACGACGCCGGGGGCCGTCACCCGTATTTCGGCGCCGTGGGACGCCGCAATATCGATTCCGGTATGGAAGTCCCTGCCGAAACCGAAGGGCGAGCGCCTCCATCCGAAAAGCGAGGTGATGTGTCCCTGCGTAGGGACGATCGACGGGGTGTCGTTGATGACCTTGCTGCGCACGTCGACGAAGTTTTTCACGGTCTTGATCGTGTTGGTGGTGCAGACCAGATTTTTCTGAAGTTCCCTGAGCATCTCTATTTCCTCGGGCAGAAGAGGCTTCATGCTCTTGTCCTCGACAACGGCCTGGAGCTCCCCGGATTCGAGCTTCCATATCTTGTCCACGTTGGCGCTGTCGCCGGCGGCCAGCTCGTAGAGCTCTTCGATATCGGGCTTCATCTCCTCCATCAGGTCGGCTATGTTGTTCGTGAGCTTCTCGAAGCGCAGGAGGCTGGATTTGACATCCTTGTAGTTCATCATCAGCCGCGCTTCCTCGCGTTTGGAGCTCGCGTTTTTAATGACCGCGTAGGACGAGGTGACGACCACAACCATGAAGAGCAGTACGAAGAAGGATATGGTGAACTTTGAAATCTGGAAATTGAATATCTTCTTTTCGTTATGGGGGATGAACATGACCGTCATCCGCTCGTGCCCCTTTTCGCGGAACCCATCCCACCATTTCCCGTATTTCTTCTTCCAGATATGATAGCTTTCGGAGAAGCGCATCTTAAAGTTGTTCTGGTACTGTCGTATCTTGAACTTCATCAATCCTTTCCGGTTATAAGTGTCAGAAGCCCTGCCGAACGGCACGTTCCCGCCATATCAACGCGGGATATGCGATTTCCAATCAGGGCGGCGGAAAACGGGAGCTATACGAACAGGCCAATAATGTATTAATTCCGGCTTCCGCCCGCATCATATTGATTATCGTGAAGCGAAACCCTAAATGCAACTCTTTTTTCCGGCTCCGCCGCGGCCGCCCCCGGAGGTTCCGGGAATAATACTTGCCAGAGTGACAGCACGGACCGATTGTGGAAGCATGAACGGAGAATATCCTCCGCAAAAGGAGCGGCCCATGCCCGGCGACCTGTTCAGCATGCTCGAAAAGCGAATCGAAGAGGCCTTCGAAAAGTATGACTCATACTTCCCGCTGCTGCATTACGCGCTCTACGCCCCGCTCCAGGGCATACTCAACGACGCGCAGGGGAGCATATCATGCTTCAAGGGCTGCTCACACTGCTGTTCCCGAATCGTCGTCGCCAGTCGCGCCGAGGCGCTCGCACTCATCGACTACATCTACGCCTTTACGGATTTTGACCGCGACGTGATCAACCGCCGCATCGCCGAACACGCCGCGCTGCTCCGGGAATTTCTCGACGAGCGGAGCGCCGGTGGCGATGAAAACGCCGTCTGGTTCGAAAAGAACATCCCCTGCCCCTTCCTGGGAAACGACATCTGCACGGTATACGAAGGGCGCCCCCTGTCATGCCGCATCTACCACTCGCTCGAGGACCCCGGGCACTGCAAACGACCGGTACGGAACGTCGCCGAGCTTCCCCTGCTCACCGATGCCGAAAAGCTCTTCCGGATACTGGTTCAGAAGATCGCGGGGAAGGTGGATCCCTCGATCGAGGTGAACGGCGTGCTCACCATCATGATGGACGAGTTTATCTCCGGAGGGGCCTTTAAAAAAGACGATCCATCGCCCGGGCAATAGTACCGACCTCGACGACCTCCCCGGTAAACCCCGCGCGACGCGCCTCGTCCTCCTCCCCTTTGGGCAGCACGATCCTCGCGAATCCGGAGCGCGCGAACTCCTGGATCCTGCGGTGGCACTGCGCCACGTGACGCACCTCGCCCGAAAGGGCGATCTCGCCGATGAAGCCCGTGGACGGCGGTATTTCCTTACCCTTCAGACTCGAGGCGATCGACATCGCGACGGCGAGGTCCGACGCCGTTTCAGTTATGCGAAATCCTCCGGCGACGTTGATGAAAACGTCGAAGGTGCCGAGCTTCAGAAGCCCGTGCTTTTCGAGCACGGCCACGAGGAGTATGAGCCGGTTCAGGTCGAAGCCGTCGGCCATCCGGCGCGGATTCGAGAAGCTGGTGAAGCTTACCAGCGACTGCACCTCGAAGAGGATGATGCGGCTGCCCTCGAGCGACGCGGAGACGGCGTTGCCGGGAGAGGATGAAAGATAAGGGTTGAGAAACAGGCTGTTCTTGTCCTTCACCTCGACAAGGCCTTTTTCCTCCATACGGAAGAGGCCGATCTCGTTCACCGAGCCATAGCGGTTCTTGAAGGCGCGGAGCACCCGGTAGTCTTTCGAAAAATCGCCTTCGAAATACAGCACCGTATCCACCAGGTGCTCGAGGAGCTTCGGCCCGGCGATGGCCCCGTCCTTGGTGATATGGCCGATGAGGATGACGGGTATCCCCGTACGCTTCGCCATGTCGACCAGCCTTGAGGTCGCTTCGCGGATCTGGCTCACGGAACCGGCGTACCCGGGCACCTCGGAAAAATAGAGCGTCTGCACCGAGTCGACCACCACGCAGTCGGGCCTGTCCGCCTCGGCCGCGGCGATGATCTCCTCCACCGAGGTTACCGTTGAGACCGAAATCCTCCCGGCTTCGACGCCAAGCCTCTCCGCGCGGTGGCGAATCTGGGCGGGCGACTCCTCCCCGGAAAAATAATAGGTCCGAAAAGAATTCGCCACCTGGAGCGCCAGGGTCGACTTGCCGATGCCCGGGTCGCCCCCCACGAGTATCACCGAACCGGGGACGATCCCTCCGCCGGTCACCATGTCGAACTCCGTGATACCGGTCGCGATACGGGTAAAACCGTCCTCGCCCACATCCGACAGCGCCACAACCCGCGCGGCCTCCCGCTTCTCCCCCGCCGCGGGCCGCGCCGTTACGATCGTGTTCCATTCCCCGCAGGAGGAGCAGCGCCCGGCCCATTTGGGCGTGGGGGCTCCGCACGAGGAACAGACGAAGGGACTCGGCTTGCGCGCCATTACTGCTTGGGCCTGAAGAGGAGCTTGGACGGATCCATCTTCAGCGTATAGAAAAGGTCCTTGGCGAGGATCGAGGCGTCGCGGATATTGTTGTACACCTCCTCGTCGTTCAACAGTTTGCCGAGCGTGCCCCGCCCGTTCTCGAGCCGGAACATCACCTTGTTGAGCTGGCTCGATGTCTCGGACAGGTTTTTGAGGGTGATATTGATGTCTTCTTTGTTGGTTTCGGATATCTGGGCGAGGTTCCTCGTGAGCAGGTTGAGCTGGTCTACAAGTATCTTGCTCTGAACCGAGAGCGTGGCGATGGTCGCGCGGCTCACCGAAACGGTCTGCCGCACGTCGTACCGGTTTTCTTCTACCATCTTGTTGAGATTGGCGACGAAGCTGTTGGAGTTCTGGAAAATTTCAGCCAGTATCTGGCCGCCGCTCTTGTCCTGCATGAAGCCCTGGAAGGTCAGCATCATCTGGTCGAAGCTGGGCGGGTCGATCCCGTATACCCTGTCCCCGTCCTTGAGGTAATCGTCCATATCACGCGAGGGAGGCACGAAGACGTTGATATATTTCTCCCCGATGATGCCGGTGGTGAAGATGGCGAACTGGCTCGGGCGGATGAGGCGGAATTTCTTGTCGATCCAGAGCGTCACCTCGGTCTTTTCGGACGACTGCCGGATCGCCTCGACCTGGCCTATCCGTATGCCGCCGGCGATCTTCACCGGCGCGCCTATGCGCAGGTCGTTCAGGAATCCGTAGTACACCCTGAGACGGTAACCGCTCTGGGCGATATTGACCTTGGCGAGTATCCCGACGAGAAGGAGAAAGATGGTGAAACTTGCGGTGATGACCAGCCCCACCCTGATCTCGTTTGTCATTTTCATCATACGACCTCCCGTCTCCCGGCGTTTACGGCGAACGCCGAAGCGTTCGTTCACTCTCCGCATACAGGCATATGGATAAAAAATCAACCACTGTACGATAAAAATGGTGAAATGCCGCAGATAACGCCGACTCCCCGTGCACGCTTGATTTTTCCATACGGACGGGCTATATTATCCCATTGGTCTTTCCGGAGGTGTGCGTGATGAGCGAAAAGAAAACTATCGAACTGCACGTCGGCGGGATGAGCTGTGTGATGTGTTCGCGAACGGTGGAGAACGCGCTCTCTAAGGTCGACGGCGTACGCGACGTTTCGGTCAACCACGCCACGGGCGTGGCACGTGTGAGCGCCGCGGATGCGGTGCGCCTCGACCTCATGGAGTCGGCGATCCGGGATGCCGGATACGAATTCCTCGGTACGGACTCCGACGAAGACCGCAGACGCGAGGAGGAATGGCGCGAACGCGACCTTTCCTCCAAACGGACCCGGTTCATCATCGGGCTTGCGTCGGGTTTCATTCTAATGGGGATGATGTATGTGCCCGCGCTGCACGCGCTGCCCCTGTCATGGATCATGCTCGCCGTCGCCACACCGCTCTTCATCTATGTGAGCGCTCCAATCTTTTCCGCGGCCTGGCATGCGCTCAGGAACCGCAACCTGACCATGGACGTCATGTATTCCATGGGGATCGGCGCGGCCTACGGCGCCAGCCTCATGGGCACCTTCGGGATACTGCCGCACGACTTCATGTTCTACGAAACGGCGCTCATGCTCGCGGGCTTTCTCATGCTGGGGCGGTATCTCGAGGGACGCGCGCGCGGACGCACGTCGGACACCATCAGGAAACTCATGGCGCTCAACCCGGACACGGCCGTGCTGATCCGCGACGGAATCGAAACCGAGGTACCGCTCGAAACGATCGTACCGGGAGACATGCTGCTCGTACGCCCCGGCGAGCGCGTGCCGGTGGACGGGGAGGTCATCTCCGGCGAAAGCTCGGTGGACGAATCCATGCTGACCGGCGAATCCATCCCCGTTTTCCGCAAGCAGGGGGATCCCGTCACCGGGGGGACGCTCAACCTGAACAGCGTGCTTCGCATCAGGGCCGTGCGCACCGGCAGCGCCACCGTCGTCGCCGGCATCATCCGCATGGTGAAGGAGGCGCAGGGATCACATCCGCCCGTCCAGCGCGTCGCCGACGCCGTCGTCGGATGGTTCATTCCCGTCATCCTCACCATCGCGGTACTCTCCTTCGCGGGCTGGTATTTTATTGCCGGCGAATCGCTTCTCTTCGCCTTCACCACGCTTGTGTCCATTCTGGTCATAGCCTGCCCCTGCGCGCTCGGGCTTGCGACCCCCACGGCTGTGACCGTCGGCATCGGCCGGGGCGCGGAACTCGGCATCCTCATTCGCGACGGCGAGGCGCTCGAGATCGCCGCGCGTGTCGACACCGTCCTCCTCGACAAAACCGGAACCATCACGCGCGGCAGACCGTCTGTAACCGACCTGGTTCCGCTGGGAATGGATGAGCGAGAACTGCTTGCAATTCTGGCGGGCGTCGAGAAGGACTCGCTCCATCCCCTCGCCGCCGCAATCGTCGCCGAGACACGACGGCGAGGGATCGCGCTTCGCGATGTCGGCTCTTTCGACACCCACGCCGGCAGGGGAGTGAGCGGCCTTATTTCGGATGTCTCCGTTCTCGCCGGAAGCGAAGATTTCCTCACAGAGATGGGAATAGTTATCGGCGACGATGCGCGCGCGGTCATCAACAGGCTTGAGGAAGCGGGCAGAACGATCGTCCTCTGCTCCTTCAACGGACGCGTAATCGGCATCGCGGGCATCGCGGACTCTCCGCGCGCGGACGCATCGGCCGCCATCGAGGATCTCCGCGGCATGGGGATACGGGTCGCCATGATAACCGGGGACAACCGGCGTACCGCCGAAGCGATCGCGCGCGAGGTGAGGATCGACGAGGTGATCGCCGGCGTGCTCCCCGAGCGCAAGGCGGAGGAAGTCCGGCGCCTCCAGGAAGAGGGCCACCTGGTCGCCTTCGCGGGCGACGGCATCAACGACGCCCCGGCGCTCGCCGCCGCCGATGTCGGAATCGCGGTCGGGGGCGGCACCGATATCGCCGTCGAAAGCGGGAGGATCGTGCTCATGAAAGAGCGCCTGCTGGATGTCCCCGCCGCCCTCCAGCTCAGCCGCGCGGTGATGAGACGCATAAGGCAGAACATCTTCTGGGCCTTCGCGTATAACGTGCTACTGGTGCCGGTTGCGGCCGGGCTCCTCCATCCGGCACTGGGCATCACGTTCAAGCCGGAGCTTGCCGGTCTCGCGATGGCCGCCAGTTCCGTTACCGTGGTGAGCTTCTCGCTCCTCCTCAAGCGCTTCAGGCCCACGGCGGGCGGGCCCGGAAAAAACTCTTGACACAAAGCGTGAATGCCATTCATTTAATAAATAGTGGATATTTTATAAAAATCCCTCAAGTGCGGTTTATCCCTCTCCCGGATACACGCGGCGCGCCCGGCGGCGGCAATCCGGGAAGGAAGCCTTCGCACCGTGGAGGTCGACATCATGAAGCTTTATGAATTCACCAGATCGTATGAGATGTTCGAAGAGGCGAAAAAATACGTTCCAAATGGAATCTACGGCCCCAGGAGCCCGATGTTTCTCACCTTCGGTTCGTATCCCGCATTTCTCAAACGCGGCGAGGGCTGCCGCATCTGGGACGTCGACGGCAATGAATATATCGATTACATGTGTTCGTTCGGAACGAACCTTCTCGGGCTCAAGCACCCCAAAATCGATGCGGCCGCGCGCAAACAGCAGGAAAACGCCGACTGCTTCACCCTGCCCTCGGACCTGTGGCTGCCGCTGGCGAAGAAGATGGTTGAGACCGTTCACGGGGCCGACTGGTGCGTTTTCGGCAAGAACGGCTCGGACGTAACCTCGTACGCGATCACCGTCGCCCGCGTACACACGGGCAGGGCCGTCATCCTCATCGCGAAGGGCTCCTACCACGGCTCGCACTTCTGGTGCCAGACCCACGGCGAGGGCGTCCCCGCCGAGTGGAAGACCCACCTGGCGTATTTCGAGTACAATGACGTCGCCGACTTCAAACGCGTCGTCGACGAGAACAGAGGAAAGGTCGCCGCCGTCATCCTCACCCCTCACCGCCATGACGCCCTCCGCGACCAGGAGCTCCCGAAGAAAGAGTTCGTGGATGCCGTCAACGCGACCGCCGGAAGCGAGGGATTCGACATAATCGTCGACGACATCCGATGCGGCTTCAGGCTCGACCTGCAGGGCAGCGCCAGACACTACGGATTCAACGCGGACCTGCAGACATTCGGCAAGGCCATGGCCAACGGCTACCCGATAGCGGTGGCGGCCGGCCGCTCCGATCTCAAGCCTTCCGCCGAAAAGGTCTTCTTTACCGGGACGCACTTTTTCTCCGGGGTTCCCTTCGCCGCGGCCATCGCAACGATAGACGAGATCAGGTCGAGCGGCGCCATACAGAAGATCGACGCCATGGGGAAAAAGCTCATGAAGGGACTCGAAGAGGCGGCATCCGCGGCCGGAGTAAAGGTCACACTGTCGGGCCCTCCCGCGATGCCCTACATGACCTTTGAAAACGATCCGACCTTTGAAACCAACCGCTACTTTTGCGGAGAGGCGGCGCGCAGGGGTATTTTCTTCCACCCGCACCACAACTGGTTCGTATGCGCGGCCATTACCGATGACGATATCAGGAAAACCATTGAAATTGCCGCCGAGTGTCTCGGGCTGGTTAAAAAGAAGATTGGGGGCTGAACATGAAGTGGAACCATCTCGGAATCAAGACGGCCGATCTTAACAAATCGCTCGAATTCTACCGCGATATCCTCGGCCTCAGGATCGTAGATGAAGTTGACATCCTGGGGAAGAAATTCTATTTTGTCGGCAACGACGATTTCAGCATTGAGATCGAGCCGGGCAATCCCGGCGATGTCCAGGCCAATGCGAGCGTCCAGACCGGAATGTACCACTTCAGCCTTACCGTGGACGACATCAAGGGCCTTGTGGCCATGCTGAGAGAACGGGGGGTGACCGTCGCCTTCGACCCGCTCCAGCCGAGACCCGACCGGTGGACATCGTTTATCCAGGGGCCGGACGGCGAGTTCATACAGCTGATCGAATATGTAAATAAATAAAAGGCGGGGGACGGGAATCGGCCGTTCCCCGCGAAGGTTTTTCCATCATGGGAATCAAAGAAAGAAAGATCCGCGAAAAAGAGGAGCGGCGGATCGCAATCCTCGACGCCGCACGCACACTGCTCTTCCAGGAAGGAATCTCGTCCACCTCCGTACACCAGATAGCGAAACTCACCGAGCTCTCGGTCGGCACGATCTACCTGTACTTTTCCAGCAAGGAGGAGATATTCGCCACGCTCCAGGAAGAGGGGCTGAACATCCTGTACGAAAAGGTCGAGGAGGCGGGTAAAATCGGCGAACGCGCCGCCGAAAGGCTCGCCAGGATGGCGCAGGCCTATCTCGATTTTTCCCGCGATCACAAAAAATATTTCGACATCTTCAATTATTTCATTTCATCGCCCGATGTCATATTTCCGCCGAATCTGAAAAACAGGATCGACAAGCACGGTAACAGGATCCTCGTGATGGTGGAAGGGGCCATCAAGCAGGGCATAGCCGACGGCGATTTCGACGCGGTCAACATCAAGAACTCGGCACTCTATTTCTGGGGCTCGCTGCACGGACTCATCCAGTTCAGGAAGCTGAAGAACACCATGTACCGCCACGAGAACTTCGAGGAGCTCTACCGTTACGCGGCGGACCACTTCATCAGGGGACTCCTGCAGCCCGCCGAAAATCACTGGCGCCCGGCGGCGAAGAAAAACTCCGCGGCCAGAGCCCGCTGAGCGTTATTTACCGAAAATCGTACGCAGCGCAAGCAGGAGCAGGACCACGCCGAACACCCTGCGGAGCACGCCGGGGTCGACATTCACCACCACCTTCGCCCCGACCATGCCTCCCACAATGAAACCAGCCGCGATGAGCGCCGCCACCGGAATGTTCACATGTCCGCTTTTATAATACACGTACGCCGCCAGGATGCCGATCGGCGGCACCATGGCGGCCAGCGAAGTGCCCTGCGCCAGATGCTGATCGAATCCCAGGATGAAGGCGAGCGCGGGAATGATAACAACCCCGCCGCCGATGCCCATGAATCCGCTCGCGACCCCGGCCAGGACCCCTATTGCAATCGCGATAATATACGTCACCACAGGCTCACTCCTCCTCTTCCCCGAAAAGCCCGCCCTGGGCCGCTTCGCCGCACGCGCCGGTGTATTTTTTCCCCAGATGTTCGTACGCCCCGCGCGTCGCGACCCTGCCCCTGGGCGTACGGTTCAGCAGGCCGCTCTGCACCAGGAAGGGCTCGTAAAAGTCCTCGAGCGTGTCGATCTCCTCGCCGACGGAAATCGCAATCGTCTTGACGCCCACCGGCCCGCCGTCGTACTTGTCGATGATCACCGAGAGAATTCTCCGGTCCATATCGTCGAGCCCGAGCACGTCGATGTCGAGCCTGTCGAGCGCGAACTTTGTTATCTCGAGGTCGATTGTCGCACGCTTCTCCACTACGGCGAAGTCCGCAACACGCTTGAGCAGACGGTTGACGATGCGGGGCGTCCGGCGAGAGCGCTTCGCCAGTTCCGCCGCGGCCTCATCGCGGATGGGACAGCCGAGTATGCGTGCCGAGCGGTCGGCGATGTTTTTGAGATCCTCTATTTCATAATAATTGAGACGGAGCGGGATGCCGAACCGGTCGCGCAGGGCGGAGGTCAGCAGGCCCGTACGCGTCGTCGCGCCCACCAGCGTGAACGGCGCCAGGTTTATCTTGATGGTCTTCGCACCCACCCCCTGCCCGATGATGATATCGAGCGATCGGTCTTCCATCGCCGGATAGAGGATCTCCTCTATGGCGGGCGAGAGCCGGTGGATCTCGTCCAGGAAGAGGACGTCGTTTTCCTCGAGGCCCGTGAGGATTGATGCCAGATCACCCGCCTTGTCGATGACCGGCGCCGAGGTCGCGCGCAGGTTCACCCCCAGTTCCTTCGCGATTATAAACGCGAGCGTGGTCTTGCCCAGCCCGGGCGGGCCGGCCAGGAGCACATGGTCGAGAGGGGTTCTACGCATTCGGGCCGACTGTATGAATACGCGAAGATTGTCGACGATCTTTCGCTGGCCCACGAATTCATCCAGGCTCGACGGGCGCAGGGACTGCTCCTCCCTGTCCTCGGAGAGCCTGTCCGCGTTCACGAGGCGTGAAAGGTTTTCCATGGTACGTTATTTCTTGGCGGTTTCGTACTTCTTGATCGTCTTCAGCACGGTGTCGGTGGTCTTCTGCGCGAGGAGCTCGTCGCGAATGACGTCGTTGTTCATGATTCGCGCGATATTGGCGAGCGTCTTTATATGCTGTGTCAGCTTGTTCTTGGGAACGAGCAGCAAAATCGCGATCTTCACCGGCTGGTTGTCGATCGCGTCGAAATCGATGCCGTTATCGCAGAGCGCGAGCACGATGATGATGTCTTCCACCCGGGCGGAGGTGCAATGCGGTATCGCCACTCCCTTGCCGATGCCGGTGCTCATCGATTTTTCGCGCTCCACCAGAGCCTTCTTTACGGTCTCACGGTCCTCTTCCCTGACGTCCTTGTTCCTGACCGCAAGGTCGAGCATCTCCTGGATCAGGTCCCAGCGCGTTTTCGACTGCGAGCCGATGATGATATTGCTCTTTCTGAGATATTCCGATAGGATCATGGGTTGCCGTTGTAGCCTGTACGCGTTATGGGTGCCGATCGCCGCATTCTTGAGTTAAAAACAGAAACATCTACTATAGCGCATTCCCGGACGGCTCCAGAAATTTCAGGGTAAAGTAAACGGGAGCGCCGGTTTTTAGTCAAGATATATATTTTCGTCATAATGAGCGCCAGATCAGGGCTTTATTTCCTTACCTGCTGCGCGTACAACCGCCTCACGCCGTGAAAAAAGTCGAGATACTCCGGCTGCCTGTAATCGGGATATGTCCAGTCCCATGGCTCGTAATGCCTGGCCACGAACCTGTATTCATTTTCGAGGTACACCCCCCCCCGAAGATAGGCCCTGTGGAAGTATTCCTTACACGAGGCAAGAAAAACGTTCGACAGGGTTAGGTATCCCGGATCGATGTTGACGATCCGCCGGTCCTTCCCCGATAGCTTCTTTTCCAGCCGGTTAGTGAAGAGCTTGATCTCCACGATGTCCTCACGCCTGACGAGCTTCCGGAACGAGAGCAGCACCCTGAACAGATCCCGCCCCATCCCGCCGTAGTATTCGGTGTGCGTAAAGGGAATCTTCGCCGTTTTGAAATCGATATCGCCGTATTTTTTCACAAGCGCGGCCTCCGCCGACTGTGCCAGTTCGCCCGAGGCGGTGATGATACCGGAGAACAGTTTGGCCCTTTGAGGAATTACCGGCTCGGCCATGGTCGACCACCCTTCGATAAAATGAATTCCCTGAAGTCCCGCGGCACCGGAGCCTTGATCATGAGCTCTCTTTCAAGCACGGGATGGTAAAACCGGAGCGACCGGGAATGAAGCGCCGAGCGCGGCATCTCGAGCAGGGCCAGCAGTTCATCGGACAATCCCTCCTCGACAAAACGACTGAAATACCGGTCGTCCCGGCCATACAACTTGTCCCCGACGATCGGATGGCCGGCATACAGCAGATGTACGCGGATCTGATGCAGCCTGCCCGTTTCGGGGAATGCCCGCACCAGCGCATAGCCTCCGAAGCCGGACAGGGTCCTGAAACGCGTGCGAGCGCTTTCCCGCGCCTCCGGCGAGGCGACACGTTTCTTTTTAATCGTCGCCGAGGGATCGTCCCCGACAGGGACGTCGACCTCGAAATCACGTTCGGCGGGTCTGCCGTAGACGATCGCGAGATAGCTCTTTGAGACGTTCCCGAAATTCCGCTGTATCTTCGAAGCCACCTCGCGGTTTTTCGCGAGCAGCATCACACCCGAGGTTTCGCGGTCGAGCCTGTGGGCGGGGAAATATGCTCCGCCGTGCCGAGCCTCCAGAATGCGCACCAGCGTATTGTTGAAATACCTCCCCGCGGGGTGAACGGGCAGGTTTCCCGGCTTGTCCACGCATAGAAGGTGCTCATCCTCGTAGAGCACGGAAATACGGTCGTCCACCTCGGGCTCCGCGTACCCGCGTCCGTCGAAGCGCACGATGTCGCCGCCGCGCACGCGCGTATTCGGCGCTTCCACCCTGGCGGCGTTCACGAAAACGCTCCCCCGTTCTATCTCCCTTTGCCATCCGGTACGGCTGAGATAGGTGAAGCGCCTGGCGAGATAGACATCAAGCCTCTCCCGCTCGTGTTCGCGCGGTATCGCCGTTTCGTTGATGCGTTCTTCCATTCCCATTGTCCGCCACCGGCACGCAGTATCTTCCCCCCGGCCCTATCCGTGCAATATATTTTTTGGATTCGGCCTTGCGTGTCCCCCGGGCCAATGCTATCATGCGAGCATCTTTTCCGGAAAGGGGGATATCAATGTATGCCATCATCGTCGCGGGCGCTCTCGCCGTTTTCGTCCTCTGGATAATAATCACCTACAACCGCTTCGTCGCCCTTCGCAACATGCTCCGGGAGGCCTGGAGCGGCATCGACGTCCAGCTCAAACGCCGCTACGACCTCATCCCCAACCTGGTCGAGACGGTGAAAGGCTACGCCTCGCACGAGAAAAAGCTCATGGAGGAGATTTCCTCTCTCCGCAGCCGCTGCATGAGCGCCGAGGGACCGGACGCGAAGCTCGACGCGGAAAACGAGCTTTCGCTCGGGCTCCGGAAGCTCATCGCCGTCGCCGAGGCATACCCGCAACTTCGCGCCAGCGAAAATTTCAGCGGCCTGCAACACTCCCTCAACGAAATAGAGGACCAGATCCAGCTCGCGCGCCGCTATTACAACGGGACCGCGCGCGACTTCAACATCCTCCTCGAGTCTTTCCCCAGCTCGCTCGTCGGGAAAAAATTCTCCTTCCAGACGGCGACCTTCTTCGAGATCGAATCGGCCCTCGAGCGGCAGACGCCGCAGGTCAGATTCTGATAGAGGGAGACCGATCATGGCGCGAAGAAAAATCATCATTATCATTCTGGCGGCCGTCGCCACGCTCGTGTGCACCGCGGTCCGCGGCCAGGCGGACGAACGCATTCTCCGATTCGACAGCACGATCGTCGTGCGCGAGGACGGAAGCCTCAGGGTGACCGAGCTCATCACCGTACGGGGAGAGGGCGACCGCATCAAGCGCGGTATCTATCGCGATTTTCCGACCATGTACCGCGGGGTATATGGCTTCAACGCGGTGGTTCCTTTCACGGTAGTCGAGGTATTGCGCGATGGACGTCCCGAAGCTTACCATGTTGAAGACATCGAGCGAGGCAGGCGCGTTTATATCGGGAACGAAAGCGTTTTCCTGGACCCCGATATCTACACCTACGCCCTTACCTACACTACCGATTTTCAGCTCGGCTTCTTCGATGAATACACCGAACTCTACTGGAACGTAACGGGAAACGGATGGGATTTTATCATCGATTCCGCGTCGGCCGGAGTGATCCTGCCCCATGGCGCCCGCGGGCGGATCATCTCCCATGAAGCCTACACCGGGGCGGAGGGAGAGAAGGGCCGAAGTTACACCGCCTCCATGGACTCCGCGGGAGGCGTGCATTTCCATGCTTCAAAAGCCCTGCCTCCCGGCGAGGGACTCACCATCGCCCTTCGCTGGCCCCCGGACACAGTCATACCCCCCGATCCGCGGCGCATACGCGAACGCTTCATCCACGACAACATGGGAGCGATATCCGGCATGGGTGGCTTGCTCCTGGTCCTGGTCTATTATCTGTTCGTCTGGGCGATAGCCGGTCGCGATCCGGGCAGGGGAACCATCATACCTCTTTATGAAGCGCCCGAGGGGCTCTCCCCCGCCGCCCTGCGCTTCATAACGAACATGGGCTACGACGACCGCGCCTTTGCCGCCGCCATCGTCGGAATGGCGGTACGGGGCCACTGCACCATCATCGACCAGGACGGCGAATACACCATCCGAAAGACCGGAAAGAACGCAGACGGTCTGTCCCCGGAGGAAAAGAAGATACTTGAAAAACTTCTGGGGAACGAAAAAAGCATTACACTGGAAACCGCGAACCACGCGCGTATTTCAGGCGCAATCAAGGCGGCGCGCCGCGTTCTTTCTCTCAATTACGAAAAACGGTATTTCCTTCGTAATATTGGATATTTCGTACCGGGGCTCCTGCTCTCCATCGGCGCGGTCATCACCTCGCTCGTCTTCGGTTTCCTCGAATCGCCCGAAACGTTCATGCTGATATGGCTCGCTTTCTGGAGCATCGGTGTCGTGTTTCTCCTGTGGAAAGTGGCGACCGCCTGGCGTGAGGCAGTGCGAATGAGGGGAGGTATCAGGAAGATCTTCGCCTCGGGCGGAGCCGTATTCCTGACGCTCTTCGCGCTGCCGTTTGTCGGCGCCGAGATCGTCGTTCTTGTAATTTATCTACAATCAGGGAGTCCCTGGATTCTGCTCACCACGGTCTGCGTTATGCTTCTTAACCCGTTGTTCTACAATCTCCTTAAAGCGCCGACCAGGGCCGGGCGCGCGCTCATGGACAGGATCGAGGGTTTCAGGCTCTTCCTGAACGTGGCCGAACGCGACCGGCTCGACGCCGTAATGCCGCCCGAGAAGACTCCGGAAACCTTCGAGCGTTTCCTTCCTTATGCAATCGCCCTCGGCGTGGAGAACCGCTGGGCGGAATACTTTTCGGGAGTGCTTGCGGCCGCGTCCACTTCCGGGGCGTATTCACCGGCCTGGTATGGCGGACCGTCCTTCTCGCATGCCGGCCTCGGGGCATTCGCCTCGTCGCTGGGAAGCTCGTTCAGCGGAGCCATCTCCTCATCCTCCACCGCACCGGGCTCACGCTCCGGTGGAGGTGGCGGTGGTT
>CAZVEG010000026.1:21537-34436 GCA_964625625.1 uncultured Leptospirales bacterium | reverse complement strand
CTTCTATGAAGGGAAGGACCTCTCGTCGGTCGGGATGCTGCTTCTCGTACCCGCCGGGCAGCAACGGAAACTGCAACCTTCACGTCACCTGGTCTTCACCATGGACGGGGATCGGCCCTCGCGCGCCGAAGACAGGCTGGCCGGGAAGGCCGTAAAATCCGGCGAAGAAGCACGGCGCCTCTTCGCGGAATACGGTCTCGACGCGCTCATAGAGACCCCCGGTTACGCGGCGTCGATCCAGGACCTCCCCGACAGGCTCGCCTCGCTCTGGGGCCCCAAATAATACTTGATTTTCTGCCCCCCCCGTTTACCGTATCCAATCCTGTGGGGCTCGCCCCGAGCCGCGTAACGGCAGTCAACCAGCGTCGAAATGCCATGGCCCGAAAAAGAACGACATCCGCGGGGGATAACGCCCCCGGAAGAACACGCTCCCCGGAGACCGACTCCATGGAGCGCGACCTCGACCTGCTCGAAGACGGTTTCGACGGCGAGCTGGACGAGGACCTGTTCGACGACGAGGCCGAGGGCGATTCCGAATCCGCCTCTTCCCCCTCCGGGGCGAAGCGTGCATCCGGGCGCGCGAAAAAATCCCGCCATGAAAATTTTTCCGACTCCTCCATCACATGGTATCTCGAGCAGATAAACAAGATCCCCCTCCTCAGCAGGGAGGAGGAAGAGACCCATGCGCGGGCCGCGCGAGACGGCGACGAAAAGGCGAAGGAGAAGCTCATCAAGGCCAACCTCCGTTTCGTCGTCTCGATAGCGAAGAAATACCAGACCAGCGGGATATCGCTTCTCGACCTGATCAACGAAGGGAACATGGGGCTCATCAAGGCGGCCGACAAGTTCGACCCGGAGAGAGGCTATCATTTCATATCGTACGCAGTCTGGTGGATACGCCAGGCGATCATCCTCGCCATCAGCCAGAAGACTTCGCTCATACGGCTTCCGCTCAACCGTACCGCCGACATGCAGAAGATCGAGAAGATGCACAAGAAGCTCGAGCACAAGCTGGGGCGCGAACCGAGTGCCCAGGAGATCGCGGAAGAGCTGGACATGGATGACGAGGAGATCAATTACCTGCGCAACATCTCGCAGGACTACATCTCGCTTGACGCTACCTTCGGCGACTCCGACGACACAAGCATTATAAGCATGCTCGAGGACGCGCGCGTCGACGCGCCCGACCGCAAGCTCCTCGACGACTCGCTCAAAGATGCGCTCAACGCCGTGCTCAACACCCTCACCGCCTCGGAGCGCGAGATACTCAAAATGCGGTTCGGACTGGACGGCGAGAAACCCCTCTCCCTCCAGCAGATCGGGGAAAAATTCAAGCTCTCCAAGGAGCGCATCCGCCAGATCGAAAAAAAGGCGATCCGCAGGCTCCGCCATCCGTCGCGCAGCCAGCGTCTCAAGAGCTTCATCCAGGAGTGACCATGCGATATCTTATAATCGGACTCCTCATCGGCGCCGTTCTGGGGTTCGTCCCCGTCTGGCAGGCTGAACCGGGAACCGAGCTGTACCCCGAATGGTACGGCCCGGTCGCGGATCCGGAGTCCATCGAACGCTCTCCCAACGGCACGCTCTCCACGCGCTCCATCCCGCCGATCGTTCTGGCGGACACGCTCTCGCTGCTGGCCGCCGACGGGCGTCTCATCTCCAGGCGGGCCTTCGGCGATACGCTCTTCGCCGTCAGCGGAAACGGGGCCTACTACGCGGCATACCAGAAGATCGGCACATCGGTGGAGTTCTTCGCCGCCGACGGCAGCCCCTTCTGGAAGACCGATTCGCGCGAGTACCCTCATCTTTCGTACAACGGAAAGCTCGTACTCCTCGTCAACAGTGACCAGAGCCAGGCGCGCGCGCTCGATTTCCACGGCAACCAGGAGGGAGAGCCGGTTTCCGGACGCTTCCTGACGGTCATCGCCTTTTCGAAAGGGACGGACATCGCGGCGCTCGGGTTCCTCGACGGGAGCTATGCCGTCATGGACTCGACGGGGAAACGGCTCTTCAGCGCCAGAACGGGAGGGGGCACGCTCGTAAAGAGCATCGCCGTGTCTCCCTCGGGGGCTTACGCGGCGCTCCATTACGGGAACGAGAAGGGGGATTACATCGCGCTCGTTTCGACCGCGGACGGGGACGCTTCGGCCTCGCCACTCTCGCGGGTGCACGTCGCGCGGACGGCGTTGACCGTCGGGGATGACGGCACCGCGGCCGTACTCGATCACAACAGGATTCTGATCGTAAACCGGAACGCGAAGCCCTCGGCGACGATAAAGATCCCCCCCGCCCGCACGGGAATGGCCTCGCTCGATCGCGACGGCGACATTTACGTCGCCGGATACACGAGGTCGGAGGGCGGCGCCCAGGCGCTCGCGTTCCTGCCCGACGGCACCATGCTCTTCGCCCGGAACTTTCCCCTGGAATCCTATCTCAAGGCATCCCTCGAGGCTCCCGTCATGCTTCTGCGAGGATCTCAAACGCTGTACTGCTATAGTCTTCATCATAGATAGCCCGCATAACGGTTTCAAGAACGGCGACAAGCCCGTTATTGCCGCGCTTTCGCGCTCCCTGGCCCAGTATCACACACCTGCTCAGCACGGCCCTCCTCGCGGCGTCGAGACGCGCCGCGCTCATGTCTTCCGCACGGTCCCGCAGCAGCTTCATCACCGCGTACACCCTGAACCGGTCCATCCCCCAGTGAAGCCGCGAAAGCTGGTCCCCGTGCCCGCCGTGTTTCACCACGAGCTTTTCGTCCACGAGGCCCACCATCTCGTCGAGCGCGATCCGCAGCCACAGGTCGTAATCCTCGCAAACCTCCAGCCTCTCGTCGAAACCGCCAGACCGCTCGAAAAGTGAGCGATCGATGACGACTGCCGAGGGACTCACCAGGCACAGATCGAGCGACGGGATGAATATATCGCCCTCCGGCTTGCGGTGCCTGTTCCCCGGGTTGACCCTGCGACCGCGACGTATCCAGATCTCGTCAGTCTGGTGTATGCGGAACCGGGGCTCGCGTTCGATGAAATCATGCTGGGCTGCGAGCTTTCCGCTCAGCCATTCGTCGTCCGAGTCGAGGAAGACGAGATACGGGGCCCCGGATTCAGCGGCCCCGCGATTTCGGGCGGCGCTCACGCCGCGGCGCTCCTGGTGAATATACCGGACCGCCGGGAAGGATCGCGCGACCTCGCCCGTTTCATCGGTCGATCCGTCGTCGACCACGAGGAGCTCGTAATCGCGGAAACTCTGCGCGAGCACCGATTCGATCGCCCGCCGGAGCGGAACGGGGCGATTGTGTACCGGGATTATGACGGAAAACAGGGGCATGATGGATCCATTCGGCGTTACGGGGAAGGCGCGGATTCTAATCCACGCCTTCCCCGTAACGCCGGAAAACCGGTCTATTTCTGTCCCTTGAACAGGAACTTGACCGGATGCTTCTTGAGCTCCTCCGATATCTCGTTCATGGTCTTCGCCGTCTGCCTGAACGAGGTGAGGATATCCAGAATGTCCTTCTGCGAGTTGACCAGCAGGTCGTTGACGGTGGCCATGCTGCCGGAAAGATTGGTCAGGAGCGCCCGCAGGTTGCTCCGGCTGTCGAGCGATATATCGCGGATAACGCCGACCGTTCCCTGCAGGGTCGTCAGCAGCGCGTGTACGTCCTGTAAAATCGCCTCCAGGTTGACGTACTCTATACCCTCGATGACCGAGCCCGCGCGCAACAGCTCACCCTTTTTCTCGGGATTCCTGATGTCGATTACGGGGTCGCCGATGATGTTCTGGTTCTGTATGACCGCCGAGCAGTCCTCGTAGATGTCGATATCGCGGCGAATGCGCAGTATCGCCAGGAAATGCAGCGCCGGCTTGTAGACGGGTTTGATGTCGATTACCCGACCGACCGTGTAGCCCTTGATCTTCACCAGGGTACCCTCTTTTATGGAGGTGATGCTGTCGATCTTCAGGTACACGTCGATGGTGGAGCTCGCGAAGGAGTAACCGAGCTTGAGCACGACGGCGAGCAGGAGTATGACCACCGGTATCACGATGAATATGCCGACGCGTAACTCGTTTTTATCAAGTTTCATGGTCTGCCTCCGATTATCGTACTTTCATCGGCCCGTCGAGCGACGAGCGCATGTACTGGTCGAGATATTCGTTCTGACGGGCGAGGAAGTCGTCGCGCGAACCCGAGAAGACGATGTCGCCCTCGTACAGCATCATAAAGCGGTCCGTAAAATCGACGAAACGCTCGGGTTCATAGGTCACGACGATGACCGAACGGTCGTCGCGCCGGCACCATCGCCCCAGGGCCTTCAGAAACTGCTGGGAATTGAGCAGGCACTGCCCCTCGAGCGCGTGCTCGATGAGCAGCAGGTCAGGGTCGAGAGCTATCGCGCGGCAGTACGCCGTGCGCAGGGTCTCGGAGCCCGTCAGTGAAACGGGGCGGAGGGACCGGCAGTGCTCGAGCCCCAGCTCACCGATCAGCCGGTCGATATGAGCGTCGATCTCCCCCGATGAAAGCCGCGAGTGGTAGCGCAGGGGAAGCGCTACGTTCTCCTCGGCCGACATGTTGTTGATCAGGCCGTAGTTCTTCTGAAGATAGCCGAGCTCCTTGCGGTAATTGTGCCGCTCGACATAGTCGTAACTCTCGACCGAACGTCCCTTGAAGAAAATCTCGCCCTCGAATGAAACGACGGTGCCCGCGATGAGCGGGCAGATGACCTCGGCGCCCGCCCCCTCGGGGCCGAAGACCACGAGGTTCTCCCCCCTCGCGAGCGAGAAGGAAACGTCGCGGCACGCGGCGCCTCCCTCATCGGCGAAACAGAGCGATCTGACGCTGAGCAGTTCCTCCCGGTCCATTCCATCCACCTAGAAATAAAACAGCGCCGAAATGAAGGCGTTGATGACGAACAGTATGACGAGCGTGCGCACCACGGCGCGTGAAACGAAAATGGGAATCTGGAAGTCCGATTCCGGCATAAAGCCGTAGTAGCAGCATATGAGCGGGATGAGAATACCGTAGATCAGGCTTTTCAGCACCGTGATGGCAAGGTCGCTGAAGCTGAACGCGTCGAGCAGGGTCTGGACGAACACGCCCGCCGGAATGTAAACCGTGCTGAGCGAGATGAGATACCCCCCGAAAAACGCGGTGATGTCGAAAATGACGATCAGTGAGAAGATCGCCAGGATCGACGCGAGAATGCGCGGAAAAACGATATAGAGCTTGGTGTCGATCCCCATGAGTTCGAGAGAGAGGATCTCCCGGTTCTGTTTCTGCGTGGCGATCTCCGCCGCGATCGCCGATCCCGAACGGCTCACCACGATCATGGCGGTCGCCAGCGGCCCCATCTCCCTGGCGATGATGATGACCAGGAGGTTTCCGATGAATCCCTCGATCCCGAACTTGGGAAAATTCTTGGTGGCCTGGATGATCGTGGTGGCGCCGAGGAGGAGCGCGATCGATATGATTATGGGAAGCGCGTCGACTCCGGTAAAGCGGGTCTGGTTGACGACGATGGAGTAGATCGACCGGAAGCGGAGATACCTGATCGAGCGGAACGACGTCACGATCGACTCGACAAAGCGGTAAAAATTCCTCATCCCCTCCAGGAAGGAGGTGATTTTTCGAACCGGTGTTCGCAGTGCGCTTTCTATTTTCAGCATGGCCGCTTTTTTCTGTTGCTTTTTAGGCGCGACGATTTTTCATAGTCTCATCGATTCCGGCCGGAAAGGCGTGCGGGAATCGGCGGCGCGCGATGTACATTTATCGTCCACCGCCGCTCTAATTGCAACAAAAATCGAAGGCCGGGCCAGTGCACTACACCGAGATCGCCATTATCCGATGAACAAACGAAATCGCCAGATTCTCACCCTGCTCCTGTGCACGCTGTTGGTGCAGTGGCTCGTCGTACTGAATGCGGGCGGTATCGCTTTTCTGGCCGACGGCACGCGGGGCGCCCTTCTCGGCCTTTACCGTTCGGTTTTTCCGAAAAGCACCTTCACCATCGTGGGCACGGTGGAACGACGCGACCATACAGCCGTTTACCGGAACCTTCCCCCCGGCTTCATCCACTGCGGCCGGACCCTCCTCTTCCAGGCACCACGCGACATGCGCCTGAAAGAGATCGCCGACGCCGCGCTCCGTTACACGCACTTTTTCCGGCGCTACCAGCTGGAGCGCACCATAAAGGAATACAACGCGTTCAGGAACGATTCCGTGCCGAAGGACACGGTTGTCTACATACCGTACAGCATTTCGCCGCGCATCCCCGCCTTCACGCGGACGGCGAAGCCTCCGATCATCGAGAGCCGGGGGCTGTATTACACCGGTGGGGCGATAGCGAGCGAGAAAACGCTCGTTTCGCTCGAGCGCTTCCTGGCCGCGGGGATCAACACCGTGGTTTTCGACGCCAAGGACATCACCGGGATCGTGAACTATCGGAGCCATGTACCCGCCGCTATCGAGCACAATACGCACGAGAAGCGATGCATCGACGATATCGACAAGCTTATAAGATATCTCAGGGACAGGGGCGTATATGTGATAGCCAGGATCGCCGTGTTCCACGACCACGCGCTGTACCGGAAGAAGCCGGAATACGCCATCCGCTCGAAGGGCACCGGAAAACCGTGGAGCGCGGGTTCCGAGCTCTGGTGCGACCCGACCAACAAGCACGTCCAGGATTACAACATCGCCCTCGCGCTCGAGCTCGCCGAGAAGGGCGTCGACGAAATCCAGTTCGACTACATCCGTTTCCCCACCTCCGGCAACCTCGGCGACGCCGCCTACGCGCGCCACTTCGGCCCCATGTCGAAAGAGGCGACGATTACGGGCTTTTTACAGAGGGCGCACGCGGAGCTCGCCGCGCGGCACGTGAACCTCTCGGTCGACATCTTCGGCGTCGTCGCATGGGGCAAGGAGATCGACATCCGTCAGACCGGCCAGCGGATCGAACAACTGGCGAAACACTGCGAGGTGATCTCGCCGATGCTCTACCCGTCGCATTTCAACGATCATTTCGACGGCCACGCCAACCCCGGCGACCAGCCGTATTATTTCATCAACAGGGGCTGCGCCCGGGTGAAAGCGATGGCCCCCCAGACGACGGTACGTCCGTGGCTCCAGGCCTTCCGCTGGAGGACAAAGGCGTACAACGACGACTACATACTGGAGCAGATGCGTGGCGCCGTCGATGCCGGCGCGAAGGGCTACCTCTTCTGGAACGCCTCGAACTCGTACGATCCCGTCTACGAGGCCATGCAGAGGCTCACCGCGAACGAAAAACGAAAATACGCCGAAAGGGGACGCAAACAGTGATTGTAAAGGACAGCGATTTTTACCAGGCATACGTGGGCGTCTGGGATGAGGGGGCGATAAAGGACGCTCCCTTCATCACCCTTGGCGTTGAGGCCATCCTCACCGACTATTACGGAAACCTCCTGGACGCGCCCCCGCCCTTCCCCGTTCAAAAGGACGCGCTGACCCTCGACCTGGGCTGCGGCTGGAGCCGGGTGCTCAAGCCCGTGCTCGACCGGGGAGCCCGCGGCATCGGCCTGGACATCTCACAGGCGATGCTCGAGCAGAGCAAAAAGCACCTTGAAAAAAACGGCCACTCCCCGAAACTTCTGCGCGGCGACGGCACCGGGCTTCCCTTTAAAGACGACAGCTTCGACATGGCCTATTCGCTTCTCGTACTACAGCACCTGTCCAAGGCGAACGGTAAGCTCGTATTGAAAGAAGTACATCGCGTGCTGCGGCCGGGCGGTGTCGCCTACATTCGCGTCCCCTCCCGCTTCGCGCCGGAGAACATGCTCTTCGCCTTCCTCCAGTTCGTCAGCATTCACCTGTTCCGCTACCGCGATCCCATCCGCATGCGTTTTTACCGCGTCGGCGAAATAAAGAGGCTCTGCCGCGGCCTCTTCTCACAGTGCGAGATAACGGCCCACGAGTTCCGGCCGCCGTGGAACATCCACACCAGGTGGACCTGGCACTATATCCTGGTTCCGAAACGCTTCCACGCGGCGCTTCGGCGCGTCTCCGACCGGATCGAGGCGAAGGCGAACGGACGCATCCCCTTTCTCAAACACTTCGGCGTGACGCTCATGGTGAAGGTGGTGAAATAAGCGTATTGACACGCCGCGCCGGCCGTGTTATGCATAACGGTCTTCGAAAGTGTAATCCGGATCAACCCGCAATCAAATGACCGAAAGGCACCAGGGCGGCTCGGCCGCGGACAGGATAAGCATGGGCGGCCGTCTCGGCTACGGGATCGCGGACTACGGCATCAGCCTGGCCTTCAACCTTCCCGGGCTGTTCCTGCTGTTCTTCTTCACCGACATCTTTCTCATTCCGTCCGCGGCCGCGGGGCTGATTCTCTTCTTCGCTAAAATCATCGACGCGTTCGTATCGCCGGCCATGGGTTACCTCTCGGACCATACCAGCACGCGCTGGGGAAGAAAGCGCCCGTACCTCGTTCTCGGGGCCGTCCCGGCGGCCCTCAGCATGGCCATGCTGTACGCCTCGCCCGCCATCGCGGACACCACCTGGCGGATCGCCTACGCCATGACGACCTTCACGCTCTTCTGCGTCTTCATGACGATGCTCAGCATACCCTACACGGCACTGACCGCCGACCTGACCGGCGACTCGCACCAGCGCTCGGTTCTCACGGCCACCCGGATGTACTTCTCCATAGCCGGCACGCTGACGGCGGCGGCCGCGACCATGCCCCTCGCCGCGCTCCTCGGGGACGGCCCCGCGCGGGGATTCAGGTCGGTGGGGATATTCTACGCCCTGATTATGGCGATAACGGTCATCACCACCTTTCTCGCGGTGAGGGAACGGACGGAGCGCCCTCCCAGGGACACCGGCGGCGGGGTGCTCGCGCGCGAGCTGCGGGCCGTCTTCGAAAACAGGCCCTTCGTCATACTGACCCTCGGCGTCATGATGCACCAGATCGCGCTCAACACCATGTCGGGGGTAGTTGTCTATTTTTTCAAATACAACCTCCGCGCCGAGGGTCTCATCCCGGCGGCCTTTATCGTGCTCATGTCGGCCTCGGCGCTTTCCATCCCGTTTTACCTCCGCGTTTCCGCGCGCAGGGGCAAGAAGTTCGCCTACAACCTCGGGATGGCCCTGACAGCCGCCCTCTCGCCCCTGATCTTCTTTTTCGCCGAGGCGAGCCCGGCGCTCACCATCGCGCTCTTCGGCCTGATCGGGTTCGGCCTCGGAACGGTCTATCTTTCACCCTGGGCGATGGTTCCCGACACGGTGGAATACGCGCAGTGGAAAACGGGCCGGCGACACGAGGGGACGCTGTACGGCTTTTTCTTCTTTTCCTTCAAGCTCTCGGTGGCGTTTCCGGGCCTCATCGTGGGGACGGTACTCTCGCTCTCGGGCTACACGCCGGCCGGACCGCAGGGACCGGAGGCGCTCCTCGGCATAAAGGCGCTCCTCACCGTCATCCCGGTCCTTTTCGTTCTCGTGGGAATGGTCCTCATCGCGCGCTTTCCCATAACGGAGGATCTGCACCGCCGCATGGTGCGCGAGATCAACGAGCGCCTGAGCTCGCGAACCTGAGGATCAGGCCGTCTCGGGCTTTTCCCGACCGTCAGCGATCAGACGTCGACGGGCTTTCCGCGCGGCGGCGCCGTGTTGATCATATCACGCACCGCGAGCCTGCGTCCGTCAAAGGAGTTGACGAGAAACTCGTCGCCGGTCCTGTCGATGAACAGCACTCCGTTGAGATGGTCGATCTCGTGCTGGATGCAGCGTGCCATCTTCCCGGAGCGTTCTATCGTCCGCTCCTTCCCCGCGCGGTCCTGGAACCTCACCCTGACCGTTTCGGCCCGCTTCACCCTTCCCGAAAACCCGGGAAGCGACAGACAGCCCTCGTAATCGATCTGCTCCCCGGAGGTCTCGACGATCTCGGGATTCACGAGCTCGAGGTACTCGCCCAGGTAATCGATCACCGTTATACGCTTCGAAACGCCGATCTGCGGGGCCGCCAGCGCCGCTCCGTCGAGCCGCATGGCCAGCGTCAGGCGCATGCCGTCGATGAGCATGCCGAGCTTTTTGTTAAACGCGACCACGGGCCGGGCCTCCTCCCTGAGCACCGGATCGCCGAAGAGTAAGATGGTCGATTTCTTCATAATACCCCTGATGCCATCGTAGCGCTCGTCTGTCCAGTTTTTTTACGCGTCATCCCGGACCGCTCACGGCATGAGCTTTCCCCGGACGAGCGCGATGAGCGAGGAGAGGAGCGCGTCGGCGGTGCGGGAACGACCTACAGAAACCGGTCGTCGGGTCGGGCAATGATTATCTCACCGGCGTCCTTCAGCCGGGTCGCCATTCGTACCATTTTGCCCTGTGCATCCTCCACGTCTTCCAGACGTACGGGCCCCATATATTCCATGTCCTCTCTGAGGAGGGACGCGGCGCGGGAGCTCATGTTGCGGAAGACCTTTTCGCGGAGTTCGGGGCCCGTACCTTTCAGCGCCTTGGCGAGATCCTGGGTATCCACCCCGCGGAGGATCTTCTGGATATCCAGATCGGTGCAACGGGCGAGATCGTCGAATACGATCCGATTTTTCATTACCGCCGAGTGGAGCCCGGCGTCATACGCCTCGAACCCGGCGAGCATGCGATACTGGAGCGATAAGGGCATCGATTCGAGCATCCCGGCGAGTATGCGCGCGCCGTCGGCCGACAGGCGCGCCGCCGAGGCCAGCGCGAGTATTTCGTCCTCCGATACGGGCTCTTCCGAGAGAACGCGGCCGTTCACGGCCATGATGTCCGCGAGCTCCTGTCTGCACCGCGCGTCGTCGGCGGTTTCGGCGACGCCCGCGGGCGCCGTTTCCGCGGCCCGGGGCGGTTGCACGGGTTCAATGCGGGGCGAGCCTGTTTTCCCGGGGCCCGCCGGCGAGGCGTCTTCGTGAACACCCTCCTCGCCGAGATAGGCATAGAGGAGCGCCCTCATCACACGGGGTGTTTCGCCGCGCTGGATGCAGAGGATGCCGTCGGCTGCCGCCATTCTCGTGAGCAAATCGATACCGGAGAAGTCCCCGGCGTGCATCCAGGTGTCGAGGACTTCACGGACGAGCTCGGGATCGGTCCCGTCGGTGACGAGGCCCAGCCCCCTTCGTATGAAGGGCGGCTCGATCCCGGGCAGATCGTCTTCTATGGCAAGCAAGCCCTCCCGGACGGCCTTTTCGGCCAGCCCCACGAGCAGCGTGATGACGGGAATGAGTTTCTTCTTTTCATCCGCCGGGCATGCGGCCCGGCGCCAGAGTTCGGTATCGTACATGGTTCGCTCCCTTTATTACTTCCGTCGTCGCGAAGAACGCCGCCCGTGCCGCGATTCATTGACTAAATCGTTCGGCGGCCGTCCGGTTCCGCGCCCGGGCGTCGGCTACGGAAAGTCTTTCCCATGTTTGCCGTCGAGTACCCTCAGCGCCCCACAAGCTTCCGGAGCGCCTCCATATTAGCCGGCGTATAGCCCTCGAAACGCCCGACGATGGTGTATTTCTTATCGATCACCACGGTTACCGGGTAGCTTTTCACGCCGTATTTCGACTGGACGGCCCCCAGCGGGTCAACGTAGGCGCGCTCCTGGACAGCGAATTCGCGCGCGTGGGGGGCCGCCTCCCGGGCCGCCTCGGCGTAGACGAAGAGGAGCCTCACCTTTTTCGAGTTCCCGGCCATGACCAGCAGTTCGGGGATTTCCTTCTTGCAGGGCTTGCAGGTGACCGATGTGAAGTTGATAACGAGGATGCCGTCCCCGGGAAGCCCGTCCAGCAGGGAATAGAGTATCTGCCGCGAGCCCGCCAGGTCGTAGAGTGGCGCGTTGGGAGCCTCCTGGGCCGGGGCGGGAAGTGTTGTCGCGACAAGCGCCAGAAGCGCGATACCGATCGAGAGCGGCACAATGCGCCGCGAACCACGGGTTCGGCCGGTCGTTTCCTTTGAGGTCATGGGATACTCCTTGTATATGGTAACGTTGCAAGTGTGCGATTACACGGCATTGCCGGATCGTTTCGGGTCGTTCCCGCGGGCGTACCCGACGAAATGCGCCCGGCCGCCGGTCTCTTTCTGCGGTTTTCCCGAAACCGGGCAAACCGCTGATATTCAGTCATGCAGAACAAGCTGTTGTCAAGCGGTATCGGCGCCGGGAATAATTCACGGCGCGGGGAGAACGCAACGAAAACCGCTGCCGTTGCCGCCGATTGTCGGAGGGCAATAATGCCGAAACCCCGAACGCACGAAATCGTCGACACCGTTGTCCCAGCACCCCCCGCGAATAACGCGGAATCTCCCCTGCTGAGGACCGATGGGATTTCTTTCAGGACTTCCCTTATAATAGTTCCCATCATACCAGTCCAGACACCACTCCAACACATTGCCGCTCATGTCGTACAGGCCCCAGGTGTTGGGCTTTTTCGTACCCACGGGGGATGTTTCCATATTCGAGTTGCCGGCATGCCAGCAATAGTCGTCGTTCACCTCGTCTCCCCAGTAAAAACGCGTTCTCGTTCCGGCCCGACAGGCGTATTCCCACTCGGCCTCGGTGGGAAGGCGTGCGCCGACCCCGTACTGTCCGTTGAAACGGCGGCAGAATTCAACGGCATCGTTCCAGTTCACGCTCTCCACGGGCCGGTCGCCGCCCTTGAAACTGCTCGGATTGGTCCCCATGACCGCTTGATACTGCGCCTGTGTCACCTCGTATTTGCCCATCCAGAAGCCGTCAAGCCGTACCCGGTGCCGGGGGTGTTCCTCTTCTTCACCCGTACCCTTCGGCGAGCCCATCATGAAGCTCCCGCCGGGGATGTAGACGAAGATAATGCCGCCAACGGTCTTCTCGCGCTCCCCCCCGGTCGCGGGAGAAAGCGCAAGCAGCACGGCC
>CAZVEG010000026.1:2319-21437 GCA_964625625.1 uncultured Leptospirales bacterium | reverse complement strand
AACGGTCTTCTCGCGCTCCCCCCCGGTCGCGGGAGAAAGCGCAAGCAGCACGGCCGCGCAAACCAGGCGGATTCCGCACCGGACGCCTCGTTCTTCTGTCGCGTTTTCGCGATTGTCGTTCATCACATCTTACCCTCGAGCCATCTCCCCGTAAGCAGTGTCGAACGGGGCGGGATCAGTCCGTCATAACAAGACGGAAACCCAACAGGTTGCCCTTTTCATCGGGAGGAAACGATAACCGATACATTGAACTAACACTGTGCCCATCCCATGCCCAGCTCCCGCCGCGGGCGACGCGATTTTTCCCCTCCCTGGGCCCCGTGGGATTCTTCTCCGGGCTCATTTTATAGTATCCCGCATCGAAATAATCACTGCACCATTCCGCCAGATTTCCGCTCATGTCGTGGAGTCCCCAGGCGTTGGGCTTCCGACCACCCGACAATAGTTTCCAGCCGGGCTTGCCTTTATAGGCGCAGTACTCATCATTAACAATATTACCCCAGTAGTAGCGTGTTGTCGTTCCCGCCCGGCAGGCGTACTCCCATTCCGCCTCGGTGGGAAGCCGCACCTTTGCCTTGTATTTCTCGTTAAACCGCCCGCAGAATTCAACGGCGTCGTTCCAGCTTATCGAGTCGACCGGATACCAGTCTCGCTCGTCCTGGGGCGGCATCTTCCCCATGACGCCCATGTATTGCGGTTGTTTGATTTCGTATTTACTCATCCAGAAGCCGTCCAGCGTCACCTTGTGCCGCGGGCGCTCATCACCCGCCCCCACACCCTCGGGCGAACCCATCATGAAGCTACCGCCCGGGATGTAGACGAACTCAATACCGCCAACGGTCTTCTCTTTGCCGCCGCCTTTCGTCTTAAAATCTCTACTGATTTCTATAAGTATCCGCTCGCCCTCCAGTTCATCCTCGTACTTCCTTAAATCTTCCATATAGACCGCGTGCACCCTGATGGCCTCGAAAAGCTCTTTGTCCTTCTCCTTCGAAAGCTCCTTCACGCCCAGAAGCTTCGCCACGGAATTGTATCTCTCCACGACGGCCGTTGTGGTGAAGGTGCCAAGCGGGCCGTCCAGGAGCTTGCGCGCTTCCTTGAGTGCCTTCTTCGCCTCGGAAGCGTTCTCCTGCAGGTTGAAAAACTCGGCGCGGTCCGCCAGGGCGCGCACGCGCGAGAGGACATAGTTCTGCCCGGTTTCCCGCGCGGCCTTCTCCTTCCCGACGTAGCGTGCGCGGAGCTCGTTTCGCAACACGGCGTCGCGTATCATATGGACGCAGTTGGACGCCGCCTGATAATAATTGTACGCATCGTTAAAGTTGTACTCACCGTACCCGGCGTCACCCATCTTCTCGTACAGGACCGCAATCGCCGCGGAAACGCCGTCGAAACGTTTCGAGAGCGTCGCGCTGATCTCCGCCATGCCCTCGCCCTTGAGATCGCCGGGCATATCCGCCACTTCCATCTCGATCGCGCTGTAGCGGCCACGAAGGGCACGCATCGCACTAACGTCCGCACTCCCGCCCTTCGTAAGTTCAGCGTCCAGCGACTCGATGGCGACCTTGTACTTCATGGCATAGGCCGCGTCGCAACGCTTCACCACCCCGGCCTTGAAGTCGGCCATCTTGGCCTGCTTCTCCGCCGAAACCTTTTTCTCCACCTTTTCCAGGATGGCGGTATATTTTCCGAGCGCGTCATCGTACTTCTTCTTCCCGAAGGCGTCGTCGCCCTCCTGTACCAGGTTCTTCAAATATCCCAGCATATTCTGGATCGTCTCGTCGTCGGCCGTGAACTTCAAGACGCCAATGTCCAGGCCCTTCACCGCCTCCACCTTCACCGCCGACAGGGATATCTTCTCTTCAAACGCGGCTTTCGGCGGCTTCTGCACCGCGTACGCCGGGTTCACCAGCTTCCTCGCCGCCTCCCCGCAGTAGTGATCCAGATCCTTCTCCGCGAAGCCGAGCATCACCATCGACTTCTTCGTCACCGAAAGGGTCTTCCGGTCACGAAGCAGCGTGCGCGCCGAAAGCTTCAGCGCCGCCCCCTCGCTCGAGAGCTCGCCGTAGATGATCTCGTCGGCGTCCACCGCGTCCGCCATCTGCTGCTGGCAGCTCTCGGCGCTGCAGCCCGTGGCCATGATCTCGCCGGCCTTCTTGAACATCACCTTGACGTCTTCGTCGGTCAGCACGCGGTATTCCTTGCCGAAGTGCTCGTAGAGCGAGAACTCAAGGCGCTCCCGCGCCTTCTTCGCGAGCGCCGCGCTCACACCGTCCGCGCTTATGGACGAGATGTAGAGCTTCTTGAGGGCCTTCTCCTGCCCGGTTACGGGCGAAAATGAGAACAGTATGCCCGTACAGACGCACGTCGCCAGCGCGACGGCGCGTGGCAACCCGATTCTTTTCGTCGCCAGCCTTCCAATCATCGCGTTCTCCTCAATCTTCGTTCGGCGTTCACGGTTGTATGTATTACCCGGGATGGGAACGTACCGCGATTCCCGTATGGAACCGACATCAGGAAGCGCGCGCACGGATGCGCTATACGGGATTTGTGACGGAAAAGCAACCATTTTTTGTCTTGATGTACAGGTTGAGGCGGGGAATCACCTGTGTATAACCGATTAATTCCCGTGATGCGCTGAAGAATCCCTTGATGTTACATGCTATATCATGTAACCCAAACTATGCGGAAATGGGAGTTTACTATTACTCGAACGCGGACGACAAATGCGATCTCAGGGAATTTCTGGACGGGCTGACGCCCGGAAACCGGCAAAAAGCCCTGGCATGGATCTCCATGCTCGAAGAAAAAGGACCCGCCCCTTCCCCGTTCGTACGCGGATATTCCGGAAGACGGAATCCACGAGCTGAGGATAAGACTTTCGGGAAGACGGGAGAGAATACTCTACTTCTTTATCTTTCAGAGACATATCGTCCGCACTCACACTTTCACGAAAAAATCCGCCGTGGTTCCGAAGAGTGAGATTGAAAAAGCGAAAAGGTGCAGGGATGACTTCGCCCGAAGATCTCCAACCGAAAATGGAATCAAGAAATAAATGGGACGACACCAGGAGACAGCCATGCAATCACACAGACACTGCCGGAAAAAACAACTGGAGGACCCGCGCTTCCGGGAAGGGTATCTCCGCGAAAAAACTCGCGGAAATGGCGGTGGGAATTCAGCAGGAGCGTCAGAGGTTCGGCCTCTCACAGCAGTAGCTCGCGAAGAAGGTGCATGTCACCCAACAACAGTGGCAAACATCGAAAACGGCGCCAATTACACGATTAAAACGTTTCTTAAAATCGCCGAGGTGTTGCGGATCAATGTGTCGTTATAGCGATTTTGACGCCTGTAGTCTCTCGATCCGGTTCTTAACGGATCATAGCATCCCCTTTTCCACGACGACTCGTGTCGGGAATGAAAAGGGGATGATGGCGGATAGTTCCGATATGTTAAGCCATTTTTTTCGTCTCACCACACCTGGTACATCACCTCTGCGAAGCCGGGCATGTCCTTCACCTCGAGCCGCGTGCCGTCGTCGAGCACGACGAAGCCCGTATAATATCCTATAACCTTGTTCAGGTAGGCCTCGGTGGCGATGATTTCCCTGATCTCGGAAAGCGAGAAAAGCGACCACAGCTGTTTGAGGAAGCCGAACATCTGCGCCAGCGTGATATCCGAGTGCAGCAGGTACGCCGGGTGCAAACTCAATTCGCACCTGCCGTCGTCCGAGGTGAAGGTCCACGGCTTCATGTAATCGGCTATGTCGTACTTCCACACGACCCGGCCAAGCTTGTGCGCCCTGCCCCCGTAGACGATGCCGTTCTCGGTGGAACCGGCCTTCGCACCGAAGCCGTAGCCCAGGTTGAAGCTCAAGAGCTTTCCCTTCACCGTATGCCCGCCGGCGGCCCACAGCCACCGGTTGTTCCGCGGCCACGCGCCGCGGCCCCAGTCGAGCACGCCGTAGCTCTCGCCGCTTTTAACCGGGTACGTCTTTCCGCGATAGGTCATCTCGCCCTCGACCGAGAGGGACGGCAGCTTGTACTCGTAGAAGAACTGGAGCGGATCCTCGAAGGGTGTGATGATGGCCAGCGCCTCGGAGCCGTGCTCGCGGAAGATCAATTTTCCAGTGATCGTTTCGCCGCCCTCGCGTTCGTCAAAGCGGAACTCCGCCGTCCGGAGGCCGTTCTGTTTTCGTATAACCATAAAGGAATTTCCTTTCCGGAACTCCAGGCCGCCCTTGGGATCGTCGGGAAAGGTGATCGCGCCCGGACGCACCATCAGCGTGCGCGCGAGTACCTCTTTACCGGTCTCCATGTCGAAGAGCTCGACGCTCCCCATGCCCACGGTGGCGATGTCGGAGACGGTGACACCGCCGGCGTAGCGGCCGCCGTAGAAGGTGTAGTGCTCCCATTTCTTGACACGTCGGGCGTCCGCGCGCACGTTCTCCGGGTTGAAGCGCACCACCGGGGTGCGGGCCCATCCCGTCACGGCGAGCTTTCCTTCGGCGTCGAGGAGATTCACGGCCTTCCGGATCTCAACCTGCGCGGAATTCAGGAGCGCGGGCTCCGGTATCGGCTCGATCGCCTTGCCGTGCTGGTCGACGATTTTTCCGTCTCCCGCCTTTTCCGCGGGGCACGCCGCGACGGATGTTATGGCAAGAACAAGGACCGCCCTGAGCATAAACATCGAAGCGTTCGTCATGACACCACCTCGGGAATACGGAGTGAGAAGTTCGACAACCTGCCTATCATACCGTAAATTGAATGTCAAGCCGATACATCGCTTCGACTGTCGGAAGCATCACCCCGTCAGTGCGGACTCCGGTCGTATCGGGGTGCGGTGATCTCTTTCCGTGAATCCGGAGAACAAGGGCTTACAACCCCTTGTTCCGGACGAGAAGGTGATGAATGATCAATCTACTATTGTACATATTTCCATATTCGCCGTTTTCCATGTCGCCTCATATAAAATATTTGCCTAAAACCGCCATCTTTGAAAGAAATGCCGTATCGACGCACATACCGGAAACCAGGAAAATCCGATGGACCGATTCATATCGATACTCATCCTCACCGTGATCGTCGTTACGTCCATTTTCTATTATCTCATCGCCGTGCTCATCTGGCTCCTCACGCGTCCGTTCGACCGGCGACTGCGCCTCCTGCACCTCTATACCTGTTACTGGGGCGCCTTCTATACTTATATAGTGCCGGCCTGGAAGATACGCGTGGAGGGCCGCGAAAAGATCCGCCGCGACGCCACGTATGTGATTATCTCCAATCACCAGTCGCAGCTCGACATCCTGGTGCTTTTCAGGCTCTACGTGCACTTCAAGTGGGTATCCAAGAGCGAGATATTCAAGATACCGCTCATCGGCTGGAACATGGTGATGAACCGCTACATCAAGCTTCGCAGGGGGGACAAGGGAAGCATCGCGCAGATGATGGCCGACTCCGAGGAACGGCTTGCCGAGGGGAGCTCCATCTTCATCTTCCCCGAGGGCTCGCGCTCACCCGACGGGCACCTCAAGCCCTTCAAGATGGGGGCCTTCATCCTCGCGAAGAAGATGAAGGTGCCGATACTGCCCGTCGTGGTGGAGGGAACGCGCCACGCCCTGCCCAAGTACAGCATCAACTACCACGGCACGCACCGCATACGCGTGCGCGTGCTCGACGAGGTGCCGTACGAAAGCTTCGCCGACGCGAGCGAGGAGGAGCTCTCGAAGCGCCTGTGGGAGACAATCAATACGGAGCTCGTGCGTTTACAGACGGAGCTGGGCCCGGCCTGAGACGCCACGCCGGCCCGGGCGTTCTCATTCCGCCGAACATGCCTGCTCTACCTTTCCCTTCTCCGAGAGGTTCAGCACGATGGACTTCATCCTCGTCATGGCCTCTATGGAGTACCGCGTGCCCTGCGTCCCCAGCCCCGACGACTTTGTGCCCATGAAGGGGAAGTGGTCGGGCCCGCGCTGGGTCTTGGAGTTTATCTGCACGGTACCCACGTCGAGCTGCATGGCGATGTTGATGGCGGAGTTGATGTCGCCGGTGAAGATGCTCCCCTGCAGCCCGTACTCGGACCTGTTCGAGATTTCGATCGCCTCGGCGAGGTTCTTAACGCGCATGACCGGAAGCACCGGCCCGAAGGGCTCCTCCCACGCCACGCGCATGTCCGTCGTCACCCCGTCGAGCACCGTGGGATGCATGATGTTGCCCTCGCGGAGGTTACCGCATAACAGCGTCGCTCCCCTCGCCAGCGCGTCGTCGACGAGCCCCTGCACGTAGTCGCACTGAGCCGGCGATATGAGCGCCGAGATAACCGGGTTGTCGCGCGGAGGCCCCACGGAAAGCCTCGAGACAAGCTCCGTTATGCGATCCAAAAGTGAGCGCGCGTTCTCCTCGAATACGAGCACCCTCTTTACGGCCGTGCAGCGCTGGCCCGAATACGAAAACGCGCCCGAGACGATCTGGGATGCCGTGAGCTCCAGGTCCGCGTCGGGAAGCACGAGCGCCGCGTCCTTGCCGCCCAGCTCGAAGAGGAGCGGTATCATCGAGGCCTTCGAGGCGATCCGCCGCGCGGTCGATGAGCTCCCGGTGAAGGCGATCATGCTGATTCCCGGATGCGCGACGATGTAATCGCCTATCTCCTCCCCTTTTCCGGTTACGATCGAAAGCACGCCGGGGGGCAGGCCCGCCTCGCGCATGATCGCCCCGAAGTACAGGCAGGTCATTGCACCAGCCGAGGGTGGCTTTACGACACAGGCGTTCCCCGCGACAAGGGCCGGCGCGATCTTGGTCCCGGTGAGGTTGAAGGGATAGTTGAACGGCCCGATGGCGAGCACCACGCCGAGGGGCACGCGGTAGGAAAGGGATATCTTGTCGCGCTTCTGCTGGGCGAAGACGTCGCTGAACTTGGTTTCACCCTCGAGGCGAAGCGCGTCCTCGGCCGTGAAGTCGAATATCTCGGCGGTGCGGACGATCTCCTCGCGCGCGCTCTTAATGGGCTTGGCGATCTCGTCGCAGAGGATTTCGGAAAGCGCGTCGGCCTCGCGTTCCATGATCCTGGCCGCCCGGTGCAACAGCTCCGCGCGCTCCCGAAGCGGCGTGTCGCGCCAGCAGGGAAACTGCCGCCACGCGGAGGCGATCACCGCGTCCACCTCGTCCCTGGTGACGGCCTGTGTGCTCCCGAGCACGCTTCCGTCCACGGGATTACGCACATCGATCAGCTTCCCCGAGGCGGATGCTCGATACGTCCCATCCGCGAAATAGTGATACACACCGCCGGTCAGTACATCGCCGAAGGATGCCGATTTGCTCATGAGTGCCACCTCCCGAACGGATTAACCGCGAGCCGAGAGCATAGCATCCGTCCCGACGCATCGCCAGCAAAATTTGGCGGGCCGGCTTCAGGATTCCTCGTACGATCTTCCGGGGCATGAAGTACGGCGCCTTCGGCATGACCGGCCGGCGGGCATTCGCCCGACTGAATTTCTGCTTGACTCTGACGCCGCATCGCATATCATTCTCGTTTCAAACGAAGCGATCTGCACGACCATGTATGATCCTTCATCCGTATAACCGCCCATGTCACACGAAGGAGGACTGTAATGAAGAAGACATCACGTTCCGCATATTATCCGCAGGCATCAAACGGAGGAACGAATGGATTCATCTCATATCAGTCTCACCCGTGTCACATTTCAATACGAGGGTTCGCACTCACCCGTATTTGAATCTATAACCGTACGGTTCGCCAGGGGATGGACCGGGCTTGTCGGCGCCAACGGGGCGGGTAAAAGCACCCTGCTCATGCTCGCCGCCGGTATGATGGCTCCGACCGGCGGTCTGGCCCAAACCGTCAAAAACACTTATTACCTCGAGCAGCGCACCGATACCGAGCCGGGGGGGCTCGTCGAGCTGTTATTCGATTATCAGTCCTCAGCCGTCGAAATCAAGGCGGACCTCGGCATAGCGGAGTCGTGGCACGGCCGATGGGACACACTCAGCCACGGGGAGCGTAAACGCGCGCAGATCGGCTGCGCCCTGTACGCCGATCCCGCCGTGCTCCTCGTCGACGAACCCGGAAACCATCTGGACGCTGATTCGCGGGAGCGGCTGATAACGGCGCTTCGCCGTTTCGACGGCATAGGGCTCATCGTCAGCCACGACCGCGATATGCTCGACGCGCTCTGCGACTCCATTGTGTTCATCGAGCCGCCGTCCGTAGTAAAGCGATCGGGCACCTACACCTCCGCTTCCATGGAACGCGCGCGGGAGATGGAGCACGCCAGAAGGGAATACGCGCAGGCGAAGCGCGAGGAAAGAAGGCTTAAAAAGGAAGCCGTGCGCCGCAGGGAGGAAGCCCTGCGGGCCGATTCGCTCCGATCAAAGAAAGGATTGCCACCGCGGGACCGCGACGCTCGCGGGAAGAAAAATCTGGCTATTCTGACCGGTCGTGACGGTGTGGCGGGAAAACTAGCCCGGATAATGGACGCGCGCCTCGAACGGGTGAGCGAGCTCGCGGCCTCGCTCACCCCCGCGAAGAGCCATCGTCTCGGCATATGGTTCGACGTCGAACGCTCGGGGCGCTCCTTCGTCATCTCGCTACCCGAATCGACCATACCGCTCGGCGATGGCCGTGTACTGCGAACGCCCGCCCTCGCCGTTGGCAGAAGCGATCATATCGGCCTGACGGGACGCAACGGAACCGGGAAAACCACGCTGGTACGCCGCATCATGGACACGCACGACCTTTCGCCCGACCGGGTCGTCTACATCCCCCAGGAGATCGACGCGTCCTCGTCGCGCGAGTGCCTGGAGGACGTCCTGCGCCTCGACAACCGGGAGCTCGGCATGCTGATGACGATCATACGACGGCTCAACTCCGATCCGGCCAGGCTTTTTGAAACCGCGCTTCCGAGCCCGGGCGAAATACGAAAGCTGCTCCTCGCGCGCGGGATACTCCACAGGCCGCACCTCATCGTAATGGACGAGCCGACCAACCATCTCGATCTGCCGTCGATCGAATGCCTCGAGGCGGCGCTCGCCGACTGTCCGATCGCGTTGCTCCTGGTCAGCCACGACATGAGCTTCCTCTCACGCTGTGTCGGATCGCGATGGATATTCGAGGATGAGGATGATGGATCGATTTCGGTGCGCACCGGCGACGTCCGAGGGCCGGTTTAGCGCATACGCCTCACACCGGATCGCCGGCACCGATCGACGACGGTTTCGCGGGCGGGATATTCATTGCTTTCCGACCAGGCCGGAGAGCCGCCCGGCGATGCGCTCCGCCTGCGGCACGGCACCCTTTTCCCCGGCGAACTCGACGAACGACAGCACCACGGGCGCCGTCGAAGCGATGAAACCGTCGTCGGCGTCGGGCCGGCGCGGCATGATCTCCGCGACCACCTCGACGGCGCGAAGCGCCGTCCACGACGCCGGCATCAACAGGAAGTAATTATACATGTCCTCGCCGAACGAGGCGATTACCATCCGCGCGTATTCCCGCTCCCGCCCGCCGAGATCCCTGAAACGCGCGCTCTTCTCGAATTCCTCATACAGGCCGAGGACGATTCTTTCCGCCTCGGCGGAATCCTCCTCCGAATACTCGCCCACCTCCTCGCTCCCGGGCCACTCCTCCTCGTCGAGAACCAGGGCGTCGACGACCGTCTTCACATGCAGCAGTATCGCCGGCACGTGCTCGTCGCGGATTTCGCCGGCGTAGCTCTCCGGCCGGTCGAGCACCAGCCCCGAAAGGAAACCCATGAGTATGGGCTGTTCCGCCCCCTCCGCGAACAGCTCGTCGAAAAAGCCGTCCGCCGTTTCCTCCTCCTCGCCTATCTCCTCGTAGCGGTCGAGATTTCGTTCGAGCAGGTAATCGACGAAAGCGCCGCTCTTCGGAGGCATGCTCCCCGCGGCGTCTTTGAGAATAAACCAGGCGGTTACGGCGACCGTAACGAGCAGGTCGCGCTCGTCCTGGTTGAAGTCGTCCGCGTCCACTTCGACAAGGTAATCGAGCAGGTCTCCCTGCTCCCCGTTCATGACCGTTATGAGGCTCTGTATCGGATTGTCGCCGTACATGCCCATCTTCGCGACGGCCGTGTTGACGTCGTTTTCGCTGATCAGTTTCATGCCTTCTCCAGTGGCGGCAGATGCCGCATTCAATGTAACGGTCGGACCACAACCGGTCCAGAATAAAATGCCGGAGGCCCGGGGCGCGGCACTTCAGTAAAAAATGTGCTCTATAATCAAAACTTCAGGTTTTATGAGAACGCCACGTCGGCCTGCGCTCCCCGCGATGACACGGTCATATTTTCACTGTGATAAGTCCTTTCGTTTCAAGCGATCAACCCCGGCCCCTGCGCGGCTTCGCCCGTGCCGTGGGCTCGGCCGCGAGCGGATCGGCCGGCCAGTAATGTTTCGGATAACGACCTGACAGTTCCTTGCGGACCCCGGCGTAGGAACGCTCCCAGAAACCGCCCAGGTCGCGGGTTATCTGCACCGGGCGTCCGGCGGGACTCAGGAGATGCAGGAGCGCGCTCTCGCCTCCGATGACGGGGGTATCGACGCAGCCGAAGAACTCCTGCAGGCGCGCCGCGATGACCGGGATATCGCCGCTCTCGTAATCGACCGCGCGGCGCGAACCCGATGGAAGCTCCACGCTCTCCGGGGCCTCGGCGTCAAACCTCGCACGCAGGGCGTGACCCAGGCGGAACATGAGGGCGTTCCCCAGCGCGCTCTCCGTAAAGACATCGCCGCGCGCATAGTTCCCGAAGGGCAGCAGCCATTCCCGCGCGTCGCGAAGGAGCGCCTCGTCGGAGAAATCGGGCCAGGCCCGCACGCGGCCGCGCCGCTGTACGAAGCGACAGCGCGCGAGCAGACGACGCGTACCGTCGCCCCATGGCAGGACTTCGAGACCCTCCGCCTCGAGGCGGCGCATAACGGCCTCACGAAGATCGTCCCCGCCGTGAGCGCCCGAGCGCCGCTCGTCCAGGAGCAGGCCCCCGGCGTACACGCCGACCGTCACCGACGGTTTCCATCCCTTCCAGTCGAATCGCGCCGCTTCGCGAAGCGGCGCCAACGCGCGCTCGATCGCCTCCCGCGCCACCGGCGCCGCGCTGAAGATGCGCGCCTCGGCATTTCCGCCGTCCATCTCGGGCGCCACGAGGAAATCCGCCGTGGAGGGAAAGCGGGCGGCCATCCGGGCCCCCCTGCCCGCGGCCATCACCCAGCGGTCCGCGCCGGCCCTGCGCGCGACGCGGTCGGGGTAGGCCCACAGCAGAAGCTCCCCGGCGCGCGCGACGTCCACATCGTTCCCCCTGAACGAACCGCCGCCGCACTGGCGGAGAATCCGGCGCGCCTCGTCCCGTATGCGCCCGGCGCGCGAATCCGAAACGGTCCCCCGTGCGCCGCGCTCCCATGCGCGCCAGTCCTCCATGCGCTCGGTGAAATCCGCGCACTCCGGACGCGGACCATCGTCCTCCTCCAGGATCGCCGCCATGAGGGCCGCCGTCGGCGCGAGCCCGGCCGCGTCGGCGCGCAGCACCATGCGCGCGAGGCGCGGATGAAGCCCCAGCCGCGCGGCCCGCGCTCCCTCCGGCGTGATCGCGCCGCCGGCCACGAGGGAGAGCTCGTCGAGCAGCGCCGCGGCCCTTCTCAAATGCGCCTCCGGCGGCGGCGTCATCCACGCGAGATCGAGCGGTGTGGCGGCACCCCACGCCGCCGTTTCGAGATACACCGGCGCGAGATCGGCCTCCAGAATCTCCGGCGGGCTGAACGGCACGAGGGGCTCGTCCCCGGCCCACCAGCGAAGACACAGCCCCGGCCCAAGGCGTCCGGCGCGGCCCGCGCGCTGTACGGCCGAGGCGTTCGACACGCGCACCGTCTCCCAGTGCCCCATGCCGGTGCGCGGAGAAAAGCGCACGCGCCGCACGAACCCGGCATCGACAACGGCGCGGATCCCGTCGATGGTAAGGCTCGACTCGGCCACGTTGGTCGAGAGCACGATCCTCGTGGCGGCGTCGCCGCTGTTTCGCACAACACGACGCTGCTCCTCCGGCGATAGGCTGCCGTGCAGCACCTCCACCCCGACGTGGGTCCCGGGCCTGCCGGCCAGGATATCGGCCGCGCGGTGTATCTCGCGGAAGCCGGGAAGGAACACCAGCACGCCTCCCGGTTCGCCGGTGAATGATTCCATCGCCTCGAGCGCCAGGCGCGCCGCTCCCTCTTCCATCCGCTCGCGCGCACGCGGGGGGCGGTACTCGACGCGTACCGGGTGGCTCCTTCCCGGCACGTCGAGGCGCGGCCATTCACCGAAGGCGGAGGCGAAACCCTCGACCGGAAGCGTCGCCGACATCAGCATGACGCGCAGGTCGCCCCGCAGGTGCCGCCTGCAGTCCCATGCGAGCGAGAAGGCGAGATCGGCCATGAGGCCGCGCTCGTGAAACTCGTCGAAGATGATCGTTCCGTATCCGCCGAGCGCCTGGTCGGACTGGAGTATGCGCACCAGCACGCCGTCGGTCACCACCTCGAGCCTGCACGACGGACCCGCGATGGTCTCGCGCCGCGTGCGAAGCCCCACGGTCTTTCCCACCTCCTCGCCGAGGAGCGCGGCGATACGGTCGGCCGCCATGCGCGCGGCGATGCGTCGCGGCTCGAGGAGCAGTATTTTCGAACCGGCGAAATCGGGGTGCGCGAGCAGGCGCCATGGCACGAGCGTGGTCTTCCCCGCGCCCGGCTCGGCCGAGAGGAGCAGGAGGCCCGACCGGGCGAACACGTCGGCAACCTCGTCGAGGCGTGGATAGAGAGGGAGGGATCTGATTTCTTCACGCGTCATGCCGGGTATTTCCATGGTACGGGCTTCGCTTCGTCAAGCGGAAGTGCGCCGGTTCCGCGCCGGAAATCGGTGACCGGGCGCACCGGGTTTCAGCCTGTTGCGAGGAAGAGTTTCATCAGTCAGAGTTGTACTTCCGCCATCGACGATCCTCGCGGTCGAGCAGGCTCGCGAACTTCGGAGGATCGTCCATCGCGAAGTCGAGCCGCGTTCCCGTCAGCGGATGGTCGAAGCACAGCCCGACCGCCGCGAGAAAAAGTCCCTTGCCGTTCAAGACGAGCCCTTCCGGGCCATAGGCCGCGTCTCCCAGGATGGGAAATCCCGCCTCGGCCAGGTGGCGCCGCAACTGGTGCGTACGCCCGGTCCGCGGCCACAGATCGAGGAGCGAGAGCCGGCCGCTCCGCAGCGAGGGCACGTGCCGCACGGAGCGATACGCGGTTACGGCCCGGCGGCCGTCGACCGGCGCGTCGATGAGCCCCTCGCCCTCGACGCGCCCCATGACGATCGCGCGGTAGCGTTTGTCCACCGTGCCATCCTCGAACTGCCTCCCCAGTGACACCATGGCGCGGGATGTCTTGGCTGCCAGAAGAAGGCCGCTCGTGGGCCCGTCGAGCCGATGCACGGGACGCGGGCGGCGCAGGGCGTCGTAACACGGCGAGGTGGCGAGATTCAGCGGAAGCGCGTTTTCGATCGTCCTGAAGCGATTGCCGTTCACCACGATGCCGGCCGGTTTCTCGACCACGGCGATATGCTCGTCCTCGAACACCACACGCAGGCGCAGCACGAAGGGCTTCGGCCCGGAACGCTCGGGATCGACGTGCTCGATGACCTGGCCCGGCAGCACCCACGAGCCGGTTCCGGCGACCGTTCCATCGATGGTGAACTCGCCCCGCTTGATCGCCTTCACGACGCCCTTGCGCGACGGGAAAACGACAAACACATCGCAGGCGTACTCCCGGAAACGGACCCGGTGCGCTCCCTGCGGAACGACATGTCGCGCGGTGACGTTCATCCCATCAACTCCATCTTCCTTTTCCTTCGCGGGGGAATACAGACGCCATAAACAGGCCGGACAATATTCTGTGGAAAAGCCCGATGGATTGTCAACGAGCTTTCATGCCGTCCGGAGCATCCGGCCGGAGCGTATTGGGTTTGACGCGCACCACCCGACACTGGTATAAAACCAATATGGGTTCCACCACCCCGAGAATGGAAATGTACATGAAAAGCGCGATCAGCACATCACATGGCGGGATGAAAAGCCGTCTGCGCTTCTTCCCGGCATTCTTCCCCCGCGCGTACGCCGGAAACTCCACGCGTTATAACGCGCTGGTTGTCCTCGGCTGTTCCGCGATCTTTCTCATCATCCTCTTCGCCGGTTCGCTCCTGGCCGTTCTCGCTGTGATACTGGCCATGTTCCTCACCAGGGACATGCCCGGCGCGCGGCTCGAGATGGGATGGATGGCGATTATGCTTCTTGCCCCGGTCGCGGTCTTCATGCTGGATATCGCGTTCTGCGCCGTACTGCTGATGAAAAACCTGAGGATTCGGAAAGAGAATTAAACGTCCGTGCCGTCGCGATATTTCCGTCTGAGGTCATCAACTCCCGAGGCCGCGCCGAAGACAACAAGCGGAATGCCGGCCAGAACGATGACGATCGCGAAGCCTCCGATGAACCAGCCGGAGAAGCCCCGATAGATGGAATAATCCGCGTCGAGACAGGTTCCGTCATTCACTTTCAACGGGGCCTTCACGTTTTCCGAAAGCAGGTTGATCAGATCCTCCATCACCGGCCTGTTCATATCGATCTTCCGGTAGGCCTTTAACCGCCTCTCCGACCATTCCGAGGTTTCGGTGATATCGAGAAACAGGTGGTATCGCCGGTCGTTTTTCGAAATGTTTTTCGTAACGGCGGTGACAACCGTTTCGCCCGGATGCATGGGGAGAAAGATATCGGGATCGAGCGGTGATTCCACGTAAACGCCCTCGCCGGTGGACACGTCGAAGAGGGGATAGAGATAGGCCTCGGGCAGGCATCGCCCAAGCTCCTCGTATTTCCTGCACCGGTACCGGATGCCCGTATAATCGAAGCGGCCCTTCACGACGACGAACTTCGACGAGCGGCCTTCGATCACCTGGCGCACCGTCGCGGCGGCCGGTTCGCGGGCCAGGGTGACACGGAAAAAGTCGGGGATGATGAACCAGCCGATCGCCGCGATGCCGAGCGCGATGACCGGTATAATGTAGAACTCTTCGAGCGCGTCGAGCAGTAGTGACAGCGTGCGTTTCATGGTGTCTCGCCGATATTCCCGTCTCCATTCATAACCGGCCGATCGGAAAGGCAAACGCTTTTTCTTCCCGAGCCGTGCGCACCATCCGGAATTTAAGTTGCCTTTTGCGACTCACGGGAGGATAAGCATACTGTGATCGCCTTTCATGGCGGGGCGGCGCGTGTCGATAAGGGCTTGCCATACATCTCACGCCCCGTTCATACCACACTACTATTCCAGGCGGAGGTCTTTATGAATTACTATCTCGACGTATTGAAGAAGTACGCGGTATTCACCGGAAGGGCGCGAAGGAAGGAATACTGGATGTTTTTTCTTTTTAACGTCATCATAAGCTTCGCAATCGGCTTTATCGATGGTTTTATCGGAGCGATGGGGATCCTCTCGATAGTGTACGTGCTCGGCACGCTCCTGCCCGGTATTGGCGTTGCGATACGCAGGCTGCACGACACCGACCGCAGCGGATGGTGGCTCCTCATAAGCCTTGTCCCCATCGTCGGCTTCATCGTCCTGCTGGTCTTCCTGGTAAGCGACAGCCAGCCCGGCGAGAACAGGTTCGGCCCCAATCCGAAAGCCTGAATACAAACACGGCGGTAAAAGCGCGAACGGGCGGCCCTTCCTCCGGAAGGCCGCCCGTGTTTTTACTCCCGAATACCTGCTCCACTTCTGAAGCGAAATAAACATCGCGGTCCGTAAAATCGGTCGATGATTCAGCCGGTGCGTCAGCCGGCCTTCCCGGCGCTTTCCCGTGCCGGGATTGACCGAACCGCGCCCCGCCCCTAGAGCTTCGCCGGCACGAGCGACAGCACCTTCGAAAGCTTCTCCGCCGACGTGTAGTGCGCGCTCACCTGTCCCCCCTTCGCCCAGGTTTCGGCCAGGTCGCCGTAGTGCGGGCTCAGGTAGTGGCCGGACTGGCCCGGCGGGCTCATCACCGTCATGGTCGAAAGGTCCGCCATGTCAACGACGAGGCGGATGGCCGCGCCGCTTTTCATCTCGAAGGGATTGTAGCGGTCCCACCAGCCCGCGTGGATCGTGAAATCATCACCCGCATACGAGTAGGGCCCCAGGTTGAGAAACGGAAGGACCGTACCCAGGGGATGCTTTATCAGCATTTTATGGACGCGCCCCCACGCCCATTTCTTTTCATTCTTCCCGAACTTTTCGCTCACCTGGGCCACGGCGTCCCTCATGCTTTTGACGATCATGTCGTCGCGCGTTTCACGGACGTCCTTCGTCTTCACGTTGTCCCAGAATTCGTTACCCGGCTCTTCGAGATAGCGTATCATCCACTGCAGCGGGATGGACACGTGCAGGTCCCGGTAAAACTCGTCGATGAGCGAATCGCCGAGCTCGTCGGCGAAGGTGTTCCCGATGAGCTTCGTGATGAAGGCGTTGAAGAGCGTGGCCTCGGCGCTTTCGGTGCTGACGAACCTGTCCCAGCCCGCGAGGCGCTTCGCGTGCGGCGCGAGCTCTTTATCATTCGCGCAGGCGGCGGCTATGAGCGGCACGAAGCGCTTGGCCACGTTCGAGCCGGTGTCGTTCTGCATTGCCCTGATCTCCTCCACCGTGAAGCGCTCCTTCGCGTTCACCATCTCGTCGAAACGAAACGCGCGCTCGAAGAGGAAGAAGGCCGTGCCGTAGTAGTCCGCCGCCGCGGGCATCTGGTTGAAGGAGGCGATGTACCCCTTCTTCGGGTTGAGGTCGTACGGGTGCCGCTCGTAGGGAACGAAGCCGGTCCAGTCGTGCGCGCCCTTCTCGCCCGGCATGGCCACCGGGTTCTCGCCTCCCTTGCGCACCGGCAGGGTCGACATGTACTGGTAGCCGATGTTGTCGTCGACGTCGGCATAGCCTATGTGCACGCTCGCCCCGCGCACCATGCCGAGCGCCGAGCGAAACTCGCCGAAGTTCCGCGCCCGGTTGACCGCAAGCAGCCCGTCCATGGTACCGTCGCGGCCCATGAGCCCGGGCCACAGCATGGCGCAGTTCGGCGGGAAGGCCTTCATCACCGCGCTGATCACCGGGCCGTGCCGCGACACGCGGATCGTCAGCTTCTCCTCGCGGAAGCCGCCCTTCACCTTGACCTTTATCGGATCGTTGATGACCGTGAAATTCCTGTACCCGTTTTCCGTGAGGTAGCGGTCGGGGTTCGCCGGGTCCGGCTTCTCGACGAAAAAGTCCACGTTGTCACCGTTGCCCACGGTTATACTCCACGCGATCCTTCCATTAAAGCCGACCGCGTGCACGCCCGGCAGTCCCGCGATGGAGCCGCCGATGACGTCGTACGAGCCGCCCTTCAGGTGCACCAGGTAGAAGAGCGAGGGGATGACGGCCTCCAGGTCCGGGCTACCCGTGAACACGGCCTTACCCGTCGTGGTACGCGAGCCTGAAAAAATCATCCAGTTGCTCGCCCGCTGGCGCATGAGGACCGGGCTGTAGGGCTCGCCCGACGCGCTTTCCGGGTTCCGCGCGGGACGCGTTTCGAACGCCCTGAACGTGATGGCCGACGACGCCCTGTTCCGCTCGCCGGAGACCACCGGCGCCGACGCCGGTATCCACGGCAGCAGTTTATTGAGCGTCTCCGCGCCCGCGTGGTCGTAGATGCGCTGCAGTATGGCCTTGGTCGAGCGCGGGGCGCTCAGCCGGTACGACATGAGGAGCGCGCCGACCAGGCAATCCTCGGCCTTCCACTCCGCGGGTTTTCCTCCCAGGATGAAGTACTCGCGCGGCAGGCGCTTCACCGTGGCGAGGTACGCGTTCACCCCGCGCGTGTACGCGTCGACCGCGAGGCGCGTGGGCGGAGTGAGTTTTTTATACTCATCGATCGCCGCGCGGTAGAAGCCCAGGGTTTTGAAATACCGGTCGGTCTCGAGCGTCTTCTCGCCGAAGAGCGTTGAGAGCTCGCCCCTGCCGGCCAGGCGCGTGAGGTCCATCTGGAACATCCGCTCGCGGGCGGTGATGTAGCCCTGCGCGAAGAACAGGTCCTCGTCGTTCTTTGCCAGGATGTGCGGAATGCCGTGTTCGTCGGTGCGCACCTCGACCGGCTGTTTGAGACCGGGTATGTCGACGGTGCCGGTGTACGAGGGTACCGCGAGCCTGAAGAAAATCTGGAATGATACGAATGCGATGATTACAAGCGCGACGATCGCGATTGCGGAGAACTTGAGCCATTTCCTCAATCCGGGGTTCATAGGCCGCTCCATGTATTTATTTGATATGGGGAGGCCCGATAATGTGCACTGAATTTAAAATTATACAAGGATATTTTTAACCGAAAATCGATCGGCTGCATGTTCGCCCGCTGAATAACAGACTTGTTGCAGAAGGGGCAAAAATGTCGCGAGGAAGCCGCAGGCCGGCGCGGCAACCTCAAAAGGTATATATTGTTCATGGAACTTCGTGTATGCTGTTTCCGTGGGGGCCGCGGTGACACGTAACAAAGCGGCAAGTCCAACAAAAGGACTTGACAGAGCGCCCGTATTTAGTTTAGTACCAAACCATAAGCGAACACGGTGCGCCGCGATGAAGATTGAAAGGAACAACCTCGTCTACGCCCTCGGCTGGCTGCGCCGGCGGGCGTTCGGCGTTCTCGAACGCGAAATGGAACGGCGTGGGATCGAGGGCATGGCCCCCTCCTTCGGCGACGTGTTCATGATCGTGGCCGTCGGCGGTCCGATGTCCATGAAAGAAATCGCCCGGCGCACGTACAAGGACAAGTCGACCATCACGGGCGTGGTGAAGGCCCTCGAGAGGCACGGCTACCTCAAACGGGTCGCCGACCCCGAGGACGGACGCGCCACGCTGATATCCATCACGCCGAAAGCCGTAAAGCTTATACCGGCCCTCGGCGAGATTTCGGCGCTGATGAACGAGCGATTGTTCGACGGGCTCTCCGAGCGCGAGTCGCGGACGCTCTTTCGCCTGCTCGGCAAGCTCGGCGACAATCTGGAAAAGACGTCTTCGGGCGAAGGAGGATCGGCATGAATGAATACCGCTTCTGTC
>CAZVEG010000026.1:0-2309 GCA_964625625.1 uncultured Leptospirales bacterium | reverse complement strand
CTGCGCGTCCTCTATGCTCGGGTCGGCGAGGTCTTCTGTCCGCTGTGCGGCACGGGGCTCGAGACGCGAATGATTGACGGAAGGACGCGCCCCGCGTGCCCGTCCGAAACATGCGGCTTCGTTCACTGGGACAACCCGGTCCCCGTGGTGGCGGCGATCATCGAGATGGACGGGAAGGTGCTCCTCGTGCGTTCGACCTCATGGCCGGAGAAGATGTTCGGCCTGGTGACCGGGTTCCTCGAGCGCGACGAGACCCCCGAACAGGGAGTCATCCGCGAGGTGATGGAAGAAACCGGCCTGCGCGCGGAGAGAACGAGCTTCCTGGGGCCCTTCCCGTTCAGCCGGGCGAACCAGCTCCTGCTCGGATACCACATACTGGCCGCGGGAACGGTCTCGCTTTCGGACGAGCTCGCGGAGTACCGCTGGGTCGAGCGCCGGAAGCTGCGGGACTGGCCGATCGGCACCGGCGTGATCGTGCGGGCCTGGCTCGATTCAATCGCGGACCGTGAACCGGAAAGCGGCGGGGGGGAACCATGCTGCTGACATCATCACATAACGGCGTCACGCTGTTCCAGATGGGGCGAAGCATCGGTCCCCTGGTCCCCTACCGGGTGCACGCCTTCCTGGTCGACGACCTTCTCGTGGACACCGGCACCATCGCCGCGCGCCGTGAGTTCCTCGACGCCCTGCGGGGACGCACGGTGCGCACTGTGGTGAACACGCACCACCACGAGGACCACGCCGGCAACAACTCCGCCCTTGCCTCCCTGTGCGCCCCCCTCATCCTGGCCCACACAAAAGCCCTCCCCTGGATCGCCGAGCCCTCACGTATGCCCCTGCGCGCCTACCAGCTCGCCGTATGGAAACGCCATGACGGCTCCTCGGCGCAATCGGTCGGCTCGACGGTCGAGACCAAGAACCATTCTTTCAAAGTGATTTTCACCCCCGGACACAGCTTCGACCACATCTCCCTCTACGAGCCTGACAGAAAGTGGCTCTTCACCGGCGACCTCTTCTGCGGCAGGAAGATCAAATACTTCAGGCGCGACGAAAACTTTGACCTCCTGCTTGAGAGCATCGAAAAACTCGCCGGGCTCGACGTCGAGACGATCTTCTGCGGGCTGCTCGGGGTGGTGCGTGATGGAAGAAAAATGCTCGCCGACAAGGCCGCGTTCATGGCGAAGCTCCGCGACGATGTGCGTGAACTTTCCGCCACGGGCCTTTCACCGCGGGCGATCGCGCGACGGCTCATGGGGCGCGAGGGCGCGATGTATTATCTGACCGGCGGCCATTACGCGAAGGTGAACGCGGTGCGGAGCGTGCTCGCCGGCGGGCCGGTCGATCCGTGGCCGATATAAGCATTCGCCCCGCCCGAAACGCGGGCTACATATCCTGCCCCATGCATATCCCGCGTGCAGCGTAACGGCACTTCGATAATGGCGAGCGCTGTCATGCCGCGTCGCGATAATTTTATCATTCGAACTTGCACTTATACGCGGTGTACAGTATAATATTAGGTATGGTGTGCAACCGCCGGTTGTCGCGGCTGTCGTCGGGGTCGGAGAACAACGGTCTCCCGTTCTCATGCATACGGCTTTTCCCCCTGTCCCGATCGCCCTGCCATGCCGTGGACCCTCCGCGATGACACTTCGGCCGGGCATGCGCACGTCAGCAATTCAGTACATCACATTTGGGAGGTTTTTCGTGAAAAAGATTTTCTGTGTGTCGTGCTGCGCCTTTGCGTTTCTTGTGTCCTCGGCCATTGTGGATTCGGGTCTATCCGCCGCCGGACAGGAGCGCCTGAAAAAAACCGAGACCCACAGGTACACCCTGTACCCGGCTCCCGGAGGGGAAAGCGATCCGTATTCCCTCCAGTTTCCCATCAAGCTCGACGAACCGGGCCTCATTTCGGTAAACGTCGAGGTGGGAGGCGGCAAAATAAAGGGAGGCGAAGGATCGCCCTTCAAGGTATGGATCGTCGAGGCCGAAGGCATTCAGAACGGGAAGACCAACAATATCCAGAATAAATACATCAAGAAAAAGGAAAGGTTTAAAACGAAGGAATCCATCAATTACGCCGTCGACACGGGCGAGCTCGCGCGGACCGGCGGTGAATACGTGGTCCTGCTTTCGAACCTGGGCAAGGGCTCGCACGCGGTGGGAACCATAATCATCACCTATCCGGCCGAAGAGAAAAAGGATTCGCCGGGCCCCCGCACACGCCACAAAAGGGATTGAGGCATCCCGCGAAGGGGCGAAGATTCGAGTCCTCGCCCCTTCGCGTCCTTCTTCCCGCAATCACCTTGCCC
>CAZVEG010000025.1:0-36432 GCA_964625625.1 uncultured Leptospirales bacterium | reverse complement strand
ATGAAGTCCAATATGCATCGAGACGCCGGGATTACTGCCCGTCTGAACGATCTGTACGATCTTGAAAAAAGCGTAACTCATCGTCTTTTCTTCACGGGGCGGCCTTCCTGAGCGGAAGAAAAACAGGCCTTGCGTACGTGCGCAGCGGAAGGATGTAATTTGATTGTCGATGTCATCAATATGAACTGCGGAAACGAGAAGCTTCTCTCCGCCGCTGGCAGAGGGCGATGGTATTCCAGGAAAATGCAGAAACTTTAATCACAGGGAACAGACAGATGAAAGTCGGGATTATCGGATTGCCTCAAACCGGGAAGAAAAGGCTTTTCCAGCTATTAACCGGAATGAAATCGTTTCACCCCGGGCAGGAAGCGTCAAAAGCGGTGACGGGGGTGGCTGAGATTTTCGATCCTCGCTTCGACGTGCTTGCGGGTCTTTACAATCCCCGGAAAGCCGTCCGGGCGCGTGTCAATGTCGACCTCCTCCCCAGGCTTGAGGCGGCAGCAATCAGGGAGGGGGATGTTTTCAAGGATATTGCTGACGTTGATGCACTGTGTCATGTGGTGAGGGCTTTTTCCAGCGACGTTGTGTATCATGTGAGCGGCAACGTCAATGCCGAGCGAGACATCGATTCGGTGAACGCCGAGTTGATTCTTCACGATCTGCTTTTTATCGAAAAGAGATTCGAGCGCCTCGAAAAAGCAAAAAAGAAGGGGATAGAGGAGCAGGCCCGCAGGGAAGAAGCGTTGCTGGGCAGGTTCCGCGAACATCTCGAAAAAGACCTCCCGCTGCGCCTGCTCGAGATAGAAGAGGAGGATCGCAGGCTGATCGCAAGCTATCCCTTCATCACCCTTAAAAAAATGATAATCGCGCTCAATGTTTCGGAAAAGGATATTTCAAGCGGCGATGCGGTAGCACGCATGGTGGAACGCTATCGCGATTATGGTATCGAGATCATGCAGATTTCGGCCGAGCTCGAGTCGGAGATTGCCGCGCTTGAATCCGTGGACGAGCGTGTCGAATTCATGAGGGAGGCCGGAATTCAGGAACCGGCCGTCAACCTTCTCTCTCGCCTGTGCATGCGCTCGCTAGGCCTTATCTCTTTTTTCACGGTGGGCGATGACGAGGTGAGGCAATGGCTGATACGCATGGGATCCAGTGCACCCGAGGCGGCAGGCGCGATTCATACGGATATACAGCGCGGATTCATCAGGGCCGAGGTGATGAAATATCCGGATCTTTCCGAGTTGAAGAGCGAGGATGCGGTGAAGAAAGCCGGGCGTTTCCATGTGATGGGAAAGGAATACATCGTTGAGGACGGCGATATAATCAGTTTTCGATTCAACGTTTAAAACGGCAATGCGAAACGAAAGCACTATTGATGACGATGGTACTCTGGCGTCGCTTGTTCGTGACGGGGGAATGGATGAGGAGGTTATCTCGGCCTTCAGGGGGCTGGTGTATGGCTATTACGAACGGTATGGACGGAATCTGCCGTGGAGAGGAGTGGCTCTGACCCCTTATCATGTGCTGGTGTCAGAAGTCATGCTTCAGCAGACCCAGGCGGACCGGGTGGCAAGGAAATTCGATGAGTTTATCGCTGCCTTTCCGAACGTGCGCGTCCTGGCTCTGACCTCCCTGGAGCCGTTGCTCAGGGTCTGGCAGGGGCTTGGGTATAACAGGCGCGCAATAGCACTGAAAAAAACGGCGGGGATAATCATAGAACGACATTCCGGTATAGTTCCGGACAATGCGGATGATCTTGCGGCGCTGCCGGGGATTGGCCGCGCGACCGCATCGTCAATTCTGGCGTTCGCCTATAATAAGCCGGTCGTATTTATTGAGACCAATATCAGGACTGTTTTTATTCATCTGTTTTTTGCAGACAGGCCGAATGTTACCGATGAAGATATCCGGCCGCTGGTGGAACGCTCGCTGGATAGGGATAATCCGGGAAGATGGTATAATGCCCTGATGGATTACGGCGTCATGCTGAAGAGCAGATATGGGAATCCGTCGCGTCGTAGTTCCCGATATAAAAAACAGTCCGCTTTTCATGGATCTCACCGACAGACGAGGGGGGCGATCCTGAAATCTGTTATCGGCAATTCCGGTATTTCTCTTGCGGAATTGACCGGATTACTCGGGCTCGATCCCCTCGCGATAAGAACGGCGCTTGCGGAATTGGTTGAGGAGGAATTTCTTTATCAGGAAAATGATAGATTTTTTATCCGGTGATGTTTCGGTTATTTCTTCAGCCGGTGGAGGTTTATCGTCGTCGGATATGCACTCCTCCGGCTTCGTTTTGTAATGGGTGCCGGTTGTGGAAAGGATCGAGCCTTCGATAATAAAGTTGGTGGCGGAAATGACAATAAGGTCGGCGAGAGATATCATTTCAAATTCCACGCTCGAATTTATTTGTTCTTCCGGAAATTTCGTACTGATAGAAAGTTCTTCTGGCATTGTGCCCTCACACATTTTTGTTTAAAGGCTGCTGTAACAGTCGCACTTGGCATGCAGATATGTGGGTCACTATTGGCGACGGGATATTGATATTTAAAATTCTGAGTTAATATTACAAATTGTTATATTGTTGTATGCGGCAAGAAAACATCTGTTGATACAAACGTGGCGATGCACAGGGATCAAAGAAACAATCGACATTCTAGTATATTCTTTTAATGGTATCAAGCAATGCACCATAACGGCGCATTTGCAGAACTTAATTGCTGTCATAATTATTTCAAGATATTTTTTGTCATGATTAATTATTTTATGCGAAATCCAATGAATGGCGTTCATAATGTGTAATGACGTTCAGTGCCGCGAAAGTGCATCGTTATGCAATGCTTGCCCCAGGGGCTGTGGCATGTCGCGTGCCGAGGGGGATGGATATTGCAGAACGGATGAACATTTCCCGGTTGCATCGATTTGTCTGCATAAAGGCGAGGAGCCGATTTTAAACGGCGATAAGGGTATCTGCAATGTGTTTTTTGCACACTGTAATCTGCAGTGTATATTTTGTCAGAATTATCAGATAAGCAGGAATTCGACGCCATACATTACTCGGGATCGGACGGAACTGATTTCATCGGTTTTGTCTTTTCTGAATATGGGGGTCAGAGCCGTCGGTTTTGTTTCACCCTCCCATGTCGTGCCTCAGATGATCTACCTGATAAATGCTCTGAGGCGCGAGGGCGGGAAGTTCGCGGCGGTGATGAATACCAACGGGTATGATAAAAAAGAGACGCTGGAATCCCTTGAGGGAATAATAGACGTCTACCTTCCTGATTTTAAATACATGGATTCCGATATTGCGCGTGAATATTCAGGCGCTGGGGACTATCCGGAAACGGGGGTGAGAGCCCTTCGTGAGATGTATCGCCAGAAAGGGGCACAGCTGCATATAGATTCGAGCGGAGCAGTCCAGTCGGGGCTTATTATCCGCCATCTGGTTCTGCCGGGGCATGTGGACAACAGCAAACGATGCCTTCAGACAATAGCGGAGGAACTCTCCCCATCGGTACACATATCCTTGATGTCGCAATATTATCCCACTCCGGCGGTCAGGAATCATCCCCGGCTCGGACGGCCGGTCTCGGAGAGGGAGTTCTCCGAGGTTGTGGCGGAATTGGACAGGCTCGGCTTCAGACATGGATGGATACAGGAATCGGGAAGTGAGCGGCTGTTCCTTCCGGATTTCGAGAAGGAGAATCCATTCGCGTAATAAAGATCGAGGATAAACCATATTTGCCGGCTAAATAATAACTGCCAGTCGTCTGCGATAGGCGTCCTCGTATACCAGAAATCGTTTAATCCTCTCTTCGATGCCGTTTCCCAGTCTGATGAAATATTGGTGTAAATCTACTTTGACAGGAGGACGATCTCGAGTGTCGAGATATGCATGGATGCTTGAGTACCTGTATTTCCTCGGGCTGTCGGTTGCTTTACTCCTTATCGGATTAAACGCGAGATACCACAGCAGCCAGAGGAGATAGTATTCGGGGTTTTCCGCGTGTTCTATGATGGAGTCGTGATAGCGCTCGTTCCAGAAAGGCCCGATTCGTTGTGTGAGTCGATTATATTTCTCGGCAAAACGCGATTTTATATACTGTACGAGCCTGGAAATCGAAGCCCCACCCGGCAAAGTCCTTATAACAAGATGAATATGATTATCCATTATCTGATATGCGTTCAGCTCAAATTGATACTTATTCTGTGCCTGGGCCAGTGTTTCCAGCAAAAGCTGCTTGAAATAGTCCTGGTCCATCATTGATCGCCATTCAATACACCGGGAGGTGATGTGGTAGGTGAGGTTTTCCTGCTGGATTCGAGGTTTGCGAGGCATTGAAGACTCCTTTCCGTATTATTTTTGTGGTGCTGAAATAGATACGTTTGAGGAGCGGGGGATGTTTAATTTTTTTTAAGGGTCAGAGCGCTTTCGTTAAAAAAAGCTCTGAAAAAAAGGCTCTGACCCCCTTGGGGGCGGCCGGTCCGTCAGCGCGCCATGACCACCTTCTGGAAGGAATTGAGGATAACCTTGCCGCTCGACACGGCCTTCGCCTCTATCTGGATGTAATAGAGACCCACGCCGAGCTTTCGATTTGCCTTGTTGTCGCCGCGCCAGCCGCCCTCTTTGATGTTCTGCCCGCCCTTGCGGAAGGCGTTATCGAGCAGGGTCGCGACGGGACGTCCCTTTATGTCGAACACTTTGATGGTGACGTAGGCGTCCTCGGAGAGATAATAGGCCGGGTAGGCCACGGGGTTTTTGTCGGTGATGACATTGTTCAGAATGCGAGTGGGCCAGGGCTGGAAGGTGGTCGGGGTGGCCACCTGAAATGTCCATTCCCAGTCGTTCGGGGTTACATAGTTGTTAAGGGTACTCGGATCATCATCGATTGGGCCTGTTGGATCTTCAAGCTCGGAGTTGGAATCCGCATAGGTCGTGGATGCGCCTCTGATCATTTCAACGATGAAACGCACGTTGGTACCCAGTGTCATCAGAGTGGTATTCGTTGCGGGTATATACCCTTTCCAGGTATTGGGTCCCGTCTTTGCGCATGCATATCGAAAATAATCGGTGCCCTCGATGCCATTGAGGGTAATGCCATTAAACAGATTCGGTAACAGCGCGGGACCCGGCTCGACAGCGGCGATCAGGTTTACTGTCTCGGGGAGCGTTGTTGCGGTGCCTTCGATGGTAAATTTAACATTGATGGCAGAAACCCTTACAGGCCTCAGTGACGCAAGCCATCCTCCGGGAGCGGTAAACGAACTGTCGGCATAACTGGTAATACCATCGGTTAATTGACAGGTTATACTGAGAGGGGCGGTCTGTTCGGTGTTGTATTCGGGTGGTGGAGCGGGATTGCCATGAATCACGTTGTTGGGAAATAAAATATAAACTTCATTCCCGAAGACATCGACCGCCGATATGAAGAATTCATACGTGGTTAGAGGTACCAGTCCTTCGATCGCGGCAGTGGTTGTGGTAATGTCATTCAAATGGTAGGTGCCAACCGGTCCGTAGTTGGCGGTATTGCGATCGATCATTATCCAGGGGATCGCTGCCTGTTCGCGATAGTAGATTTTATATGAATAAAAATCGTGATCATCAAATGTCAGCGGGTTGATCGCCGTCCAGTTCAGAACCAGCGATGTCGCGGTTTTGGTTAACCCGGCCCAGGCGGTAAAATCTCCGGCGTTGTCTCCCGGTGGATCGTTGTGGTCCCAGTATATCTGATATGTGCCCAGCACCGCCTGCGTAATGCTCGCAAAATCGTCCTGGCCCTCGGCCGCGGCCGTGTCGCCGTCGTAAGCGCCGCCGAATACGCGCACCGCGCTGTATGAGAGTACCGTCGTGTCGTTTGCGGGGATGTCGCCGGGGACCGCCGGATAGTTCGCGCTCATATCGAAAACGCCCTGGGTGGCGCCGTTGGCGATTACCACGTCGTAGGTGTTTGGTGTGCCGGCGCTGTCGGATATCCTGATGGTCGTGTTTCCGACCATCGGCGTTGCCGCGTTTTCGAGCTGAGCCGTCACCCGTACCTGGGTGCCGGGCAGGTTTACACTGCGGTAGTAGCGCGGAGGCGGATTGACGCCGCCCCCACCGAGGAATTCAATATTGGTCACCCGGATGCGGTCGCAGTTGATGGCAAGGGTATTCACGGAGGTTTCAGGGCCGCCGGGCGTCGCCATTGGCACAACCACCGTCCAGGTGTGGTTGCCGCGCGCGGTGACCCATCCCAGGGAATTGAACCATTCGGCGCTCACGGGAATACTGAGGGCGGCCGGGGTCAGGTCGACGTGGGGCGTGATGATGCCGGTGCGGTATAGAGTCGCGCCTGCTGCATCATATTCCGCGGCACCGGCGTCGGCGACCAGATGCACCGCGTCGGTCGCCGTCGCGCCCGGTATATTGTAGGCGACGGTGCCGGTAACATTGAATGCCGTGTGCCAGGGATTGATCCGTCCATCGGCCGCGTCACCGTCTTGCGCGAAGCCGACAATCCGAATGGTGGATATGACGCCATACGATACCATGCGGGTGTCGGTAAGGGTGTTGACCGCGGGATTATTGGTAGTGGCGGATCCGATGACATTTCTCGCCGCGGCCCAGGCGGATTCTGGGGTGTCCCATCTGAATGTTACGGTGAATCGCACGGTAAAGTTGTTATAGGTGCTGCCGACGGTAACGAGGCCGGTGGCATCCACCGCTCCGGAGTCCACCGTTACCCCGAATGCCGTATCAGCAACGAGAGGGGATGCTCCGAAGCCGAAGGCAGCCGTGTTTCTTACTACAATATTGGTTGTGTTTGCGATAGTGATTCTGACATCGGTGATCTGATTCCAGGCGGTGACATCGGGATCGACAACGTTAACGGTGAAGATATAGGCCTTTCCCGCCAGGTAATACCCCAGGGTGTTCGACATGGTGGTCGGGTTACCCGGCGTCAGGGTGATCGAGGTGATGGTTCCACGACCCGCTTTCTCTGTCAACAGCAGAGAAAGGGCGGTGATGAGCAGCAGCGGGAGAAATCTGGTTTTTTTACGGAGCATGGTCTAAATTATTATTGCCTTAATCCCGATTTCTTCTGTAATATATAGAACTGAGAAGGTGTATATTGATACTATATCAATGTGCAGCATACATTGATAAATACATGCCGCAACGATTAAAATGTAAAGAAAAACTGTATGCCCCCTGCAAAAAAACAGAAATTCGATGTTTCCCCGCTTAAAGAGGGGTGATGTGATACGAACAATCCATTACCGACTGGCGTTATCCTTCATGCTCCCGGCCGTCATGGTGCTGCTTTTCCACGCCTGCGCGCCCGAGGCGCCGAACATCGACCTCAGCGCCACGGGGGGAACCGTTCCGGGGTCGAGCCCGGGAACCGAGTTTCTCCAGGTTGAGTCCATCTATCCGGACGCGCCGCTTCCCGCTACCGACCGGTTTCCCGTTGACACGGATATCGTCATCATGTTTTCCCGGCCGGTTCAGCTGGCGGACATCAATGCGACGAACATCGTCATCGCTCCGGCCGGACCGGTCTTCGGCCCGGTGACCAGCTTCGCCGGTGGTAAGGGCGTGCGCATTCCTTTTGTCGGTACGTTCGCCTATAATACTACGTATACCATTACTATAGATCCTACGCTCATTAACGATTCAGGTGGAGTGGATTTCGGAGTCATCGGCCCCAATGATACGGCCGAATTTACGACGGGATTGGATACCACCGCGGACCTCGACCCGGTCGTAATTGCCGCCACCCGGTATCCGGTCGGTGCCGGCCCTTACAGCCGCAGCGTCGGCTATGTGGTGGCGTCATTCAATAAAGAGGTTCAAAACGTGACCGCCGCGACGTTCAGCATCGCACCGGCGGCGGCATCCGGTGTACCCTATTTCAGCCCCGACGAGAAGACATGGTATCTCCCACTGAATACTCTCACCTATGCACAGATCTATATGGTCGATCTGGATGATACGGCAGGTACGGGCATAGAGGATCTCGGTGGGCGTGATCTTGTGGTGAGCATAAATAACAACTGGACTTTTACCGTTGAGGACGATCCCAACACGGCGGGCGCGACTACCATCACATCGGTATGGTTCACCAATGTTACGGAAAATTCACTTACCGTAAACTGGGTCACGAACAAACCGGTTGGAGGATCCACCGTCCAGTGGGGCATCACGGTCGCCTATGGATCCTCCGCGAGCGAGGCGGCGACACCGCTGAATACCGTTCATTCCATGAATGTGGCCGGCCTTAATAACGCGACGAAGTATTATTTCCTGGTGACAAGCGATGGCGCCACCTCGGCAACCTATTATCTCACAGCGAACAATCCGAACCCTCTGATCACCGATGACGAGGTGGTGAGTGACACGGCCGCGCTCGGTAAAACGAATCTGGACGTCTTACAGAACAACACGCAACTGGTCCCGGCCGGCGACAGCTTCGCGATCTGGAAGGACCCCAACGACAGTAATATCTACGGCATGTATTTCAGCACCGGGGCGGCGTTACAATGGAGCGCTGACGGCGACGCGATCGATTCGGCGATGAATAACCGGACCAATCCACGCGTGTTCAGCGATTACCTGGGCCGCGCGATCGTAACTCTCGAGGGAGCACCGGTGATCTATGCCAAGCGGGTTTACAATAATGCGGGCAGCGCGGGATTCGATCCTGTCTGGGGGAGTACTCCCGGTTTGGGAAGCGCGGCCGATGACGGACTGACCGTTGGTAACGGGACGAATCCCTCGGCAGTCCTTATCTGGGGTGCGCAGGGGAACAATAACGTGTATGCCGGATTTATTACACGGATGTATCCCAATGCGGGAACCGCACCCGGATCCGCGACGATGTTTATACCCGCAAATGCGTTTTATGACTTCGATGAAGATTTATCGGTCGCCGGCGTGGTTACCGGCCATTACGTGTACGACCGAACGGCCACAAACTCAATTACAACAGTCAATAAGGCCGGGCAGAACTTTCGTCACGTGCTGGGCCAGGCCGCCGGGCTTATCGCGTCCGGAGACGGCTACGTTATTATTAATAGCGCAACCAATTATCCGTTCACCACCGCAAATCACCTTATGGACGGTGGCACCAGCCACACTAATGCGCTGAATCGAGTCTTCACGCCGCATCTTGCCGCGGCCCCGGGCGGCGCCTATTCTATTGATGCGCTTCTGGTAAGTGGCGGCAGCTATGCCAGGACGACCGGAAGGACGACGTATACCAATACGCTTGTAACATCCGGAACCGCGGACTATTCGGGTTTCCTCGTCGACACCGGCGCGGCCTTCGGTGCGGTCGGTGTGGGAGACGTGGTGGTAAACACCGATGATTCCACCTATGCGTATGTGGACAGTGTCTTTGCCGACGAACTCGACCTGTCGGCCGACATATTCCTGACCATGGCTGAAAACTACGAGGTATACAATCTCCTTGAAAGTGGTTCGGTAACGACCGTTTCTGCGGGGGAACTCGTTGATTCGGCCGCGACATTTATGGCCAATGGGATAGTGACGGGGGATTATGTTGTCAATTTAAACACGTTCACCAATACAACCGTGTCGGTGGATCCGGTGCTTGAAACCGTTTTGTCCCTGAATGCCGATATCTTCGGTGTGCTTGGTCATAGTTATCTGATTCTCGAGAACCCTCTTATTACCGGTGGCACAGCGACCAGAACCAACCTTCTGATCGACAACCTGGCGCCGTTCGCCGGAGTGAACGCCGGCGATCTTGCCGCCAACGTTACGGATACGACGCGAGCGACGGTAAGCGCCGTTCTGTCCAACCGGATACTCCAGTTCGGTTCCAACCTTTTCCCGGCCGGAACCGAAGACTACGATATTTTCAGCGACTGGTGTACGACGCATCCGCCGCCCCCGGACGATCCTTTTTATCGATATCTTTTGGATTGGAACATCGGTATCGGCTCGGGTGTTGCCGTGACCATGTATCCCGATGTGACTCTTTCCGGGGCAACGCCGTACACGGCTGACGCTCCGCCGGCTATTCCCCTCTATGACAACACGGCCACCTATGTGACGAACGGTGTCGCCGTCAACGACGTGGTGGTGAACCTGACGACGTATGGTGTCGCGCCGAACCTGGCGCTGGTGAGCACAGTGGGAGCCCGCCCTGCCGGTTATGGGGAAAGGGCGCTCGCGATGAGCGCGGTTGTTATCAGCAACCTGGAAACCTACTGGATACTCAGGTTCGCCAATCCCGCCGAGACCGCCAGCGTGATCGAATCCGGCCATGCCACCTCGGTTGTCGCGGGCGAGCTCCGCTCAACGGTGGCGGATTTTTCGGCGCAGGGCGTCGAGCCGGGCGACATAGTGTACAACATCAGCGACAACCGGTACGCCTCCGTGGCGGTCGTCAACTCGGCGACTCGGCTTAGCTTGAACCGGGACATCTTCGACACGGTCAATGATCGTTTCATCATTTTCGCGAGCAACGACAGAGTAATAGAGCTCGGCATAACCACAAGCGATGGCGCGGTCAATACGCTCAACGACACCAACGCGAGCTTCACCTCGGCGAATTACCCGGTTCGTCAGGGCGACATGGTCCGTAATATAACCACCTCTCAGGACGCGTATGTGGTGACGGTGAATTCCGCGACACAGCTCACCCTTAACACCGACCTCATCACCGCCCTGGGGCAGCGCTATGTGATCCTGCAGCCGCGCATGCTCTTCGCCTACGAGCGCGGCGGCGATATTTACGGTGTCGTGATCCGGCTTCGCGACGGGAGCGTGTTCCGGAATGAGTTCACTATCAGCGCCGCTGTCGGAACTCAGGCGAATGTCAGACTGCTGAACCGCGGCTACCTGGGTGCGGCGTTCAACGGCGGGGCTTTCGCGGTGTATCAGAGCGGGGCGGGTCCCACATATACGTATTATGGGAAACGGATTGACGGTAATGGCGTTGTAAACGCCGCTGATGATGCGGCCAACGGCGGCCTCGGGGTGCAGTTGACTCTGGCGGCCTCCACGCTCGTTGACGCGGTTTCGGATAACTACGGGGCCTTCTATATACTGTATAAAAACGGCACTACTCTATACCTCCGGCGTATTTCTTCGGTTATGGGTATAGCCTGGACCTCGTCGATAGCCAATGTGGACGACGCGGCGATGTGCCTTTCGACGACCGGCAATTATCCGACCGTTGTTTATTCGCGGGGGAGTGAAATCTTCATCCAGAAATTCGATTCCGCCGACGGCGACAACGCTCCGGGATATGGCGAAACGCCGGTAGCTTCGGTGTTAACCTATGCGTACCAGACGGGCCTTTCCATCACGCCCGATAACACAACGGGAGCCATCGTGAGCTGGTTCGATGAACGATTCTACGGTCCCGATATGGGGTACGTGCTCATGGCGCAGGCGGTTGACGGGGCAGGGGCGCGGCTCTGGGACGCCGACGGTGTGGTGGGAGCGCCGTTCGATTATGACGGTGTAACGATCGGTATCCCGGGTGCGTGGTCCAGTTCGGAGCTTTCGATTAAATCGCTATATTATAACGACGGGGGAGCTCCCTGGGGTGGTTTGTTCCTCTGGTATGATTATCGAAACGGCAGGGCTGATATCTATTCCGACACGCGGTTGAATCCATAAATCATAACTAGGAATGTGTTTGCAGGGATGTGGCCGGGCATCCGTTCGCAGACCAATCGGTAGTTCCAGGGTACTCTCCATTCCCCTAAAACCACTCCGGCTTCCCGCTTGCCGGAGATGTAATCCTTCCTTCAAGCTCTTTCGAGGCGGAGATACGCAGTTCATGATCGATGAGGATGACCTTTAGCTCTGGGTGAGCAAGGGCGAATTCGCGGGCTCTGACCCCACCCATCACAAAAAGGGCCGTCGCATAGGCGTCGGCCAGCACGGGGTCAGAGCACAGTACCGTCACCGATGCCAGCCCCCGGGCCGGGAAGCCCGTCTTGGGATTGATTATATGATGATATCTCTCTCCATTGAAGAAAGCGAATCGCTCGTAGTCACCGCTCGTCACGACCGAATCGCCGTCCCGGGCCGCTATAACGAGGAGAATTTCCTTCCCGCGCGGGTGCATCAGTCCCACGCGCCATTCTTCGCCGAACTTGTGGCCGGTCACCTGAAGATCACCCCCCGCGTCGACGATCGAGGCTCTGACCCCTTCCCGGCGGAGGACCCCGACCGCCCGGGCTATGGCGTATCCCTTCGCTATTCCGCCGAGGCCGACCCTCATCCCCGGCAGGACGAAAGAGACCCGGTGCGATTCCGGATGCAGTTTGATCTTCCGGTAGTCGACCAGTGGAAGGAGGCGCGCGGTCTCACGACCGCCCGGCGGGCGGAAGTCCGGCGATGCCAGATTCCAGAGGTGCCCGAGCGAGGCGAAGCTGATGTCGAAGGCGCCGTCCGTGGCGCGCGAAACCTCGATGGACTTCTTGATAAGCTCAAGGGTCTCGCCTGAAACGGTTACGGGCGTGTGTCCGGCATCGCGGTTCAGCCGCGCGACGTCGCTTCCGGCCAGCCGCGGACTCATCAGGGCCTCTATCCGGGCAATCTCGTTAAATGCCGCTTCGGAGGCTCTGACCCCCGCATGGCGCGAGTCGGCGATCAGTGTTATCGTTATCATGGTTCCCAGCATCGGACGGTTGAAGGTGAGTATCTCGCCCCTGTTGCAGCCGGTGATGATGGCGATAAACATGACCGGCAATACGGCCAGCGCCAGACGTGAGGTACGGTGCATTTTCGGTTTCCTCCTGGGGAAGCATGGCACGAGATTATGGATGCACTACGCGTACGCGGACCGTATACCGGCGGAAGACGCGATGTGCAAATATTTTTCTTGACAGCGGAGGGCGTTATGGTAATACAATCATACAATAGAGATGGGTGCCGGGAGGCCCGGGGAGTCGAGATCCCGTGGAGGAAGGTTAAAGGCTTTTATACATAGTATTCGGCGTCACCTGGGGGCATCGCACGCGATGCCCTTTTTTATTTCTTGACTGGTCGGAAACACGGCGTTGTCATATTCCGACCTGTACCATCGGAAGGAGGACCGGTATCGATCTCACGGTGCACATAGGGAGCCTGCGGCTAAAAAATCCGGTGACGGTCGCCTCGGGGACCGCCGGTTACGGCGAGGAGCTTTCCGGGTTTTATGACATCTCCCGCCTGGGTGCCGTTTTCACCAAGGGGCTTTCACTTAAGCCCAGGCCGGGTAACAGCGGCCCGCGCATCATCGAGACGCCATCGGGGATGCTGAACTCCATCGGCCTTGAAAACGTGGGCCTCGATGCGTTCCTCGATAAGAAACTGCCCTTCCTGCTTTCAAAGGGCGTGACGGTGATCCCGAACATCGCCGGGCATTCGGTTGATGAGAACGTGGAACTCTGCCGCATACTCGGGCATACGGCCGGGATTGCGGCCCTCGAGCTCAATGTCTCATGTCCCAACGTAAAGGAGGGCGGAATCGCCTTCGGACGCAACCTGTCCACGTTCTCGTCGCTCGTGAGCGCCGTCCGGAAGGTCACGCCGGTGCCGCTCATCGTTAAGCTTTCGCCCAACGTGACCGATGTCACGGAATTCGCCGCGTCGGCGAAGGACTGCGGGGCCGATGCGGTCTCGGCGGTAAACACCTTTCTCGGGATGAAGATCGACGTGGCCACGGGCAGGCCCCATTTCATCAACCGGGTCGCGGGGCTCAGCGGCCCGGCGATCCGGCCCATCGCCGTGCGAATCGTCTACGAGATATTCGCGAAGGTTGACCTTCCCGTCATCGGAATCGGCGGGATCGGGTCGCTCGACGACGTGCTCGAGTTCCTCATGGCCGGAGCGAGCGCGGTGTCGATCGGGACGATGAGCCTGATAAACCCCGGAACGGGGATCGAGTGCGTCCAGGGGCTCGAGGCGTACATGAGGGAGCACAATATCGAAAGCCCCGGCGCGATAATCGGCGCCGCTCACAGGATACCGTAATCGAAGGAGCGACAGGTGAAGTACTGGAACACGCGACTGAAAAAAATGGCCGAGTATGTTCCCGGCGAGCAGCCGGAGAATCTCGACGAGTTTATAAAGCTCAACACCAACGAGAGCCCTTTCTCGCCCTCGCCCGTGGTGCTCGACGCGATAAAAAAGGCCACCGACGCGTCGCTGCGGCGCTATCCCAATCCCACGACCATGTCGGTCCGCGAGGCCTTCGCGAAGCGTAACGGGCTTACGGCCGAAAACGTCTTCGTGGCGAATGGATCGGACGAAATATTCACGCTCCTCCTGCGGGGCTTCGTGGATCCGGAAGCGCTTGCCGCGTTCCCCTATCCCTCCTATTCGCTCTATTACACTCTGGCCGAGGCGAACGGGGTGCAGTACGAGAGAATCCCGCTTACGAAAGATCTCGATATCAATTTCGCGGATTATCTAAAGAAAAAGTACGCACTGGTCATCGTCTGCAATCCCAATAATCCCACCGGTCGGGGCGTCGATCTCGGTTCGCTTAAAAATTTCGCCGGTAAATTCAAGGGACTTCTGGTGGTTGACGAGGCCTATGTCGATTTTTACGGCGAGACGGCCATCGGCCTGGTGCGTGAATTCGACAACATCATCGTCACGCGGTCGTTCTCGAAATCGTATTCGCTCGCCGGTCTCCGTGTGGGCATCGCCGCGGCGCATGCCGATATCATCAGGGGATTCATTAAACTGAAAGATTCATACAACGTCGACAGGCTTGCCGAAGCCGGTGCGCTTGCCGCGCTGTCCGATCAGAAGGGGTTCAAGTACAATATCGGGATGGTGCGCGACAACAAGGAGTTCCTCGAGGAAAAGCTCGCGGAGATCGGGTTTACGATCGTGCCGTCGAAAGCGAACTTTCTGCTGGTAAAGCACCCCGATGTCCCGGCGGAAAAGATCTACGAGGAGCTGTACGCGAGGAAGATACTCGTGCGCTACTTCGCCGGTCCGGTGCAGTCCGAGTACGTGCGCATCAGTGTCGGGACGATGATGGAGCTTCGCGCGCTGATAAAAGAGCTGGAGTCTATAATAAAAGGCGAATGAGTTTTCCCTCTGTGTTGGTTATGTAGCTTCGGCTGATGAGCTCCTTCATGGTCAGCTGCTTGTTCTCGTAGCGCACCACGTCCCGCTCGTCAATCCAGATGTTGATGGACGAGCGCTGTTCCTTGATTCTCCAGTGAAATCCGACCACCATGCCGATGATCTCGCTTTCGCCGAAGATCGTGGCGCAGGAGTTGATGACAGCGAGCACGTCCTTCAGGTAGGTGTCGAGTGCCGTCACCGCTATGTGCTGGTATGACGAGCCGGCGTGCGCCGTTTCGTCCAGTGGTATCTCGATGTCGATGCCCAGGTACAGATGGTCGCGCTGATTGAGCTTCTTGTCGAAATAGAATCCGATGCTGTTTTTCGCGATCGAGAACTTGTAGTCGGAAGAGAGTGCCCGCGCAATGCCTATAAGATGGTTCCTGTATCTATCGTGGTATACCGCCCCGTTGGTCGTGTACTGAGCGGGATCGATGAGCAGGTCCTGGTATCTGCCGGCCTCGCTCTTCGAGAAATCGAGTATGCTCTTTTCCCTTTCGCTGGTCGTCTCGCACTGGACCGAGGAGACGATAAGAAGGCCCGCAAGTATGTTCAGAAGCATGGTTCTTCCCGCTGAATTGTGCCGGTATTGATCGTTTTTCATGGCCGCCGGAGCAAACCCCTTTTTACCGGAGAGTACGCCGAAACGGGCGGGTGTCAAGCAAATATCGACAGCGTGCACATCGCGATCACAAAATCGGGCTACCGAAATTCTTGACGTGGTTCGATATAAGTATTGATACTGTCCCGATTGGATGCGGACGAAATTTGCCAGTTCATTGCACGAGGTGTGTCCCGGTGAGAAAAACCGCCAGCTGGATCGTATATGCCATGGCCGTATCCTTTCTTCTGGACTGTTCGTCGTCCGCGGTCTATAACCTCCCCGCGAAGAGGCAGAAGCGCGTCTACACGGGGCTCGAAAATTTTATCGGGGGGGACGCGCGCGATTACCGGGGCAAAAAGGTCGCGCTGGTCACCAACCATTCCGGCGTTGACTACAATCTGGGAAAGAACATAGACCTGCTCCGGCGGCAGGGGCTCGAGATCGTGTTTGCCTGCGCACCCGAGCACGGTTTATACGGCTATGAAAACGACTACGATTCCAGGCTTTACCAGGTGGACTCCCGGCTGAACGTGGTCGTCTACAACCTGCACCATCTTACGGTCGGGCAGCTTCGCCATCTCTTCGGACTGGCCGACGCGGTAATCTTCGATATACAGGACATGGGGATGCGTTGCTACACCTACGTCTCGTCCCTGAAGCAGGTTATGGACGCGCTCAACGGCACGTCAATCGAACTGGTGGTGCTTGACAGGCCCAACCCCCTGGGCTTCCTCGGCGTAGACGGCGCATATCTTCACGACGGTTTTCAGTCGCGCCACATCAGCGCCTTCCCGTCGACGTTTATCTACAACATGACGATGGGTGAGGCCGCGCGTTTCTACAGGGCGGGTTATGCACGCGAGGTGCGTCTCAGGGTGGTGTCGCTCGGGAATTACCGTCGTGATTTATTGTTCAACGAGACCATGCTTCCGTGGGTGCCCCCGTCACCCAACCTGCCAACGTACGAATCGGCGGTCGTGTACTCGGCAATCGTGATGCTCGAGGGGGTAAACCTTTCGGTCGGACGCGGCACGACCAAACCCTTCGAGTATATCGGCGCACCCTGGATCGAGCCGCGCGAGCTCGCGAAGCTCCTCTCGGATCTCAATCTTGCCAATTTCAGGTTCCGCCCCGTTTATTTCTCCCCGACCTTCTCGAAGTACACCGGGATGCGCTGCGGAGGCGTCCAGATCTTTTACATGGGAGGGGCCTTCAGTCCGATGGAGGTCTCATATCGCATCATCACGCTTTTAAAAAACGCCTACCCGCAGTTTCGCTGGGACCGGCACAGGGGACGGTATCATGTGGATTTCCTGGCCGGTACCGACGCGTTCCGCCGGCATATCGACGAGGGGAGGCCGTTCGCGGAGTTCGCCGGTCAGATTGCCGGCGGCCAGAAGGAATTCAACCGACAGCGGAAAAGACACCTGTTGTATTGAGGGGTCCGCGTCCGCGCTACATGTCGAGAAAATCCATGAATCGCTGGATCGCCTCGGGGAGGGAGCCGGTTTCATCGGTATACTTCTTGAACCTGCGCTGGTAGCCGGTTACGTCCCTGGTGTGGATGTTCTTGAACTTGCCGGCGATCTCGCTGAAGGCGGGCATGTTTTCGAGCTTGCCGCGAACCTCCTTCCTGAACGGTATGTAACGGAAGAACATCTCGCGGACAACGGTGTTCAGCTTCATGATGCCGTCTTTTTCAAAGAGCACCCACATCACGTAGTCCTCGGCGAAGCGGTCGCGGTTGGTGCGTATGCTCTTGAACCGTTCGGCGATCTTGTCCTTGGCCTCGGTTGACAGCTTGGGATTTTTCTTGAAGAAGTTGACGTAATCGAAATAGACGCCGGTCAGCCCGCCCTCGACCGGGTCCGCCCACATGGCGCCCTTGAGCGAGCGGTTGAGCTCCCAGCGGAAGCAGGCGATGGTGTGCGCCAGGCTCTTCATGATGTCGCCCATGAAGAGAATGGGAATGACGATCCTCCCCCTGGTTTTGCGGTTGGTGCCGTCGAGCTCCTGCCACAGCATGGTCTTGGTGCCGAACGACGGCAGCAGGATGAAATTCGGGATCACCTCGTCCTGTATTATTTCGCGGGCCTCGCCGATCCGCTCGACGGTCTCGCGGTAGAACGCGGAGAAATCGATTTCTCTGAGCGAGAGCACCGTTGATTCGAGCTTCTTTTTGGAAAGGTGGAAGTTCGCCGGGTTTCCCCGCATCACCATGGAGCTCAGGATGGGGAAGGCGGTGGCGGTCGATCCCGAGCACACGGTGATGGTGTTGAGGAGACGGTGGTCGATTTCGTACATCATCTTGTTGATGTTCTCCTCGTCCGCGCCGGGTTTTCCGCCCTGTCCCTTCTTCTTGTGCTTCTCCTCCTCGCGAAGATGCGCCTCGTAGGTGAGCCCCATCTCGGTGATGCTGGGATTCTCCTTGCCGTCGTAAACCCTTTTCAGGAATTCATGTTCGTGGTAGATGGGAAGGCCCGAAGACTCCGCCGATCGCATGGATATCTCGTGCAGCTCTTCTATCTGCTCCTGCTCGAGCATGTTCTCGTCGAGAAAGCCGAAGTTGAGCATGAGGCGCACGGGCGCGGGCATGATCGATTCGCTGTGGCTGCGCAGGAGGACCTGCTTGTAGAGGTCGAGATAGAGCTTCGTTATGAAGCGCCGGATCTTCCTTCCCTCGGGCTCGGTGTTGAAAGGGTTCTGCATCTTCTTGAAGTCGTTGAGCACCTTGAGGAAGTTGTTCTGGAACTCCTTGTCGATGAGGGAGAACTCGAATATCTGCTGGATGGAATTGACGTAATCCCTTCCAAGCGAACTCGCCTTCCGGGCGACGGGGCGCACCTCGGCCGGCCCGGCGTCTTTCTGGGAGACGTAAAGCTCGTGCAGTTTCTTGAATCCGGGGAAGACCTCCGAAAGCTTCTTGCCCGAGAGTTCCTCGAAAAAGGAGTGCACCTTCACCGATACTGAAAGGAAATTTTTCAGGAAATCGGTCGAGAGCCTGCCCGTGCGCTGCCAGGCCGCGAAAGCGCCCGAGTCGATGAGTACGCTCGTCCAGCTTCCCTCCTGCCCGAAAAGCACGGAAAGCTCCTCGTCGATCAGTGTATGGATGGCCTCTATCCGGTCGAGGACTTTAAGAAGATTGTCCGAGATCGTCTCGAACATGTAGGTGGCGATTGAGGGGTCCCTTTTGACGACCCCGATGAGAACATTGATATCGAGCTTGATGAATTTGTTGATGAAATTGCACTGCTTGAGGTCCAGGATGGTTTCCATGGGAAGACCCGGGAAAGAATACTTCTTCCTGAGCATGCCGCTGTTGTCGGCAATGACGAATTTCGCGTCGAAACTCCCCGGGAAGCTTCCGCCGTTCAGAACGTAGGTGTCGTGAAGTGCGTCGGCACGCTGCTGAAGTTTTTCGGGGAGTGGGCCCTGCGCCAGGGCCTTGTACATCAGGCAGATATTGTCGTTGATGCGGGCGATGTTCTGGTACAGGTTCGCGTAGCGCGATGCGTCCGGTATGGAGAGCTCGAGCCTGCGAAAGAGATTTGAGAGGATGTCGACCGCGAGCGGCGTATTGTCGGTCACGATCTGCTGGAAGCCCCCCTCCTTAATGGGATACTTCGAGACATACGAGTCTTCGATGGCCCGTATCGACTTCTTGTACGGTTCGGCGAACAGGATGCTGAGCCCCGAGATCAGGTTCTTTTCCTTGATGGTGCCGACCCTTTTGCTTTTTGAGAGGAGAATGTCGGTGTGGAGCTCTTCGTATTCCGGCGGTGCCGAGAGGATCTCGAGCGCGCCGCTGTGCATATAGTACATGTAACGGGGTTCTTCACCCTGACGGATTAGAAGCTGTCCCTTTTTATAAAGGTCGCCTTTCGAACTGTCTGTGCCGGCGGTCATTGTCTGCTTTCTCTGTTATCGTTCTTTTACAGTGGTATCGGGCATGGCTGATGATCTCTTCCCGCCGGCAGGGGATATCCTTCCGTTTCGCTGCGGCATTTCCATGATAAATCCGATCGACCCACAGCCATGGCGATGAGAGATTATGATACAATAAATAACGGCATTTTCAATAAATAAATTTAGGGAGTCCTTTTTTTTATCGATTCGATGTACTCGTCCCATTCCGCCGGCAGGAGGTTTTTCTTTCTGTTGTTGCACTCCTTGCACGCGGCGACTATGTTGAAGCGTTCCGATCGGCCGCCGCGCGAAAGCGGGATCAGGTGGTCCATGGTGAGATCGGCGGGTTGCACGCGATTTCCGCAGTAATGGCACACCCCCGAGGCGATCTTTTTGCGCCACCACGCGGTCGTGCGCAACTCGCGCGCCCGGTGTTTTTCGCGTGACGCGTCCTGTTCCGCCGTTGTGAGGAATTCTCCGGCGCTCATCGGTTGTCGCCCGGGTCCTTTCCGCCTGTCATCGCGTCGCGACATGGGTTTTTCCCGTATTTCGATACCGGCTATTCAAAACGGTCCCCGGGGCCCGGCCTGTAGCCGTTAATAAACGAGAGCCCGTCCATCACCCTTTTGGTTTCGGGTTGAAGCGACAGGATTTCGATCCAGCCGTCAGCCGTTCCCGCGAGCAAGCGCTTTTTCTGATGGATGAGCAGATGTCCGGGTACCGCGTGATCCCGGAGTTCATCGCCCGCGGGCCGGGCTGTTTTCCAGATTTTTACATGGGTACCGCGAAAGCCCGTCCATGCGCCGGGGCGGGGGTTCAGCCCCCTTACCAGATTATGGATGCCCATCGTCCCGGCATTCCAGTCGATATGCGCGAGTTCGTGGTCTATCTTTCCGCAATAGGTGGCCTCCTCCTCGTTCTGGGGGAGCGGCCTGGCCTTGCCGGCACCGAGCAGATCGATCGCCTTCAGCAAAAGAGCCGCCCCGAGAGGCCGCACCGCGTCGTAGAGATCTTCGGCGGTAAAATCGGGGGGAATCGGGATCCTTTCCTGCACGATGATGTCACCCGCGTCGAGACGCTCGTTGATCATCTGTACCGTAACGCCCGTCCCGGTCTCTCCATTGATAATCGCCCACTCAACCGGGGCCGCCCCCCGGTAGCGCGGCAGCAGGGAAGGGTGCAGGTTGATGGTACCAAGGCGCGGCATGCCGAATACATCGCGCGGAATGATGCGCCCGAAGGCGACCACGACGAACAGGTCGGCGCCTTCGAGCCCGAGGGCGTCGATGAACGGCTTTTCTTTCAGGCTTTCGGGATGATAAAAACGAATGCCGCGCTCGAGCGCGACCTCCTTGGCGGGGCAGCACTGGATTTTCAGATGACGCCCGCATGGTTTGTCGTCGTTACTGACTATAAATGCGACATCGTGGGCTTTTGCCAGTTCCCCGAGGCAGTAGGCCGCTATCTGCGGCGTTCCGAAAAAGCCTATCCTCATGTCTTTCTGTTGAGCTTCTTTATTTTCTTCAGTTCGGCGGTGAGCTCTTTTCGATCGTGGTCCTCGAGATAGTCGATAAAGAGTTTCCCGTCGAGGTGGTCGATCTCGTGCTGGAGGACGCGTGCGAGCAGGCCCCTTGCCTCGAAATTCATTTCCTTCCCTTCGGGGATAACGGCCCTGACCGATATCTCGAGCGGCCGCGTAATCATCGCGTTGATGCCGGGTACCGACAGGCAGCCCTCCTCGTACGGGCCGAGCTTGTCCGAGCGGGCGGTGATGACGGGATTGATGAGCGTGAGGATGGGCCCCCTGTACGATTCGATATCGAGTATAAGGAGCCGCCGGGACACGCCGACCTGCGGTGCCGCGAGGCCGATGCCGTGCGCGCCATACATCACGTTGAACATCGATTCGATGAGGTCGATCGTTCCCTGGTCGATATTCGTTATCTCCTCCGCGATTTTCCGGAGGGTTTCGTTCCCGTAATAGACGAGATGGTTGTTGGTGCTTTCCATCCTCAATATCCCTGCAATCTCCGGTCGATGGCGTCCCGCGGGAGCGGCGCTTTGAATTGCATCCCTTTCGTCCCGCTTCAGCCCTGACGTTGCCGGACTTTGTGATAGTAACAATATATCATGCAATCCGTGATAATCAAGCTTCCGCCTGTTTCTTTCCGGCGTGGCATCGTAACTTTCCGCAGATGCGGATATTTTATCAAGGAATAATTTGCCGGTGGACCGGCGCATGGAAAAGAATTGACACATCATCCTTCCGGTATAAACGTGCATATCCCCGGCGATCCCAAAAGCGTTTTCTGGACCGTAACGGGAAAGGTTTTTTACCATGACGGGAGATCCGCTGCACATGAATAAACGCGGGAGGCGACATGACCTCGCGGCGCTCTGGCTGACGGTCGTTCTGACGGTTTTCGCGCCGTCCATTCCTCCGGCTGTCGCTTCCGGACACCTCGAGCCGGCGGCGCAGGTCGATAGAGTGCTCGCCGACTATGAGCGCGTCCTCATCGCCAGGGGCTGGAAGGTCTTCCGCGGCGAACCGGGCACACTCAGGGCGTATCGCCTTCGTAACGATTACGAAGAGCTTCGTGTGAATCTCGGGGGCTTGTCGGACGGCGATTTTGATATATATAACGCGCACGTGTTCTATGACGGTGCCGAGCGCGGGCGAAGTTTTAACATCCGAAAGCAGGGTTCCGAGGAGGCGGCCGCCGACCCGCTTCGCGTGATGCTTCCCTATCTCCTCGAATCCCTGGAGCATCGCGGTCCTCGCCGCCTTAACGCCTACGAGGCATCGGTTTCCGGAGGCTATAACCGTTTTCACGAATTCGAACCCTATCCGCGCTGGCGGATCGGTACCCTCCAGATCGGTTTTGATCTTCTGCACGATCCGGCGCGACATATTAATGAGCCCGAAACCGTTCTTTCGCTCGGCGATTATTTCCGGTTTCAGGGATACCTTAACCTCAGCCCCGAATGGAAAGACGTATGGTACGATTTTACCCTGCTGCTTGCCGGCATACAGACCCTCGCCGTGGGCGCCGACCGGCCCGCACGCTCGGTCTTCGGGCTGTTCTCCGGGATAGAGCTTTTCCGTCCCTCGCTCAACTTCAAGGAATTCATGTGGAGCGACGGCACGTACGAGGACCATCCGCACATCCAGTATTTTCTTTTGAAGCCGTTCGTCCCGGGCGTCGTCCACCAGTGGGGGCGCGACCGGCGTTACAACTTTTCGGCCTTCGGTTCGGCCGCGCTTTCGGTCAATTCATCTCTCTGCGCGACACATATCTCCGAGGCGGAGGAAGACGATCTCAGTCCGATATTCCGCTCGAAATACTACGGAAACCGCAGGCAGAACTTCTACTACAGCTGGTCGATCCCTCTGGCCCTTTCGTTCGCGGCGGACCGCATCGGCCCGCTCCGGTTAAAGGCGGGTTACCGCTTATATTACTTCTCGCCTGTCGAGGAGGCGCGGGCCTATGATGTGCTTAACGTTCCCGGCGGATCGATCGGGTGGCATCTTTCCCATGGCGTGCTCGCCACCGCCGGCTATGAATACTGGCATGTGTACAGCCGTCTCCAGGACAGAACCAGGCAATATTCGTGGCACAGGGTGTTCTTCGGTCTGGAGAGTAAAATAGGCAGGGGCGCTCATTCCCCGGGGAACGGGTAACGAACGGTGATCTCTATCAATATATCGCGCTCCTCTGTGTGCAGGGTCCCCTGGGCTCGGCTTGCAATGACAGTGTTCATTGCGCTCATCATCACCTTCGCGACCTCCCTGGGTGCGGAGGAGCGGAGGGAATCGATTGATCTAAATATTGTCGATTCCGATCCGGCGTATTCGGTACTCGGAAATTACTATATAAAGGGCTTTTTCGATGGCTATGGTGCCAGCGTGCGCTACGTACGCACCGGGGATGTCCCGGGAGTGGATGAAGGCATTTTGCTGATGAGTAAGCGGATAAGCCATGAGGGGCTTTACGGAGTCGGATTCGCTCTTTATCCTAAAAACAACGGGGGACTCGTTTCCCGCGTGCGGTGGGCCGTCCCGGACGGCCGGGACTTCGAGCGTGACAGCATGGAGGCGCTCCGGGGGGTACTCGAAGTCGCCCTGCCGCCGGTAAAAGGCGAGCGCAAGCAGTCGGTGCTCGCGTACGCGTTCGCGTCCGACGATCGACACATCAGCGACCTGGTGTACGAGGAGCGGGACGGCGAGACCGTCATTCAGAGTTATACCGTCGAGGTCGCCGTTCCGCCGTCGCGTTCCGCGAAGTTCTGGCGCTCGTTCGGGGGAATCGTTCTCCTCAACGGGCTGGGCGAGATTGATTACGTAATGAACCTGGAGACCAATACGGACGACTGGAAATACCCGCTGTCCCCCGCCGGTTTCAAGCGCAAGCTGGCGGACGGGATGACGCTGGACGCCAACAACTTCACGACGAACTGCGTCGGTCACGTCTATTCGGGCAACCTCTACTACAATGCCGCGCGCAGCAACGGTTACGGCTTTTTCGGCTCGATGATGTTCTCCATAGCCGGAAGTCTCATGTGGGAGTACCTGGGTGAGTTCAAGGAAGAGGCCTCGCTGAACGACCTGTTTACGACAGGCATCGGCGGGGCGCTCTTCGGCGAGGCCTTTCACCAGACGGGCCTTTTCGTGGAGAAGAACATGAGCCCGGGATTCTTCCGAAGCGCCATCGTGCTGCTTCTCGACCCGCTTCGCGTGGTCAATCGTGCCATCGATCGTTCATGCACCTCCTCTTATAAAATCAACGTGAGCTTCATCAGTCCCGCCCAGGCGGCCGCGGAGGGCCTTCGCAGGAGGCAATGACCGGGCGGGCGTTTAATTTTGACGCGGCATGCTTTCCGTGGTATTAAAATATAATTGACATTTAAGGCTTTTATGACATTGATTCTTTCTTTGTTATTGAATCGGGGTGATAATGGGGAGATGTCTCCATTTTTTAATTTTTCAGGGCGTCTGGCGAGTGACGGCGCAGATGTACAGCAGAAACGGGTGCGGGGAGAACTGCCGTGAAAATGACGGGTGCTGAGATTATCGTTGAATCCCTCAAGAAGGAGGGAGTGGAGCATGTTTTCGGCTATCCGGGCGGCGCGGTCATTCCCATCTTTCATCAGCTGTTCAATGCGCCGTTCAATTTCTATCTCGCGCGGCACGAACAGGGAGCGGTGCACGCCGCGGACGGTTACGCCCGCGCCTCGGGCAGGGTCGGTGTGGTGATCGCGACCTCCGGCCCGGGGGCGACCAACCTGGTGACCGGCATCGCCACGGCCTATATGGATTCGGTTCCGCTTGTCATCTTCACGGGCCAGGTCTCGACGGAGATGATCGGCAACGACGCTTTCCAGGAGGCCGACATCACGGGGATCACGCGGCCCATCTCCAAGCACAATTATCTCGTCCAGAACGTGGAAGATCTGGCGCGCATCATCAAGGAGTCGTTCTATATCGCCTCCACGGGTCGCCCCGGACCGGTCGTCATCGACGTACCGGTGGACGTGTCCAAGGCAGAAACGAAATTCGCATACCCGGAACACGTGCACCTTCGTAGCTACAAGCCGGTGTACAAGGGTCATCCGCTGCAGATCAGCAAGGCCTGCAAGCTCATAGAGCAGTCGAGGCGGCCGGTCATCTACTCGGGCGGCGGCGTGATCAGCTCCAACGCCTCGGCGGAGCTCCGCGAGTTCATCAGGAAAACCGGAATTCCCGTCACGACAACGCTCATGGGGATGGGGGCGTACCCCGAGACCGACGCGCTTTCACTCAAGATGCTCGGCATGCACGGTACCTGTTACGCCAATCAGGCTGTGCACGATTCCGACCTGCTCATTGCGATCGGCGCGCGCTTCGATGACCGCGTTACCGGAAAGATTTCGGAATTCATCCCCGACGCGCGGGTGATACACATCGACATCGACCCCTCGTCGGTCAGCAAGAACGTGCAGGTGGATGTTCCCATCGTCGGAGACTGCAGGCTCGTGCTCGATGAGATCAACAAATCGGTGAAGGCCCCGGAAATCGGGGAATGGATCGAGCGCCTGCAAAAACTCAAGGCGGAAAATCCGCTGACCTACAGGGACAGCGAGGCGAAGATAAAGCCGCAGTACGTGGTCGAGCGCGTCTACGCGCTCACGAAAGGCGAGGCCGTCATCTGCACCGAGGTGGGGCAGAACCAGATGTGGGCCGCCCAGTTTTTCGAGTATACCGAACCGCGCACCTTCATCTCCTCGGGGGGACTGGGTACCATGGGCTTCGGCTTCCCCGCGGCCATCGGCGCGCAGATCGCCAGGCCCGACAGGCGTGTCTTCGACATCGCGGGCGACGGGTCGATCCAGATGAACATCCAGGAGCTCATCGTCGCCGTGCAGCACCGGCTTCCGATCGTCATCGCCATACTCAACAACGGCTTTCTGGGGATGGTGCGGCAGTGGCAGCAGCTCTTTTATGAAAAGCGGTATTCACACACCTGCATCAGCTTCGCCCCGGATTTCGTCAAGCTCGCCGAGGCGTACGGCGCGGCGGGAATCCGTGTTGAGAAGAAGGGCGAGGTGGACGCGGCCATCGAGAGGGCGCTTGCCGTTACCGACCGTCCCACGGTCATCGATTTCAGGGTGGACCGGGAGGAGAACGTCTATCCGATGGTGCCGGCGGGCAAGACCATCAAGGACACCATCACGAGGGAGCTGTTATGAGGCACGTCATATCCGTCAAGGTGGAGAACAAATCCGGCGTGCTCGCGCGCGTGGCGGGCCTCTTCTCCGCGCGCGGTTACAACATCGATTCGCTGGCGGTCAGCCAGACCGAGCAGGAAGACGTGTCCATGATGACGATCGTGGTGCGGGGAGACGACCGCATCATCGAACAGGTGAAGAAGCAGCTCAACAAGCTCATCGACGTCATAAAGGTCTCGGACCATTCCGACTACCCATCGGTGCAGCGCGAGCTGGCGCTGGTAAAGGTGACCGCGCAGCCGGCCAAGCGTTCGGAGGTCTACCAGCTGGCCGAGATATTCAGGGCGGAAATAGTTGACATATCGCTGAAGACCATTACACTCGAACTTACCGGGGAACCGGAAAAGATAGACAATTTCATCGAGCTCATGCGGCCGTATGCCATAAAGGAGCTCATCCGCACGGGCCGCATCTCGATGAACAAGGAATAGCGCGTAAATTTGCCCCGCCGGTGTCGCGGTCGCGAATTCCCGAATCGAAGAGAACTGCCCGCGGCGCACCGGGTGCCGCAATTTCGGGAAGGCGTGCGGTCGTGAGGCGACGGGGCGTTATCACAGGAGAGATATAATGGCGAAGATGTATTACGACAACGATGCGGACCTCGGCGTTCTGGGAAATAAATTGATCGCGGTCATCGGCTATGGAAGCCAGGGGCACGCACAGGCGCAGAACCTCCGCGACAGCGGGCTCAGGGTGATCGTGTCCGAGCTTCCCGGCACCGACAATTACAGGCTGGCGGAGTCGCACAACTTCAAGCCGGTCTCCGCGAAGGAAGCGGCCGAGAAGGCCGACGTCATCCAGATACTGGCGCAGGACCACATCCAGGCGAAGCTGTACAAAAGCGAGGTCGAGCCGAGCCTGGAGGCCGGAAAGACGCTTGTCTTTTCGCACGGCTTCAACATCCATTTCGGGCAGATCGTTCCGCCGAAAGACGTCGACGTCATCATGGTGGCGCCGAAGGGCCCCGGGCACCTGGTGCGCAGCGAGTATGTGAAAGGCGGCGGCGTTCCCTCGCTCATCGCGATCCATAATGACGCAACGGGAAAAGCGAAGGCAACGGCGCTTGCCTACGCGAAGGGCATCGGCGCGGCGAGGGCGGGCGTGCTCGAGACGACTTTCAAGGAAGAGACCGAAACCGACCTCTTCGGCGAGCAGGCGGTTCTCTGCGGCGGGGCCTCGGAACTGGTCAAGGCCGGGTTCGACACACTCGTGGCGGCCGGATATCAGCCGGAGATCGCCTACTTTGAATGTCTGCATGAGCTGAAACTCATCGTGGACCTCTTCTACCAGGGCGGCATCAACTATATGCGTTATTCTGTGTCCGATACCGCCGAGTTCGGCGATTATGTGAGCGGTCCGCGCATCGTCAACGATTCCACCCGCGCGGAGATGAAAAAGATCCTCGCCGAGATACAGGACGGTTCGTTCGCGAAGCGCTGGATCAAGGAGAACGAGGACGGGCGCCCCTTCTTCAACAAGGTCAAGGAAACGCAGCGCAACCACCAGATCGAAAAGGTGGGCTTCGAGCTTCGCAAGATGATGAAATGGATCGAAGCGAAATAGATGCATACAAAGCGGCAGGTTTATTCCCCGCCTCCGGCATCCGAGCATAGACGCGAAGGCGGCGATAATAATCGCCGCCTTCGCTTTTCCCACGCCCCGCGTCCGTTCCACGGGTCAAAAGCTTGACAAATGGAGAAAACCGGTCTATTCTCTTCCGAATAACGGAACGCGGGCACGCTCACCGTCCGTCCTCCGGGATGAAACGCGACAGCAAGGCGGTGAACAATGACTGCGCCATCCATGTCGTTCAGAGACAGGTTTACACTCTCCCTCCTTTTCGTAATGAGCATGCTCCTCTTCGCCGACCAGATGATCATGTCCGCCATACTTCCCGAACTTTCGAGGGAATACGGCGCGAGTGAGACGACCCTCGGCCTCATCGGGTCCGCTTTCACGCTGGTGGGTGCCTTCGTCAGCATCGTATTCGGCTATCTCACGGACAAGGTCTCGCGCAAGCTGCTCCTTGTGGGAGTCATCCTGCTGGGGGAAGTCCCCTGCATCATGACGGGCATCCCGTACTTCACCGGCAGCATCGAGTCCTTCACCGTGCTGCGCATACTTACGGGAATCGGGCTGGGCGGAATCTTCCCGCTTTCATATTCCATTCTGGCCGATTATTTCAAGGAGGAGCACAGGGCCACCGCTTCGGCATGGATGACCGTCGCCTGGTCTGTAGGCGGTATCCTGGGTGTTATGGTGGCCGGCTACCTCACCAACATATACGGTTGGAGGCTCTCCTTTATCCTGGTCGGCGCTCCCAATGTGCCGATTGCGATCTTCTTCGCCCTGTACGCGCGCGAACCCCAGCGCGGCAGGACCGAGGACGCCCTGGAAGACCTTATACGGCGGGGCATCATCTATCGCCAGACCATCCATCCGCGAGACTTTAAGGTAATTTTACTGAATAAAACCAACATCTACACCTTCCTCCAGGGCCTGCCGGGCACCGTGCCCTGGGGGATTCTAACCTACTGGATAATCACTTTTTTCCAGGAATACCGGAATGTATCCAAAGAGACGGCCACCACGATATTCCTTGTAGTCGGCATAGGCTCCGTGGTTGGCGGGCTCGCCTTCGCGTACGTCGGCGAATGGCTTTACAAGAAAAAACCGTCCTACATGCCGCTTCTGTGCGGTTTCGGGGTGCTCGCCGGGATCGTGCCGGCGCTCCTGCTCGTCAACCTGTCGATTGAAAACGTTCCGGCGTATCTTGCGCTCGGCTTCGTAACCGGGGCACTGGTCTCGGTCGCCGCGGCCAACGTTCCCGCGATGATAATGAACGTCAACCGACCGGAGCACCGCGGCACGGTGTTTTCGGTCTTCAACATCACCAACAACATCGGGCAGGGCCTGGGTCCTGCTATCGGAGGCCTGCTCGCGCCATTGGGGTACCTCTTCATGATGAACTTCGCCGTTGCGTGGTGGATCCCCTGCGGGCTGCTTCTTCTCATGGTCGCGCGTTATATTACCAGGGATCGGGACACCCTTCGCGCGCTGCTCGCCGACCGCGCCAGGGAGATGGCTTCCGAAAATGCGGGGGCGCGGCCTGACTGATGCCGGATTCCCGATGGTTGATCTTTATGCGTGCAATGTATTAGCGATGATTGTCTGAACGGGGAGGTTCCGCATGCTTTATAAAGATGACTGGGAAACCGTAAAGAAGCGCTTCGAGGCGTTCTGGGCGTGCGATATGCTGGACCGATGCTGCATATCCGTAACCGCGCCGCGGAAGGTCCCTCTCGCGACGAATGCCGAACTGCGGGCCGCACAAGACCTCTTCGGCCAGTGGACGGACCCGGAAATCGCCTACGGTGCATACGATTTCGTGTTCAACCTCGGGTACCATGGTGGCGAGGCGCTTCCCGTAACTTCGGCCTACATGGGGCCGGGCGTGGTCGCGGCCTTCGTCGGCGCCGATTATACACTCCGCCCGGATACCGTCTGGTTCGGCCGTGAACCCATGATTCATTCGTGGGAAAACAGGCAAGGCCTGCGGCTTATTGAAGATCACGAACTGTGGAAGGCCGTGCTGCGCCTGACGGCGTATTATTCGGAACGCGCACCGGGAAGGCATCTCGTCGGCATGACCGACCTCGGCGGCGCGTTCGATATCGCGGTCTCGCTCCGCGGAACCCAGGAGCTGATCTTCGACCTGGTCGACTGCCCGGAGGAGGTGGAGCGGCTCGTCGGGGAGATTGACGAGGTGTGGTTTCGGTGCTTTGACGAGCTGTACGCCATCATGGCGGAGCGGACGGGCGGAATGTCGGCTTGGATCCCGCTCTTCCTCGAAGGGCGCTGGTATCCGCTGCAATGCGATTTCTGTGCGAACCTTTCCCCGCGCATGTTCGACGACTACGTTCGGCCGTCGCTCGAGCGGGAGGCCGCCCGGCTCGACAGGGCCATCTATCACCTTGACGGCCCGGACGCGCTCAAGTTCGTCGATTCAATTCTGGATATCGATCGCATCGACGGTATCCAGTGGGTGCCGGGCGACACGGGAGTGCCCGAATCGTCCCTTGCCCACGATGTCTGGTTCCCGCTTTACGAGAAGATTCAGAAAAAGGGGAAGTGCCTGGTCCTCATGGACGTGAAGCCGGAGGAGATAGAGAAGATACTGGGCCGCGTATCCTCGAAGGGGCTCTTCATCACGACACGTTGCGACTCGCAGGACGACGCCGACGAACTGATCGGCCGTGTCGGCCGGTGGAGCAGGGCGTGATGTCAAAAAGCGCGGGCGACGATTTGAATCGTCGCCCTCCGCGTTGCGGCGTATCGGTAATTTTTCGCAACCTTTTCTCCCCATTTTCTGTCGGTACGGATGTCTGTGTCAAAATCCAGAAATCCGTACGGGGGTTTAGCGATGCGAAAACGACGGGTACTGCTCGTCTATCCCGAAATACCCACCACCTATTGGAGTTTCAAGTACGCGTTATCGTTCGTCGGGAAGAAATCGGTTCTGCCGCCGCTCGGTCTCATCACCATCGCCGCGATGCTTCCTGAAGCGTGGGAGTGCCGGCTCGTGGACATGAACGCGGAGGTGCTTGATGACGACTCGATCAGATGGGCCGACATGGTCTTCGTTTCGGCCATGCTGGTGCAGCGCGCTTCGTTCGAGGATGTCGTGGCGCGCTGCAACAGAGCTGGAAGGAAAATCGTCGCCGGCGGACCGTTTCCGACGGCCATGCACGACGAGATCGAGGGCGTCGATCACTTCGTGCTCAACGAGGCGGAGGTGACGCTTCCGCGCTTTTTACACGACCTCGAGAAGGGAGCGCCGCGCGGAGTCTATTCGGACGAAACAAAGCCGGACATCACCTCGACCCCGGTACCGCGCTTCGATCTGCTTAACATCGATTATTACTCCACGGTCTCGCTCCAGTATTCGCGCGGCTGTCCGTTCAACTGCGAGTTCTGCGACATCATCGAGATGTTCGGTCGCAAGCCGCGCACAAAGACGCCGGAGCAGTTCCTCGGTGAGATGGAGGCGCTCTACGCCACCGATTTCAGGGGGCCGCTCTTCATCGTGGATGACAATTTCATCGGTAACAAACAAAGTGTGAAAGCCCTTTTGAGGGAGGTCATCCCCTGGCAGAAGGAACACGGCTATCCGTTCAGCCTTTCCACGGAGGCGAGCATCAACCTCGCCGAAGACGACGAGCTCCTGGACCTCATGGTCGACGCCGGATTCATGATGGCCTTCGTCGGTATCGAGACGCCCGTGGAGGAATCGCTCTCGCTCACCGGGAAAAACCAGAACCTGAAAAGCGACATGCTCGGGAGCGTGCGCAGGATACAGGAACGCGGAATAGAGGTGACCGGTGGCTTCATCATCGGTTTCGATACCGATCCGGAGGACATCTTCGACCGGCAGATACGATTCATCCGGGATTCGGCGATACCGACCGCGATGCTGGGGCTGCTCATGGCGCTTCCCAACACGCGGCTGTACCGGAGGCTGGAGGCGGAGGGCAGGCTCCTGGGGCTTTCGACCGGAAACAACACCCATGACGTGGAAATGAACTTCATCCCGAAGCTCCCGCGCCGCATGCTCGAGGACGGCTACCGGCGCGTGATCGGCGAGATATACAGCCCGCGCACCTACTTTGACCGCTGCCTGGAGCTTCTCCGGCGATATCCCGCGAAGAAGAAGGTCAATGTGAAGAAAACCAGCTACCGCGGGAAAAACCGACTGCTCTCGCTTCTCGAGGCGCGCGCTCTTCTCGCATCGCTTTTGAGGCAGGGATTTTCCTGGTACGGGCGGGAATATTTTCGCTTTCTGCTCAAATCGCTCTTCATAAATCCTTCCCGCTTTCCGCAGACCGTCGGCATGGCGATAGAGGGACATCACTTCCTTACCATGACGGCGGAGATCCTCGCCGCGGGCGAATTCGGCCGCTATCTCGAAGCGGCCGGAAACCTGGCCGGGGGGGACGAACGCGCCTGTACCGCAAACGGGCCCGGTGTACTTATGAAGCCAGCGGCACGATGGAAACGGAATGTCGGCGCGGAAATCGCCGCCCGGTACAAAAAGCTCAGCGCGGGGGCGCGTAAATACGCCGACAGCATGCTCGCCCGCTACGAGCGGAAGGCGGATGTCGTCGGGCGAACCACGGAGCGACGTGCCGGCGGGCGGTAAGAATTGTTTTGACACGGCCGGATGTTCGACGCAGGATGTGAGGGACGGGTGAGGCGCCGCGGGCGCCGCAACGGCGGATACCGGAGGAGGTCGGCATGCAGAACGTACCATCGGCGGCGGTCAACATCATCGTATCAATCATCCCGATAGTCGGTATCGTAATGGGGAGCGTGGTGGTATTTTTCTATCTTCTCTGGAGTCACCGGCAGCGCATGCTCATGATTGAGAAAGGGCTCTTCACACGCAGGTATTTCGACCTCAAGCTTTTCAGCCTGCTCCTGGGGCTGGTGCTCATGGGGATTGGCGCGAGCCTCACGCTCTTCTTCCTGTTAAAGGAAGGGCTTGCGTACAGCGTGCTCTCGGGTCTTATCCCGCTCGGCGTCGGTGTGTCCCTCCTCGCCTTCTTTATCGTAAGCAGGAACGTAAACTCGGATGAGCGGGAACGGGGCTGAGGCGCTTACAGATGAGCGGATCGTCGTGCTGGTGCTGCGGGGGGAAACGGCGCTTTTCCGGGAACTCGTGAAGCGGCACCAGCGGCGTATCTTCTTTACGGGCATGCGGTTTTTCCGTAATGAGGACGACGCGCGGGACTTCACGCAGGAGGTGTTCGTGAAGGCGTACACGGCGCTGGGAGGCTTCCGCGGCGAATCGAGGTTCGGGTCGTGGCTCTTGCGCATCGCGTTCAACCACGCGGTAAGCGTGAAGAAGAGCACGCGTGAGGCCGCCGGCCTGGAAGGAGAGCATGTCGAAAGTTTCTATCCGGGTCCGGAGGTCATGTCGGTGAGGGCCGAGATCCTCGCCGCCCTCGATCGCGCGGTCGCCGCGCTTCCGGAAAAGTACAGGATTTGCATTGATTTTTTCTTTTTCATGGGATTACCGTACGATGAGATTCACGAGATCACCGGTTTTCCCGTGAACACCATCAAGTCGCATGTCTTCAGGGCCAAGCAGTTGCTGCGCGACGCGCTGAGGGGATCGGCTGCGGAGGAGTACCATGAGATGCGATAAGGCGATGCGGAGAATCATGGAGCGCGGCGATGGTACCGGGTATTCGCTGTCCCTGCGACTGCACCTGCGCCGGTGCGCGCGCTGCCGCGCCGAAGCGGACGCGCTTAACGCGGCGATCGAGGAGCTCACTCGCGCGCCGCTTCCCTTCCCGGGCATTGACGTGTCCGACGCGGTGATGGCCGAGGTCGAGCGGCTGGAATCCTATCGCCGTGATGTGCCGATGTATAACTGGGTCGGCGGCGGATTCGCGATCCTGGTCGGCATCGTGCTCGTCTCGTTCAGCGATTCGTTCGCCTGGCTCAGGGGTTCATTCGGGCGGAATTTCGAGATGCCTCTCTCGATTGTACTGGGGATTGTCATTACGCTCTACGCCTCGGCTTTCATCGCCACCCACCTGGACATGGCCGAGAGCTGGATGGCGAAGCGCCGGGGCTGATCCGGAACGGTTTCCATGAAAGGCATACTGTTCAGTTTCGCAAAGGAGTTCGAGGCCGATATAAGGAGCTTCCCGGCGCGTTTTGAGCGTACGGGGTCTAAAAAGGCGGCTTTTTTCCTGATTGCCTTCTCGGTGATCTTTTCCGGTTTTCCGCTGGCGGCGCTCGCCTGGGCGCTTCGGACCGGCCAGTACGATCCGCGCATGCTCTATGTTGCTATACCCTTTCCGGCGATCGGCGCCGCCGTTCTGCTGTACGGGGTGAACATCGGCATCGGAAAGACCATCGTCGATATAGGGCACGACGAAGTGCGCTTTTCGTCCGCATCGCTGTTCAGGAAGGCGTCCTGGGTCGAGGCGCGCTCCGCGTATCGCGGTATTCTTCTGAGGGAGGAGATACAGGGCGAGCGTTTCTATACTATCATCGAGCTGTACCACGACCGGAAGGACCGTCGAGTGGAGATGGCGGTCTACATGGCAAGCCTCGTTCCGGATGCGTATGTACGCGAGCGCTGGGAGGGGTACAGCCGCCTGTTCAACCTTCCCGCAATGAGGGAGACCGCCGATGGAGTGACCAGCAGGGCGAGCGAGGATCTGGCCTCACCGCTTCGTGATATCCCCCCGGGTGATGCCCTCCCCTCGGCCGACCTCACGGCTCCCCCGAAGGGAATAGCCCTTGTGAGCTCACCCGGCATCGAGGAACTCCTGGTCACCGCCAAAAGGACAGTGCGCTTCGGCATGGTTGCGGTTATGGCGCTTTCGGCCCTGCTGGTGTGGATCGGTTTTTTCTCGCGGAATGACCCGTCAATCAATTTCCTGGTCGTCGGCGGCTTCGGTGCGGTGCTGTTTGCCTGGATCAACTTCTACACGCTTATGGACCTGTTCACCATGCAGAGCCTTCGCTTCAGCGCGGACAGGGTGGTCCTCTCGCGCAAAACGCCGTTCGGCTACACTACCGGGAAGAGCCTGTATACCGGACAGGTAAAAGACGTTCGTATCGATAAGGGTACGATGCAACGGGTCGACGCGCTCATCATCGAAACCGGTGAATCGGACCTCCAGTTGGGACACGGCCTCCCGCTTCCGATGCTCAGGTGGATGAGGGACTACGCCGTCGCGAAGATCCGTTCGTCATAGCGGGGCAGCCGCCGGTATGCGCGGGCTCACTTCCTTCTGATCGAAAGTATCACCACGTCCTTCACCGGGACGTCGCCGTAGGGGCCGAGTGTCGCGGTCCTGACCGCTTTGATTTTGTCGATCACCTCCATTCCCGCGATTACGTGTCCGAAAACGCAATAGCCGTAGCCGCGCACGCTCTCGTCGCGAAAATTCAGGAAGGGATTGTCGACCACGTTGATGAAGAACTGCGCCGACGCGCTGTGGGGATCCATGGTGCGGGCCATCGCCAGCGTGCCGCGCGCGTTGGGAACCCGGTTCGCCGCCTCGTTCCGGATCGGTCCGTGGGTCCGTTTTGGCTGAAGGCCGCTCGTCATGCCGCCGCCCTGCACCATGAAGTTTTCGATGACGCGGTGGAAAATGGTGCCGTCGTAGAATCCATCGTCCACGTAACGAAGAAAGTTCTTAACGGTCTCCGGCGCGCGGTCGTCGAAGAGCTCGATCGTGACCTCGCCCATGGAGGTTTTCATGACGACCGTGGTGTTCGCGGCGTACCCCGTCGCGGCAAGCGTGAAAAACGTAATGATGACGGCAAAGATCTTATTCATCGATGTTTTCTCCCGTGATGGTGATTCTGATGTATAACAGGGTTGTTGCAAAACTTTGGAGCATCGGGCCTTTCCCCGCCGTCGGCGGGTGGAAGGCGTTTCGTCCTCCGGTTATGCGACAGGTCTGACCATGACGCTCAGTGCGCCTCGGCCCAGTCGGCTCCCCAGCCCATGTCCACGACGATGGGTACGGTCAGCTCGAGTGCCCCTTCCATTCTTTCCCGGACCATTTCTCCGAAGCGTTCCTTCTCGTCCAGCGGAACCTCGAAGACCAGCTCGTCGTGCACCTGGAGAATCATCCTGCCCCCGTAGTTCTTTTCGTCGATCTCGCGCTGGATGTCGATCATCGCCACCTTGACGAGATCGGCGGCCGTTCCCTGTATGGGCGTGTTGATGGCGATGCGCTCGGCGCCCTCGCGTCTGAACTGGGCCGAGGAATCTATGTCCGGGATGGGACGTCTTCTTCCGAGTATCGTCTGCACGTAGCCCTTTTCGCGCGCGAAAGCGATCGTTTCATCGATATACCGTTTGAATCCCGGGTAGGTCTCGAAGTAGCGGTTGATGAACTCGGCAGCGTCGCGCACCGAGATGTCGGCCTGCTGCGAGAGGCCGTAGGGCGAGACCCCGTAGATGGTTGCGAAGTTGATGACCTTGGCCTGCCTGCGCATGTCGGGCGTGACGGCATCGATG
>CAZVEG010000024.1:9667-36768 GCA_964625625.1 uncultured Leptospirales bacterium | reverse complement strand
ATGTCGCGCTTATAGACGTCATGAAGTCGATATCATTCTGCAAACAGCTCAACATACCCATCATCGGCGTAATCGAGAACATGAGCGGTTTCACCTGTCCTCACTGCGGGAGTGTCGTCGGGATATTTAAAGGCGGCGGGGCAATCAAAATGTCGGTCGACATGCAGGTTCCGTTTCTTGGGAGCATTCCGATCGAGAGCGTAATAGCCGAAAGGTCGGACTCCGGAAGGCCGTTTATCCTCGATGAAGACGGCGGCGCGGCGAACAATGCATTCTCTGGGATCGTTGAAAAAATAATCAGATTTGACGGAGGAAAATAATGAAAATTGCAATACCGGTAGCAGGTGGGCGTCTTTGCATGCATTTCGGTCATTGCGAACAGTTTGCAATGGTAGACGTGGACCCCGTGGAGAAAAAAATCCTCGCGAAGACGGTCCTCACGCCACCGCCGCACGAGCCGGGTCTTTTACCCCGGTGGCTCGCTGAAAAAGGGGCGACGTGCATCATAGCGGGCGGGATGGGCTCGCGGGCGCAGGGCTTATTTCGCGAATCAAATATCACCGTTGTTACCGGAGCTCAAGCAAACGATCCCGAGATGATAATCAATGATTTTCTTAACGAACGCCTTGAACTCGGCGTCAACGCCTGTGATCATTGATATTTATCCCGGAGTATAAGATCGTAAAATATTATTGATTGAATACCTGAATTCAGTATAAAGAACCGATGGAACAGAAAACCAGTTACCCGTACTATATCGACAGGCCCCTCGAGCATCGTCGCGTGGAGGGGTTTCTCACGGCCTTCGAAGAGATACTTGATCATTCCAATTACCGGTCCATCCTGGACCTCTATTCGCGCGTATCGATGCACTGCTCGCGATGTGCGACCGAATGCCAGATCTACCAGGCAACGGGGAGACCTGAAGATGTTCCCTGTTATCGGTCTTCAATTCTACTGCGGATTTACAGGCGCCACTTCACGCCAGCGGGCAGGATCAGGCGACGCCTGTTCGGAAGCGCTTCCGCTACGGAATCGGACATCGACGAGATGCTGGAATCTTTTTATCACTGCACGGCGTGCGGCCGTTGCACGCTGTACTGTCCGATGGGGATCGATCACAGGCTGCTTACCAGGCTGGGGCGATTTATTCTCAGTCGTATCGGCATCGTCCCCAAGGCCCTGACCGTCTCCGTAAAAGAACAGCTCGAGGGTGCCACCGGGAATACGTCGGCCATTCCACTCAAGGCATTGAAAAGCACCATCGAGTTCCTTGAGGAGGAGATTCGCGAAATCAAGGGAGTGGAGGTCCGCTTCCCGCTCGATGTTGAAGGCGCGGAATATGTTTTCTTTCCGCCGGTCAGCGATTTCCTCATGGAGGCCGACACCCTCATGGGGATTGCCTGCGTTCTTAACGAGGCCGGGGTGAGCTGGACCATAGCCTCGGGCAATTATGACGCGATCAATTACGGCCTGTTCTACAGCGACGAGGTACTCGAGAAAGTGCTGATTAAAATGGCCGACGAGGTACGCAGGATAAAGGGACGGAAAATCCTTATCGGCGAATGCGGTCACGCCTCACGTTCCGCGAAGGGATTTCTCGCTTCATTCAACAAAGGTGATGAGATTCCGGTGGTGAATATTCTCGAATTAACCGCGGAGTTGATCAAGGAAGGCAGGGTTGTCCTCGATCCGAACGCCATTACCGAAAAAATCACCTATCACGATCCCTGCAACCTGGCCCGATCCGGCTGGGTGGTTGAACAGCCCAGGGACATAATCAAATCGTTTATAAAGGATTTTATCGAGATGTCGCCCTCGGGTCGCCATAACCTCTGCTGTGGAGGCGGCGGGGGAACCGTGTCGATCAACGAGCTCAAACCGTACCGAATGGATACGGCAGGCCGGAAAAAAGCGGAGCAGCTGAAGGCGACCGGCGCCGATGTTGTTATCACGCCATGCGCCAACTGTAAAAAACAGATGGGCGAGCTGATCGCCCATTACAAGCTCCCCATGAGGCACGCCGGCCTTCACGACCTTCTGTTTACCGCGATTAAAATGAAAAACCAGGTACGAACTGATGGATGATGCATTGAATTTTATAACGGGCCCGCTTTTCAGCTTCAGTTTTGCCGTGTTTATTCTCGGTTCGCTGCGGCTCGGGGCGATTTCAATAATCGATATATCGAGGTCCGTGAAAAACACATTGGATCGGAGCATTCCATGGAAGGAGCTAATCCGCGAAACGATGTCATGGATGCTCCCGTACGGAAAAATACTCCAAACCCGGCGTTTATACAGTGTGCTGTCATTTGTATTCCATGCCGCGCTTCTGACGGCGATCATTTTCCATCAGGACCATATTCTGCTTGTACGAAAGACGCTCGGAGTTAAATGGCCACACCTTGGCATGCTTGCGGTGGATGTGATATCGCTGCTCTGTATCGCAAGCATCGGCCTGATTATCTTCACACGTCTCTCATCACGGACCGGTCGTTCTCTTACATATGGAATTGATTTTCTTATTCTCGGGACGATCCTCATCACCCTTCTTACAGGATTTATCGCTTCCAAAAGCTTTAATCCACTGTCTCACGGCCACATGCTGCTGGTGCACTCGGTTTGCGGGAATGCGATCCTCGTCATGATCCCTTTCTCCCGGCTCGGTCACTGGGTCGTATATCCGATACTCTGGATCGCCACCGCGATTGCCTGGAAACTGCCTGTCGGAACGACGTCCGAAGCTGGCAAAACCGAGATTGGCTGACGTCCAAAGGTTAAACCGATGAAAATGAAAGATAAAACATACACCATAATCGTTACAGCCTCCATTCCTGTCGTTCTCGCGGGCGCGCTTGCATTCGCGGCCCTCATACCCACGGGAAATGGAAGTACCGCACGGAAGCTGCAGGGCGCTATCGGCTGGGAAATTATGCGGATAGACGGCAACCGCAACGGACGCTCCGTCGAATTCACCCACGAGTCACATCAGCAGTTAACGGCCAGAAACGGCGATGGGTGCGCCGTATGCCATCACCTGAATCTGCCCGGCGACAATGTCAGTTCATGTTTCGAATGCCATAAGGATATGCAAAAGAAATCCTCAATATTCGACCACGAGAGCCATGCGAGGCTTTACAGAAACAAGGGGACTTACTGCAAGGAGTGCCACGGCAGTGATCGCTCGCGAGAAAGCGTAAAAACGTGCGCTCAGTGCCACGAGGAATACACACAGCCCGTCTCCACCTATACCGGGGTCAGGGGATACGAACAGGCGATGCATGGCAGCTGTATCGCCTGTCATCACAAAGAAGACGAAAAACTGGGGCAGAAGATGTTCACCGACTGCGGATTCTGCCACCCGGACGCCGAATGAATTTCACTCGGGTTTCTTTTTAATCGTTTTAATGATTTCTTTCAGAGTGTCGGGATCGGCCCTGTCGATAAGGGATTTGAGTTCTTCCTTGAGCCCATCGTCAACCTCCGAGGGTTTCAACCCGGCCACCCCCAGTATCTGGCCTACCGCTTCAACGTACTTCGCGGCCGTGACCGGTTTTTCCAGGTAAACGCCCGGACCGGACATCGTCATTTCGTTGAAGTCCGCCTTCCCCAGTTCGTCCCTCGCATGTCCAGTGACCACGATGACCGGGATATCGGACCACTCGGGCTTCTTCTTCAATTCACGATAGAATTTAACCCCAGAACCCTTCGGCATGACCACGTCGAGTGAAATGAGGTCCGGAGTCTTCTCCGATAATTTTGCGAGGCCTTCGTTCCCGTCGGAAGCCGTGATGACCGTATATCCGGCATCCTCGAGAGCCATCTCGAGATAGGTTCTGACATCATCTTCATCGTCGACAATCAGGACGGTCTTCATGCTATCGATAGTCATCCCGGATCTCCAAAAAGAAAATTTTTTACGTTCAGGTTTCGCCACGTATTCGACGGTCGCATACGACCATCGAATACTTTTTATTCTTTCAGCATGAACAGGTCAATCATGTTATTTCGGGAAGTCTGTGAACCGGGAGCTCTATACGAAATATCGACCCCTCTCCAGGACGGGATTCCACCGTAATACGTCCACCATGTTCCTGGACTATTTTATAGGTGGTCAGAAGTCCAAGCCCGGTCCCCTTGCCGCCCTTCGTGGTAAAAAAGGTCGTGAAAACCTTTTTTTGAATGTCGTAATCCATACCGCATCCGTTGTCGGCGACTTCGAAGGTCAGTACTCCATCGTTTTCATATGTACCGATCAGGACGGTATTTTTTTCCCGGGTGCTCAGCTGACACGCGTCTATAGCGTTCGAAACGAGGTTTGTAAGGCATGTATGAATGGCATCGGGGTCCAGAGGGCGTTCGGAGGCGGAAGTCCTGGACATCCGTCTGAGCTCCACACCGATTCCTGTGGCCGTATCTGAGTATAACTCCAGGATCTCGTCGATCAACCTGTTCGGATCAACCATTTTCGCTTCCGGTTTCCTGCCCTTGGCGAAGCTGAGAAAGTCTTTTACCAGAGAGGATACCTTGCTGATATTTCGCTGCAGCATGTCCCAGCCCTTCGAAAGGCGCGCTTTATCGTCCTTCTCTATGCCCGAGCTGACCATGTACATCCCGCCCTCGACTCCCATCAGGATGTTTTTGATGCTGTGGGCGAGTCCGGCGACGGTCTGACCGACCGCGGCAAGGCGTTCCGCCTCGAGCTTTTCCTTTTCCAGGGCCTTGACGTGCGTGATATCCGTCAGTATTTCAACGACATACTTACATTCTGTATGCCCCTTAATTAGCGGTGTCGTGGTAACCACGTAATGAGTTTCGCCGCCGTCCGCTGATATGCCGATATGTGTTGAGGTATGTTCACCACCATCAAGGAAACTCAGTGCAGCCGGACAGTCCTCACAGGCAGCGTTTCTCTTTTTGTACAGCTCATAGCATTTTTTCCCGCTGCAATCGCCGAAGGTCTCCGTGAGCTTTTCGTTGGCCCGCATGATGTTGAATCCGCGATCGATAACGGCGATGTAGCAGGGGACCCTCTCGAAAAATATCTCGCACTCGAGCTGATGATTTCGAATATCGGTGATGTTCTCCGACATGGCAACGATATACGCGACATTGCCGTTGAGATCGAGCGCCGGGGCGGTCTGAACCATGTAGTATTCTCGATGGCCGACGACTTCCTCGAACTTGCGCGGAATTCCATCCTCGAAGGTGCTCATCCCCTGACAATCGGGACATGGCTCCTCCAGGCCCTTGTATACCTGGTAGCACTTCCTGTTCGCCCATTCGCCGAACTGGGCGCGGAATTTATCGTTTGCGTATACTATCAGGTAATCGCGGTCTATAATCGCAATGTTGAGCGGGATTTCATCCAGCAACCTGGACTGAAACCATGCATTGAGTTCGGAGGAAAAAATGGTCATCGCTTTATCCCATACGACGTCGGGACGATTCCCCGGTGGCGGGTCCCGCTATCCAAGGATTTTCTGTATTGTCCGGAGAAACAATTCCTTGTCTATCGGCTTCTCGAAATACGCCGCCGGAGGATTGACCTGTTTTCTGTGTTCGATAAATTCCTTATACTGAGGATCAACCCCCGTAACGAGTATAACCGGAATCCCGGTGGTCGCTGGATCGTCATGCAGATTGCGAAGCATTCTGACCCCGGTCTCCTCGGGCATCGTTATGTCGAGAGAAATGAGATCGGGAAGCTCCTTTTGCGCGAGATCCATGCCTTCCCTGCCATTGAATGCCTTGAGTGTCCTGTATCCGTTATCCTCCAGGAGGGAAGACAGGTACGTAACCACATCCGGCTCGTCGTCAACAATCAGTATCTTCCTGTTTTTCACGGCCATTTCGTTCCCCCTCCGACGGTCAATGTTCCCACTTGATAAACGGCTCCTTGAGGTCCACCATCGCATTCACGATGAGCTCGACAAGCCCCCCGTAGATGATGCCGGATTTCCGCGGCGCACCGTAATAGTCCAGGATGTCGCGAATCTGGCCCTTGCAGTTGGAGCACGGAGCACAGAGATACTTTTTCACTTCCGGGCCGGGCTTGTCCGCGAATGCGTCGAGTATCTGTTTAAACTTCTTCCTGCCGCCGACCGCGACCCTCCAGTCCTTGAAATTGTTCTGTGACATCACGGCAAAACCGCTTCCGCCTCCGCAGCAGTAATTGTCGACGCCATGCGGGGTCATCTCCCTGAACTGCGGGCACAGATAGCGCAGTATCCTGCGCTGCGGCTCGACGATGCCGAGATTGCGGACGATATTGCACGGGTCATGCAAAGTGACCGGGAAATCGTTCTTCGAAGGATCGAATTTGATTTTTCCGCTGAAGACGAGTTCCTCGAGGAATGTCATGGAGCTTTCCCGCGGGATGTTCATGTCACCGAGGAGTATACGATCGGCGATGGTCATGAGGGCCTTGTGCTGGTGCCCGCATTCACCCATCACGATCTTCTTGACTTTGAGTTTTTTGGCGACTTCCGCGTGCTTGAGCGCGATACGCGCGAGCTGGATGTCGTCATAGAAAAGTCCGTAATTGACGCCGTCGTACGCCGGATCGTCGGACGCGAGCGTCCAGCTGATGCCGGCTGCGTTTAATAAAATCGTAAACGCCGCGGGGTTTTCCGGCCAGGACAGGATTTCACCGGCGTTGTGGATGAGGAGAACGTCCGCCTCCTCACGGTCCCATGGAGTGACGACGTCGAAACCGGTGAGCTCGGTATAGTCCTCGTCGATGAACTCCATGTTGTCCTTGACCACCTTGGGACTCATCCCGGTCGATGAACCGACCTTCAGCTGCAGCATGGTTCCCTTTTCGTGAAGTTCACGCGGCGCCCAGCCGAGCTCCTGGCTGAAAAGCTTGCGAAGCTCGTGTGTGATGAGGCCGTTATCGACGCCCATGGGACAGGCCTGCGCGCAACGACGGCACATCGTACAGCGGTACGCCAGCTCGTAAAGGCGGCTTATGGTTGTCCAGTTGAGCTCGATCTCCTCGTTGTTGAGCTTGGCCAGCAGCTTTCCTCCCGGCTTGAGGTATCTGTTCGCCAGCCGGCGGAATACCTCGGAGCGGTAGGTGGGACGATACAGGTCGTTCCTGCCGCTTGCCTCGTAAACCGGGCAGGAGTCGCTGCAGGTCTGACACTTTGCGCAATATTCGAGCGACAGAAGAAGCGGCTGCAGGAACGTCCAGTTGTTTTCCCTGCTCAAAAGCTTCTGCATTCCCGTTACGAAGAGATCGACGTATTTCTTTTCCTCTTCCGGGCTCTCCGGCTTCGGCAGGCTCAGGCCGACCACGCCGTCCAGGTTGCAGACGATACGCCCTTTCTGTTCTTCGGTGATCTGTTTCCATCCCGGCTGCTCCTCTATTTTGTCGTAGGGAGGGGGGAGCGGAAGCATCTCATCGATTTTCAACTCGGTAATGGGCACATCCCCGTTGAGGGCGATATCCCTAATTTTCAGGTTTTTTTTCATCTTTCATCTCCTCGGTTGCCGCGTCCACCCAGTTCTTCTTCCCGTCGCCCTTTACATGCGGAGCGGACCAGCCGAGAGGCTGTTGAAGAAGCCCGTTTATTTCCCGCGTCATGGCTTCACTCTGGGGCCGGTCATTCCAGCGCACTTCGTGGTACGTGAAGTACTTGGCGACGAAATGAATCATGTATGTGAACGGAAGGTAGGTTAAAAAAATCAATGCTATGAGAATATGTATTCCTACCGGTACCGCTATGTACGATTGCGGTGAGAGGGTGAGTAAGGATCGCGCGAAAAAGCCCAGCTCGAGCGAGTAGTCACCGGTCGATAAAAACGCATAGAGCCCGCTGCAGAAAACCAGACCCATCAGTCCGAGGTTCAGGTATGTCGACGTGGAATTGAATGGTCTCAGGTTGGGATCCAGAAGACGCTTGATGAGCAGACCGAAAGAGCCCGCCGTACCTATCAGGTACGCAACGACCAGAAGGATGGAAACCAGTCCGAGCGAAAGATCGAGCAGCCCGATGGTGGATGAAACCATCAGAAGTATCGCGCTTACGAGTATCAGGCCGACGGCGACCGCGAGCAGGTATATTCCGTTATGGAAAAGGAAGGTAAACGGCCACAACCCCCGGTTGTTCTCCCATACTCCTTTCAAAAGGAAAATTTCCTTCGCCATGTAGACCACTTCGTTGAGCATCGAGCTTTCACGCTCTTTTTTCCACCATTCGTATTCCTCGAGATAGGAGCCGCCGTAAGCGCTCTTTCCCTTCTCGTGCGGAACGGGAGCGAGTTCCCACCGCAGATGTACGGGCATCCTGGCTATTTTAACGGTCCTGTAAGTGACAACCGTTATAAAAATCGCAACGGCTGCATAGGTGCATACCATCAATGCAAGAGCAGACACAGGTCCCTCCTTAGGTTATCATCGTATCAAAAAAAATACCTTCAACGACGGGAAAAATCCATAAAAACCGGCGATACGCCGCCTGTCGGCGGGGATGAAAACGTGTTTATTACGACTCAGCCGTAGGGATACATTCCCTTCTTTATGGTTGCCATTTCCGCCAGAAGATCGTTGTGCTTTTTTTCGTCTTTCATGAGATAATTGATGAGATATTCACAGACCACCATCTTGCGCTTTTTAAGGGCTTCAAGCGAAGCCTTGGCCATCTTTACGGTTTTCTCTTCTATCTTAATGTGGTTTTCAACCAGTTTCCACACCTTCTCGAGTTCGTCGGGGTTCATGCTCACCGCGGTCTCCTTGAGCGAGCGCTGGATGAACTCCTGGACGCGATAGTGCATCTGGGAGTCGTGCTGGATGATCTCCATCACCAGACGTATGACCGGGTTAGTTGTCTTTTCGATGATCTGTCCCGTAGACGCCACCGAGGCGTTCTCGATCTTTTTCCACGCCTCCATGTTTTTATAGATCGCTTCCTGAACTTCTTTTGTCGACATGCCTTCCTCCTGTCACTTTTTAATCGCTATGCTTCTTCCCGTACCGCGACCGTAATCTTGTAAAGCAGCGTGAGTATGAGAAAACCAAGCGCCCACACTCCAAGGCTTATGATGAGCTCGGGAGCGGTGGGGGAATATTCGGTTATCGACTCGAACGGGCCGGGTATGAAACCTCCTACGACCAGTCCAAGGCCCTTGTCAAGCCAGGTTGAGAAAAATACAGCGGCGGCTCCGGTCGCAAGCCATCGCTCGTTGTTTCTCGTGGATGGATTGATAAGGAGCACCAGCGCAAGGATGGCAAGGCCCATGGAGGTCCACATAAAGGGCACCAGGCCGTCGTGACCGTCGAGTCCGAAGAACAGATACTCGAGCGAATGGCTGTGTCCGGGTATGCCGCTGTAATACGCGGTAAAGAACTCCAGGCCGATGAAGAAAAGGTTTACCGTCATGGCATACGCCACAATCTTTCCCAGCGCCTGCATCGGCTCGCGACCGGGATCGAACCTTGTATACCGGCGGACCACCATGCAGAGCAGAATGAGAAGCGCCGGCCCCGACGCGAAGGCCGACGCGAGAAAGCGCGCGGCCATGATGGCCGTCAGCCACAGGTGCCTGCCGGGAATACCGGCGTACAGAAACGCGGTTACCGTGTGGATACTCACCGCCCACGGTATGGACAGGTATATCAGCGGTTTTGACCATGCCGGCGGCGCGACGCCTTTGCGCTCAGCACCCAGCGTGGCCCATCCTATAAACAGGTTCAACAGCAGGTAACCTATGACCACGACCGTGTCCCAGAACATCATCGAATTCGGCGTTGGATGAAGGAACACGTTGACTATCCTGAAAGGCTGTCCCATATCGACGAATATGAAAAGTACGCACATGCTCACCGCCGAAATGGCCAGGAACTCTCCCAGGATCGTGATTCTACCGAAAACCTTGAAATCATGAAGGTAGTAGGGGAGCACCACCATTACCGCCGAGGCCGCGACCCCTACGAGAAAGGTGAACTGTGAAATATAGAATCCCCACGATACGTCCCTTCCCATGCCGGTGATCACCAGCCCCTCGGAGAGTTGCCTCAGGTAAAAGAACACACCCGCGCCCACGAGCGCGAGCAGGATGAGCACGAGCGTCCAGTATTTCCTGCTTCCGGAAAGCGCTTTTTCAAACATATCGACCTCACACGATATAATAGACTTCCGGCCTTGTGCCGAGTTCCGGCTTCCGCCTGATGGCGAAACGCCCCGCAAGCTGCAGGCTCACCTCGCTTTTCGCGTCGGACAGATTGCCGAACACGAGTGCTTTCTCCTTACACGCCTCCACGCATACGGGAAGCCTCCCGTGGTCTATCCTTTCGGCGCAGAAGTCGCATTTCTCGACCACTCCCTTCGTTCGTGTCGGGTATTCCTGATTGATGGTCTTCTCGTCCAGCGCCCTGCGCGGGTCCATCCAGTTGAAGCTGCGCGAACCGTACGGGCAGGCGGCCATGCAGTACCGGCAACCAATGCACCGGTGCATGTCCATCATGACGATACCGTCCGGGCGCTTCCAGGTGGCCTTTGTGGGGCAGACTCGCACGCATGGAGGATTGTCGCAGTGGTTGCAGAGTACGATGAAATCGGTACTGACGAGGTCGTCGCGCAGCCGGCCGTCACGCTGTTCCGGGAACGCGTTCACGAAGGGCTCTTTCCATATCCACTTGATCTCGTGGCGTTTGCTGCTGATGGAAGGAACGTTGTGCGCGCGGTGACACGCGGTCATGCAGTCAGTGCAGTCCTCTTTCCTGGCGCATTTCGACATGTCGACCACCATCGCCAGACGTATCCTTGCGGACGATTCCGCGGTCGAAGCCGCCAGGACATCGTCGCCGAAAACGACCTCCAGCGCAGCGCCCGCTCCTGAAATGGAGAGACCCAGCAGCCCCGCTTTTTTCAGGAATTCCCTTCGGCTGAATCCGTTTCTATTATCGAGTTTCATGCTTCTGCTCCTTGGGGAAGTTGTGACAGTCCCAGCACGTGGGCGATACGCCGAGATAGTTATGGCACGTGTCACAGAAATCGGCCTTGTTGGCGTGGCATTTCATGCAGGTTCCCGTAAGACTTTTCTGGTATTCCATCCCGGCCACTTTCACCGGAATGCGTTTCCCCTCGCGTATAACTTCGTCGCGCCATTCATTGAGCATGGTCATATGATATTCGCGCATAAATGCCCTGGTATTCACGCACTCCTTCCCCGCATTGACGAGCTTCGGTTCTGGAACGACGTTCGCCCTGCCGGTCGCACGGGCGTACCACACCGGAAAAGCGGCGAGGGCGATGAAGAGCGCAAGCCCTCCGAATATCCTTATTCTTTCATGCATTGGCATCCTCCTTCGATGAAAGCTCCTCTCCGCGGAGGTTGGTTGTTCTTTCCTTTTCGCCTTTCATAACCAGAGCGTTGCCGAGCAGCTCGTGCACTCCACACACATCGACCCCGCCGACCCAGTAATCCATGAGGGCAGGAAGCGTGGCCTTGTCGATCGCGCAGATGCACGCCAGCATATTCACGCCGTGCCTGTCGTGTACGTGCTTCACGGCGTTCGCCCTGGGGAGACCGCCGCGCATGCGCATTTCCAGGTTCTCATCGGTTCCGAGACCCGAGCCGCTGCCGCAGCAGAAGGTCTGTTCGCGTATGGTGTTCTCGGGCATCTCGAAGAAATTGTGGCATGAATTCCTGATGACGATACGCGGCTCCTCGAGCATTCCCATCGCGCGCGCCGGGTTGCACGAGTCGTGGAAGGTGACACGGTAACCGTCGTTGCGCGCGGGATCCAGCTTCAGTTTTTTGTGATGGATGAGGTCCGATGTAAACTCGCAGATATGCACCATTTTCGTCGAGCGCGCGTGGTCGAAACGCGTCCCGGTGACAGCGGAAACGGGATCGCCCTTCGTCTCCGCCGGGCCGTTCATGGTGTCCATGTACTGGTGCATCACGCGCCACATGTGGCCGCACTCCCCGCCGATGATATACTTCACGCCGAGCCGCTTCGCCTCGGCGTAAATCTTGGCGTTCAGACGCTTGACCATCTCGTGTGAGAAGAAGAGACCGAAATTGCCCCCCTCGGAGGCGTAAGAGCTGAAAGTGTAATCGAGCCCGATCTCGTGGAAGAGCATCAGGTAGCCGTAGAAGGTGAAGATGTGCGGATCGGCGAAGATGTCGGCCGACGGGATGATGAAGAGCACCTCGGCCCCCTTGCGGTTGATGGTCGGCTCGACCCTGATACCGGTGATGCTCTCGATCTCATCCACCGCGAACTCGATGTTGTCCTTGAAGGTGTGCGGCTGTATTCCCAGGTGGTTGCCGGTCCTGAAGCAGTTGGAGGCCGGCTCGATGATCCAGTTGATGTTGAGGCCGACCATATTGAGCATTTCCCGCCCCATCATGGTTATCTCGGCGGTATCTATTCCGTACGGGCAGAAGACAGAACAGCGCCGGCATTCGGTACACTGGTAAAAGTAGTAGAACCATTCCCGGAGCACCGCCTCGTCGATGTCGCGGGCCCCGACGAGCTTTCCAAGTATTTTACCCGCGGCGGTAAAGCGCTTACGGTACACGGAGCGCATCAGCTCCGCGCGCAGCACCGGCATGTTCTTGGGATCGCCCGAGCCGATGAAATAGTGGCACTTGTCGGCGCAGGCGCCGCAGCGTACGCATATATCCATAAAGAGCTTGAACGACCGGAAACGCGAAAGCCGGTCTTCGAAGCCCTTGATTATCGTCTCCTCCCAGTTCTCGGGAAGCTTCCAGTCCTCATCGTACGGTTGCCACTCGCGCGGGTTGGGCTGCTCCAGGTATTCGACGTGTTTCTGTACACCCGAAAAACAGAACGTGCCCTTGCGAAATTCGGGTTTCGTATCCATCCAGCCCTTTTTCGGGGGCCGCAGGTCGAATTTCATCAATTCGTCGTGTGTTAACTTGAGTGCCATGTCAGTCCCTCTCCAGTTGGTATCCGGCGGCTTTCAGCCTGTCCCTGAATTCGTCCTCCCACTCTTCGTACGTGTGGACCTTTACTTTCGGGTTCCACGGATTTATATGGCGCTTGACCCGGTTGGTATTTGCCAGGTTGCGCGTCGGCGACAGGAACACGCCGGCCATATGGCTGAGCTTGGAAAACGGGAAAACGGCGAAAAACACGCAGACCAGGAAAAGATGAATATAGAAAGCAATGCCAAGCCCCTCCGGGATTGAAGGCGAAAAGAGCAGAAGGCTCATTACCAGCTTCTTCGCAGCGACAACGTCGGTCTTGACGAAATAGCGCATTATCACGCCGGAAATGACGACACCGAAAAGCATGAAGAGCGGAAGATAGTCCGTAAGCAGGGAGATGTACCGTATCTGCGGGATGATGATTCTCCGCACGAGCAGATAGGAGAGCGCTGCCAGGATGAACAGGTTGGTGAGGTACAGCGCCGGTACGCCAATCTCGAAAATTCCGTCGAGAGAATGCGCGAGTGTGACCAGATACGGAACCGGCTCGGTGAAAAAACGCAGGTGACGGATGAATATGACGAGAAACGACCAGTGGAACATCATCGCGAATATCCACAGCCATTTGCTCGAGCCATACGCCAGTTTCGGGCCCGCGTGCACCTCGGCCCTGCTGTTTCTGAAGAGCGACCGGAAAAACAGCACTTCGAAAAACATGCGCCCGACGGCGCTGAAGAGACCAGAAGGGCTTTCGAGACGGTCGGCCTTTATCCACGGCAGTGATTTCGCCTGCCCGCACGTGGTCGTGATACGAAACGGCACCGGGGAGCGCGCCCAGTCGATCACCCTGTAGATTATTCCGGCAAGGAAAAGCGCCGAGGCCGCGTAGGGCACCCATATTCCGAATACGGCAGGCATATTCCCGGCCAACGCGTACGCTATCAGCGTAAGAGCGCCGACAAGCAGAAAGGAGAGTGTTAAACCCATATGACCGCTCCGTTCGTCAGATATCGCCCGCCGTTTCCGACAGGCCGAGTCGTTCCATTATTTTATGGTTGCGGCGTTTAAATTCATTCATGGCGATCTCATACAGTTTTTCACGACAGGCGGTGTAGCGGTCGAACGCGGCAAGCGCCATCCTGTCGATACGGTTGAATACGAGAAACTCCCCGTCCGACTCGTCCCTCGCGACAAGCGCGTATCCCGGTGACTCGAGAATCGCATTTTTAAGCGAAAAAATGAATCCCACCGCCTGAGAGGCGGTGTATTCCTGAACCGCCCGAATCCGGATGAACCGCTCCAGCGACTCCTCATAAGCGTTTTCATCCACACCTTCCACGAGGTATTCCAGCAGGCTGGAAGTGACATCATCGATGGCGGCACCTACGGGATTGGCAAACCGGTCGCGTTCTCCGGCCATGAATGACGCCCCCTGGCTGGAATAGGAGGACAGTACCAGTCGTTTCCATCGACCGAGTATTTCTTCGCGGTTGGCTTTAATAAAGTTTATTATCTTCATCTCTTCGCAGCGTCACACCCGCCGACTCCGTTTGCCCCGTAAGGTCCGGAACCGGTATCGTACGGTTAGCACCCGCACCGGGCATCGTGAATATAATAGATACATAATGTAATTTCAGTCAAGACCCTGCAACTATGAGGCCGCGCCCGCCAGTCCGCCACCCGCGACGAAAACCTTTTTGAAACCCGCGGCATGTAAAATGCACCAGGCCTGGTACGAACGCGCACCGCGACCGCACATGATTACATAAGTCGTGGACGTGTCGAGCTCGCCGATCCTGGCACGTAAGTCGTTCAAGGGGATGTGAACAACCGATGTGCCTTCGTACAGGGGAAGCCTGTTCCCGGAGAAGTGTTCGTCCTCGCGGATATCGAGCCAGGTATACGCTCCGCCGACAAGCTCTTCATATCGCCCGGACGCCACGCACGGCGGCAGTATTTGCAAACCCCTCTCCCGCGCTTCGGCGAGCGACGCAAGGTGGTGGAGCGGATCGAGCGCTTCGGAGTAGGGCGGCGCATAACCGTGCTCGAAATCGATAAGGTCGCCCACGACGACCGATCGCTGCAGCATTGAAGAGAAGACGTCGATTCTTCTGCATATGTCACCGTTGCCGACCGCCTGCAGCCCCAGCAGCCTGCCGCTGGAATTCTCATAGACCATCTTGAGCAGCATTTCCCTGGCGTCGGGATAGTAATCCGGCTTGTCGGAGAATGCCCCCCACACGCATTCGCAATCGATTCCAGCCGCCCTGGCCTGGTTCTCGCTGAGACCGACACATCCCATATTCAAACCGCACACCTTGACCAGCGCGGCGCCGAGAACGCCTGGAAACGCCGCGGGCTTTCCGGCGATATTTTCGGCTATAACGCGGCCATGTCTGTTCGCGAGCGAACCGAGCGGGAAATACGCGCTTTTACCGGTCAGCCGATGGGTCAACTCGACACAATCGCCCCCGGCGTAAATGAAAGGATCCGCGGTACGCATGTGCCTGTCGACGATGATGCCCCCTCTTTCACCGACAGCCAGACCGCATTCGCGCGCCAGAGAACTTTCCGGCGTAACGCCAAGGCAGATGGTCACATAATCCGCGGAAACAGACTCGTCGCCCGTTAAATCGACGACCGGTTTCTCACCGGAAAGCCGTATCGCCTTTACCTCGCAATTCGTTCTAACCGTGATACCGCCCGCCTCAAGCTCATGCTTCGCGTGCGCGGCCATCTCTCCGTCGAACCCTCCCGGCAGGAGATTCGGCTCGCGCTCTATCAGCGTGGTATCGAACCCCCAGACCGTGGCGGCTTCCGCAATCTCGCAGCCTATATACCCACCGCCGATAATTACCAGGCTGCCGATGCCGCCCCGCTCGGCAAGTTTTCTGAAAGATATCGCATCGTCAGGGCGTGTAAAATAACGGATGAGTGGACTGACGGCGACGGGGAAGGGTGGTGTTTTCGGTTGCGCTCCCGTGGCAATCACAAGCGTTGAATACCCGTGATGATAAAGCTCGCCCGTTCCGGTATCTCTGACCGTTAGGCTTTTTTTCACGCGGTCGACTGAGAGCACCTCGGCGCCGGTCACGACATCAAAACCTTTTGTCTGCCTGAAAAACCGCGGATTCCGCTCGACGCCGTACGATGTTCTGGTAAGCTGTGCGAAAGAGGGAATGTCCCCCGACGCGAAGTATGGAAGCCCGCATGATCCGTACGAAAGATAGTCTTCTCTCTGGAAAAGAATTATGCTCAGACCGGGAGCCCTTCTTGAAAGCACCGCTCCCGTCTTGGGCCCGGCCGCCACACCGCCTATAATCACTACATCTGATGAAGAGCGTTCAATCATACAAGCCTCGTACGTTCACTCGATTTCTTTTTCTCTGGATCCTGAGCTATCGTTCACCGACTGATCCCGGGGAAACGCCGTTCAAGCCATTTTTCGGGACATAAACATGAATATAATTCATATTATGAACATAGTTCATAATATATATTCCTGTCAATACAATTTTAAGCGACACCCGCGCCAATTAAGCGTTTAGCCGAAAATGAATGGTCTTATTTCGCATGCTGCATTCAGCTCGGTTCACATTTTCGCTCCGATGCAACACGACCGAATAATAAAGATACCGTCAGCAGGATTCGCCGTGCTCGCAGCTGCGACACCGGTACACCGTACGCAACGTTCCGGAATTCACGGGCTGTCAGCAATCATATACGGTGCGTGAAGCGAGATCAAGAATATTTTATTTATCCACAATGCGGGCCTGAAGTTTTCAGGATGTCGTTGGTGTTCCCGCGGGTCTCACGATCTCTACGCTTCCGAAAAAAGCTTGTATGAATGCCGATGTCCGTGCATCGATTTCATATGACCAGCGACACTTTCCGCCCCTCCCTCCTCGTTGTGTTGTCCGCGGCGTTATATTCAATATCGCTTTCATGCGATACGTTCTGGTTTTGCTCCCTGTTCTCCCTCGTTCCGTTTCTTTATGTCATAGAGCGCGAGTCGACTCGGCCGCGTGTGTTCATTCATGGGGCTTGCTGGGGTGTTCTCGCGACCGCTGGAACGTCGTACTGGCTTTTCCATGCCCTGGTGGTTCACTACGGCAAATCGGTCCCGTTCTCCTTCCTTTTCTTTTTCTTTCTGGCCGCGCTGCCGATGGCTATCCTCTACGGTTTTCTTTCATCGCTGTACCGTTTATCCGATCGTCGGAGATACTGGTTCTACTGTGCCGTTTTCCCCTCCCTCTGGGTCGTATCGGAAATCATCCGCGAAATCCTGCCGGTCTTCATCCCATGGGGGTTCGCCGGGTATGGCGCGGCCGGGAATATCCTTTTCGCCCAGATCGCAGATATTGCCGGAATATACGGCCTCTCGTTCGCAGCGGTTCTCATCAATGCCCTTCTCTTCATGTTCATGACGGGCATCAATATCGTGTGGGACGCAAACCCGACCCGGCGATGGAGGACGGTGTCATTCCCCGGAAGCCGCCATCTCATCCCGATCGCCATATCCGTATTCACTGTCGCGGTTATTTTCCTTTACGGCAGCTTCAGGATTTATGAATGGAACAACAGTACCGATCTCATCCCGCGCGGGGCAACGACGATTGGCGCGGTCGTGGTGCAGGGGAGCCATGAGCTTCGCGATCGATGGGACGACAGGAGTTTCGAAATCCGCCTGCAAACCTATCTCATGCTGACCGAAAAGGCCCTGGAATCTCCTGTCGCCGGCGTCCCCGGTCTTATCATATGGCCGGAAACCGTCCTGAACAGCCCGCGGGCGTTTTATCCCCTTGCGTTAAGTCGGATTTCGAAATCAGTACCTGCAGGATCCGTATTATTGTCCGGCGGTGTCAGACCTTCGCCGGGGAAAAAGCTGTACAACTCGGTCATCATGATAGAGAACGCCGGTATCAGCCGCTGGTATGATAAAAACATCCTTCTGCCTTTTGCGGAATACCGCCCATTCAACAGCGGCCTGCTGGGAGAATTTTATAACGCACCGGATAGATTCTCCCGCGGGAATACACCGGGCATACTGGAGAATGATTACGCCCGGATCGGTGTTTCAATTTGCTTTGAATCGGCCTATCCGCGTTTCATCCGCCGTTCGGTCGCCGGAGGGGCCCAGTTGCTGGTTAATGTTTCCAACGACGCCTGGTTCGGCCGCACAAGCCAGCCGTACCAGCACCACCTCATGGCACGGGTGAGATCCATCGAAAACCGCAGATTCACCGTTCGTGCGTCGAACGGCGGTGTTTCGTCGATTATTTCACCCCTCGGGGAAATAATCGCGCAAACCGGCCTTTTTGAGCGGAAGGCAATCACCGGAACGGTGGTCTGCCTTGATCGCAAAAGCGTTTATACTAGTTACGGTGATGTCGTCCTGCTCTTCCCGCTGGCGGTCCTGATTATTTCGTTCTGCGTTAATTTTTTATTCTCCGGACGCCCTGAATAAGCCACCACGGGTGGAATCGTTCCGAAACCGGTTTAACGCCACCTAGCGGCCGCTCCCTTCTGCTATCGCCTCCCTTCTTTTAAAAGATTCCGCGTCGTCCCCGAATATCTCTCTTTGCAGCGATTCCAGGATTCGCGTTTTTTCGTCATCACTCAGTCCCGAATCGCTCTTAATTTCGCGCTCCCTTGTCCTGTAAGCCTGCTCCCTGGCGACATCGGTGGCAATCTCGGCATCCACTTTTTCAAGCCGCCTGACCACATCCTCCGAAAAGAACTCCGATCGGAATGAACGGACTCTCTCCGCCCTTTCCTCATCGCTCAATTCGCCGAGATCCCTGGCGAATATCTGCAGCTTTTCATTGTATCGCTCAAGCGGTTGACGTCCCTCGTCAAGCGGAGAGCCCTTTTCCCCCCATATATCCCGTCGCAGGGCCGCGAGTTTTTTTTCTTTTTCCGCACCATAGGAATTTTCGTTAAGCACGAGCCCCTTCCTCAAAAGATATTCCTGCGTTCTCACCTCCAGTCCGAACAGGCGATCGGCCGTTTCCGCTCCGAAGAACTCCCTGCGATACCGCTGAATATCGCGCAGATAGGAAAGGGCCTCCCCGCCCGAAACCGGCCGCCTGAATCTTTTCGAATCCGCCATAAGAGATTTTTCGTACGTAGCGAATTTTTTATAGAGCGCGAACATTTCCTCCGCCCTTTCCGCGCTCATCATGCGCCGCAGATAAGCATGTATCGCCTCCAGGTGTGATTCGAAATCCAGGTCCTTGAATTTCCCCTGGAGCGCCTTGAAAAAACGCACCGTCTGCGGATTGGCGATGCTGTCGGCGAAATACCGATCCAGCCCGGGAGCTTCAAGATCCATCGCCTTGAAATAATTTCTCCACTCCTCCTCTGAAACGTCGTTTTCCCCGCTTATGACGTACGCGTCGTGTTCATCCTTTCCCCTCATGATGAAAACAGCCATCGCGGCGAACGCGACGACGGCCGCCAGTGTCAATAATCGCTTCCCGTTCATTCCAGCTCCATCAGCATGCTATAGTATATGGCGGTAAAACAAAGAGGGCACCGGAAGGTGCCCTTGAATACGCTATGGGAAAATTGTATCAATAACCTTTGTTCTTTAAATCGCTCACTATATCGACATAAAACTGCGGAGCGTCGAATCCCGGTGTTATGCCGAAGAAATGATTGATCGCGTTTATGTGCGATACCCCACCGGCCCACCAGGCCCCCTCTTCGGTGCCCCGGAAAGTGCCCCATTTCGCGGAGTTGATCGAAACAAGGCCGTCATTCGCCCCTTCATAGAAGAGGAGCAACAGCCACGTGGGCTCCAGGATGAGGTCAGGAGTGATGGTCTTGATTTTCGTAGCCCAGCTCTGGTAATACACGCCGGACATATTGGGGGTATTGGGATTGAATACATTGTTCATGAACGGTCGTGATACATCGTACGCGTTCTGCAGGCTGTCCGGACTGCTGTCGCCCAGGAGAAACGCGTATACCACGTCCAGGGTCGCGCCCACCAGCCATTCTCCCGCGTCGGGAAGCACGTTGATGAGGACATCGGCGACGGCGCTGCCCCGGTGCGGTCCGCACATACTGGTGTGCGACGCGACTTTCGGGGCTAGTCCCAGATTGGAAATCGCATATCTGGTATAAACGGTGCCGTGTGAATGACCGATGATATTGGCTTTCGCCTTGCCGGTCACGGCAAGCACCTGGAGATACTGCTGCTTGAACTGAAGGGCCTTGCTGGCCGTGCTGTCCATGCAGTTGACGGCGGTGACGTACACGCTGGCGCCTTCGTCCTCGAGGGCCCCCTCTATTCCCCACCAGTAATCTATGACACCAAGCATGTCGTCCGTCGCACCCATCCCGTGTGCGAGTACGATGGGATAATTGGTTGCACACGGTGCGTCGTCTCCACCCGCCATGAGGGTTGCGGGAGACAGAAATAAGCCGAGTATAATCGCCGTTGATGCCAAGCCCTTGATCATGATGGCCTCCAATCTATTGATAAACAACACCTCTTTCGTCTCCCGGTCAGGGCTGCAGTGCCGGCGGAGCCGAAAGTTTTAATGACCACCATTTATTCCGCATTATATGTATATTAACGAGGGATTGTACATGAATATATTAATTCTGTCAACAAGATTTACCGTCCGGCTGGTTTTTTTAAGATTTTGAATCATGGCAAAGATCGCAGGCGCAAGCGGCGACAAATCCGTTCGGGAATCGCACGCGAACCGCTCATCCCGCATTTCTTCAGGGTTCGCGGCGGCGAGATGAATTAAATTCACATAAATCCTGAAAAGATTCCCGGGCAGGGTACCGTTCGCTTATGCCGTGATCTTGGCGATGAGCTCCCGCCTCCCCATTCCGAGCGACGGGTAATAATGCCCGGGGCGCGGTTTTTTACACTTGACGATTATACTAATCTGACAATATGATGGTGATACATATAGTAAACTTATAGTATATAAATAAATATCAAGGAGCCCGTCATGGCCATAAAATCAACCGGGAGCAAGGAAACAAAATCCAGGAAAACGTCCGTTCCCTCGTACGCGAACAAGCCGTGGCTCAAGCACTACACCATGGAGTGCCCGCCTGAAATATCGTACAGGAAAATTCCGCTGCCCGAATTTCTCGAGATCTCGGCCCGCGATTATCCCGAGCATACCGCCCTGATCTTCCAGGGATATACGGTCAAATACCGGGAACTGAAGGATATGGTCTACCGGTTCGCCGCGTGCCTTGCCGATTTCGGCGTGAAGAAGGGCGATGCCGTCGCCATACTCCTTCCGAACTGCATACCCTGCGTCGTCGCCTATTACGCCACGCTCAAAATCGGCGCAATCGCCGTGATGAACAATCCCTTATACAGCGACAGGGAGCTTGAATACCAGTACAGGGATTCCGGCGCCAAAGTACTCGTGGCGCTCGACCTCCTTGCCAACCGGATGATAAAAATCCGCTCCAATACGAAAATAAAGCAGATCGTCCACACGTCTATGGGAGATTACCTGCCGTTTCCGAAGAACTATCTTTTCCCGCTGGTGGCGAAGAAGAAGGGGCTGCACGCCGATGTTCAAAGTGCGCCGGATGTATACAGGTGGAAAGATTGTATCGACAAATACGCTCCGAATCCTCCGAAGGTGGATGTAAAATTCGAGGACACCGCGGTATACCAGTACACCGGCGGAACGACCGGTGTTGCCAAGGGCGCCATCCTCACCCACAAAAACCTCAGCTGCATGGTTCAGATGTACCAGTCCTGGTTCAAGGCCGACAGGGGAGCCGAGATCGCACTGGCCGCACCACCCATCTTTCATGTCCTCGGCATGTCCGCCGCGATGAATCTCCCGATATCGATGGCGTGGACGGCCGTGCTAGTGCCGAAACCCCAGCCGAAAGAACTGCTCGAGGCCATACGCGCGTATCGCCCCACAATGTCTCCGCTGGTGCCGACCATGTACGTGGGTATGCTCCAGCACCCGGATTTAAAGAAGACCGACCTGCGCTGTTTCAAGCTTATGACCTCCGGTGGCTCATCGCTTCCCGTCGAGGTGCTGAATCAATTCAAGGAGCTCACCGGCGTCGAAATCAACGAAGGCTTCGGCATGACGGAGACCTCGCCTCAGACGCATCTCAATCCATACCTCGGCCTCTCCAAGGTCGGCTCGATCGGAGTCCCGTATCCGGACACGGAGGTGAAGATCGTCGACATCGAAACCGGCAAAAAGGAAATGCCGGTCGGCAAGGCCGGAGAGATGATCTTCCGCGGCCCGCAGATAACCAGGGGCTATCTCAACAAACCCGAGGAAACGAAGAAATCGCTCAAGAACGGCTGGCTGTTTTCCGGTGATATCGCCTATATGGATGCCGACGGTTATTTCTTCGTCGTCGACCGCAAGAAGGACCTTATCATTTCCAGCGGCTATAACGTATATCCGAGGGAAATCGACGAGATTTTTTACGAACATCCCAAGGTAATGAAGGCCTGCGCGATCGGCGTTCCGGATGCCAGGCGCGGAGAGAACATCAAGGTCTTCGTGGTACTGAAAGAGGGTGCAACGGCAACGAAAGAAGAACTGCTCGAATACTGCAGGGGCAAACTCGCGACCTACAAGCTCCCGGCCGAAATCGAGTTTCGCGTACAGCTGCCGGAATCGACAGTGGGGAAAATCCTCCGCAAGGAGCTTCGGGCCGAAGAGCTTTCCAGACGAAAGGCCTGAGATCGTTTAATACCCGCCGTCACGGAACTTTCGGATTTCGTGACGGCTTCCTTCCAATTATTGATTGACATTCCGCATGTAATCGGAATCTCATCTTCGAGATACGACCAACGATTTCCATGCCATGGCTCATCCCTGAATGTGCAGTCATATGGAGGATTTTTATGGCGATCGATCGTCCCAATCCCTTCCTGGTAGCGGCCGTTCTCGCGTTTTTATGCGTCGCGTGCGCCGGAACACAGACCGCGGGGCAGAATACCGTTAAAAAAGAAATCAAAGTCTCCATTGCCGGGAATGAAACGGCCGGGAAGGTCAAGGAGAATAAGGACCTTCCCGTTACCGGCACGGCGACACCGTCCGATGTGCTGGCCTGTTATTTCGACTGCCACCTGTTTTCCGCCCAGTTCGGCAGGGCCAGGTTGATTACACCGGCAAGCGATGCGACCAGGGGAAAGAGCGAGGTGGAATGGCTTCACAATTCTCACGCGACGGAGCGGGGTAAGAAAGGCTGGGTAAAAACGCTGGTAACAAAATATCACACCCCGCAAACCGCCGAGCTGGTCCCCGGAATGGTCGTTCTCTACGGCGCTTCGAATTCCATGAGCAGGGGAGTCGTCCGGGACGTCCTGGCAAGCAAAAACAGGGTGGTGATCGAGTGGTTCCACGCTCCGGGGGAAAAAGTCAATACCAGGGAAATCGATATCGCCGCCACACTGGTGAGCGACGATCCGCCGTTTACCGATCCCAGGAAGAAATAGACTGCACAATCATACATCTCAATCCGAATTGTACATATTCTCGCCTAAGGATTCCCGACGGTTGGACTCTCATCCCTCTTTTCAACGGGCGATGAGACGTTCCACCGTCAACTCCGTTTTCAGCTTCCAGGATGTTCCGCTCTAGACCTCTTTATAAAAATTTAATGCATTCAGGGGATTGACAATAATCGTATAGTATCGTATTAATTTATCAGCACGATGCATTTCCCACATTTACAATCGTTTTGCGAAGAACAACTAATCTCAGGAGGGTACTGTATGGACGACAAGAAAGCCGCAAGTCGATGGTCCAATCTAATCAAATCAGACGATTGGATGTCGGTCTGGATTGGATTTTTGATCCTGATCATCTTCATGGCCGGTTTCACGTTCAAGGCCCCGAAGTTCAAGTGGGTTACCGACGGTTCGTTCCAGACAAAGATAGAGAAGTGGGTAACGAAGGTTGATGGACTGGCGAAGGATGCCGACGCCAAGAAGGAGGACGCACTGGCCACGGAAGCCGCGGCCCTCAAGACCGCGCTCGACGCCAAGGACCGGAAGGCGATCAGCGAATCCGCCAAGAAGTTTGAGGCGGCCGCGAAGGAAACCAAGGACGGCGATCTGAAAAAGAAAGCCGAAAAACTTGGCAAGGATATCGCCGGAACCGCCGGCGCCACGGTGGGCAAGGTTTTCTCGAAGGATAACCTGATGCTCGCCCTGTACCTGCTGGTCGGCCTGTGGGTGCTCGGGATGATCGGTATGATTCTTATGGGACTGCCGGCCGGGAAGTTCGCCGCCGGGTTCCCCATAATCTTCATACTGTCGGCGCTGGCGTTTTTCATAGCCGGTAATGACACGGTCAGTTACTACGGCCTCGAGGTGGTGTTCTGGGCCCTTATTTTCGGCCTGCTTATCAGTAACACGGTGGGCGTACCGGAATGGCTCAAGACCGCGATCAAGACCGAGTATTTCATCAAGATCGGTCTTGTAATGCTGGGCGCCGAGGTTCTTTTCACGACCATCGTCAAGGTCGGCGCTTACGGCATGGTTCAGGCCGTTGTGGTCATCGCCGCCGTGTTTTACCTCTGTTACTGGTTTGCGAAAAAACTGGGGCTCGATGAGGAGTTCGCTTCCATCCTTGCCTCTGCGGTGTCGATTTGCGGCGTTTCGGCGGCAATCGCGGCCGGTGGCGCGGTGAAAGGTGATTCAAAAAAAGTCAGTCATACCATTTCACTTGTTCTTCTGATGGCCATACCGATGCTCATCCTTCAGCCTCTGATCGCCAAGTGGGTCGGCATGCCCCCCGCGGTCGCCGGAGCATGGATCGGGGGAACGATCGATACCACCGGAGCGGTGGTGGCTGCAGGCGCTATAGCCGGCGATCAGGCAATGTCCGTCGCGGTTGTCGTCAAGATGGCGCAGAACGTGCTCATCGGTGTCGCCGCGTTCGTGCTCGCGGTCTGGTTCTCGATGAAGCAGGGTGCTACCACCGGTGAAAAACCGGGCCTCAAGGAGATCTGGACGCGTTTCCCGAAGTTCGTCCTCGGTTTCATCATCGCCTCAATCTTCTTTTCGTTCTTCATGGCGGAAGCCGACGCGAAAGCGGTTACCGATATAACGAAGGACATCAGGGTGTGGTGGTTTACCCTCGCGTTCCTCTGTATCGGTCTCGAGACGCAGTTCAAGGAGCTTATCTCGATGGGTGGCGGAAAGCCGGCACTCGCTTTTTCCGTGGCTCAGCTCTTCAACATCATCTGGACGCTGATTATCGCTTATCTCATATTCGGCGGGATACTTTTCCCGGTTCCGCTATAAGCACAGTCCGCAGATGATAGAAAACGGCGGACATCAACTGTCCGCCGTTTTTTTGTCCGTATCTGAATACGGTGTTTGATGGTTTTATCGGTCAGTTCTTCATTTCACTGGCCCTTCGCCTGAGAAGTTCATTCAAAGAAGCTTCATCCCGCGGGAAGGTCCTTATCATTACCAGCAGCAGCACACCGCACACAAGCCAGAAGAGGTTCGCGATATTGAACGCCCAGACCCTGCCGAAAGCGACTATAAGCAGGCTGATTATCACCGGCCCGAACCCCTTTCCGAGGTCATCGGTCAGGTTGAACAGCGAGAAGATCGATCCCCGTGTCTCCGGGGAATTGACATTAAGCAGAATAGCCTTCACGTTCGGCCCGGTAATGGTGATTGTGAAGCCGGTTATAAAACCGATGGCCAGCGGCAGGATCATGCTCGGGTTCTCCACGCCGATCTGTGATGGATAGTTCAGCAGAAGAGCCATGGGTATTATACCGAGCAGGGTCGTCGACCCGCACAGAAGCGGGAGATACCGGGGATTGATATTATACAGTTTATTCCCCCAGAGGCCGCCGACGAAGGCACCGATGATCGCCGCGCCACCGACCGTCATCACAATGAGCGTGGCAACCTCGACGGAGAAGCCCTTGTCCTGCGAATAGAAGTCGTTGAGGAATATGAAGAACACACCCCACGGGACAGTTCCGGGAATGCCCTGCAGGAATATCAGGATGTTTGTCTTGATCTTGAAAAGATCCCTGTACAGTTTCCAGTTGATGCGTCCGGTATATGCCTTGCCGCTTTCAATCAGGTCGCGAAGGCTCTCCTCGGCGTTACCGCGCACCGGCTCTTTGACCGTCAGCCAGAAAAGTATGATAAATACGAAATTGGGAAGGGCCACGATGATGAAGGGCAGCCTCCAGCCGTGTGCCGTGCCGATGAAACCCGCAAGAAGCTGGCCGGCCGCTATTCCCATTCCCTGTGCCAGGCCGAGCCAGGCGGCCGCCGACGCCCTGTTCCGCGCCGAAAAGTAATCGCCGATCATGGAATAGGTGAGGGGAAGCGCACCGCCGATGCCGATACCGGTGGCCGCCCTCAGCCAGAAGAGCTGGTCGTAGGTTTGAGCGAAGCCGGTCAGCAGGCAGGGTATCTCTCCAATGATGATGACCCAGATGAACAGGTTCCGCCGCGATATAAGATCGGTAAGATAGCCGATCCCGAGCGTAACCAGCCCCCCGAGCACCCAGAAAACAAAGGAGATATTGCCCCCGAGCTTTGTGTCGCGCTGCAGATCGGAGAAACCGAACTCATGTGCGATCTGGGTAAGATTCGGGGCCATGAGGTTCTGGTCCGCGAACAGAAAAAAATTCATGAGAGCGAGTAGTACGACCGCGTACATCTCCCTGGCGCCGAAGGCGGATTTGTTTTCCATTGGATTCCTCCCGGACTGGTTGAGAGTTTGTAAAAGTCCTTGTTAAAAAAAGCAAGTAAAATAGAATCGTGGGCGGGAACTGGATGGAAAGAACGATTCCACGTATCCTGAAGAACGCGTATGGTGTCCGCCCGGCAGCCTTTCGGCGGAGTGCTCCTATATCCCACTGCAGGAGGTGCACCGATGAAGAGCATTGTTCAGCTGGAGTCCCGGGACTATCCCCCGGAAAAAATCTCATCGTTGAAAAAGGGTCGTGAAATCTGCGTTGTCTTTTCGACCTTCGGCGAACGCGAGGCCGATCTCATCCACCATAAAATCGCGCTTCTCCGTAAAGAGGCTGGAGACCTTGTCGACAGGATAATTCTTTCGCATCGAAGACAGAATGATGGGGAAGACAAAACCGAGTTACGGGCGAAAGAGGCCTGGCCGGGAGTCGAAATAGTATTGTGCAATTCGCTCAATGTGCCGGACATGGGGAACGAG
>CAZVEG010000024.1:0-9657 GCA_964625625.1 uncultured Leptospirales bacterium | reverse complement strand
CTCTATTCCCTCGGTACCGGTTCGGGCCGATCAGACGATTCACGCGACACCATCGTGGTTTTTCTGGATGCCGATGTGCTTACCCAGTATTTCGGCGCACACTTCGTTTACGGGCTTGCCGGCGCCGTACTCGAGGGGCACGATTTCGCCAAGGCGAGCTTCTGGCGCGGACTCGGGAGGGTGAAAAAATTCGTCGCCCAGCCTCTTTTTTCCTCCATTGATCATCCGGCGTTACGCGACCTGCGCTCACTGGCATATCCGCTCTCCGGCGAGGTGGCCGGTACGCTGGAATTCTTCACCTCGGTCTCGTTCTGGCAGATGTATGGCGTCGAAACCGGAATCAATATCGACGCCGGTTTCGGAGACTACCGTGTCGCCGACGTCAACCTCGGATTGTACGACCACGAGCACCATGGTGACGAAAACATTCAAAAGATGGCCTTCGGGATAATCCGCACCTACCTTAAGCAGCTCATCGACTACGGCATAATTGAATTGAAAGATGGAGCAAGAATAAACGACCGCCTCACCGCCTCATACATCGATGATCGCGGCGGAAGAAAAGAGATCGACCATGATCTCCGGGAAATAAAATACCGTCCGCTTCGCGAAATCATGACCATCTGAGTATAATCCAGAAAAAAAGGGGGGTGCGTCAAGCGCACCCCCCTTTTCCTTGTCGATCGTACGGACCGTCTTCAGCCGGCCTTGCCCATTTTCTTGAGTTCCATCGCGCGGAGCTCCTTGCGGAGAATCTTGCCCACACCGCTCTTCGGGAGGGTTTCGATGAACTCGACCTGGGTGGGAACCTTGTACTTCGCGAGCTTCTGCTTGCAGTATTCGATAACATCCTCGGAAGTCATCGATTCGCCGGGTTTCAGCACAACGAACGCCTTTACGGTTTCGCCCCGGTAGGTATCCGGAATACCGATGGCGCATGCTTCCATTATTTTCGGGTGCTCGAAAAGGACCTCGTCGATATCGCGCGGATAGATGTTGTAACCACCGGCGATGATCATGTCCTTCTTCCTGTCCACGATGTAAAAATAACCATCCTCGTCCATCTGTCCGATATCGCCGGTGAAGAGCCAGCCGTTCCGAACGGTCTTGGCGCTCTCATCGGGCATGTTATAGTAGCCGCTGGTTACCTGCGGCCCTCTTATTATCACCTCGCCCGGTTCTCCGGCCGGCATCTCCTTCGTCCCTTCATCGAGGTCGACGATCTTCAGCTCCGTGTCCGGAACCGGCAGGCCGATCGATCCGGCCTTTGTTTTCCCGCCCCACGGATTGATCGTCGCGACCGGGCTCGTCTCGCTGAGCCCGTAGCCTTCGCATATCTGGGCACCGGTCTTCGCTTCGAACTCTTTGATTACCTCGACAGGCAGAGGGGCCGCACCCGAAAAGCAGCCCTTGATCGAGGAGATATCGTATTTCGCGATATCCGGATGGTTCAGAAGGCCGACATAAATCGTCGGCACGGCCGGGTAAAAGTTGATCTTGTATTTCTGGATCGCCTGCAGAATGACAAGCGGTTCAGGACGCGGGATGAGAATATCCGTGCCGGCCATCCAGATGGTGAAATTCATCACCGTTGTCAGGCCGAATGAATGGAAAAAGGGCAATATGCCCGCCATTATGAGCTCTCCCTTGCCGAAATCGGGGAACCACGCGCGAATCTGCTGGACGTTGCACGAGAGGTTGCTGTGGGTAAGCATGACCCCCTTGCTGACACCGGTGGTACCGCCGGTGTACTGCAGATTTGCGAGACTGTTGAAATCAACGCTTATTTTCGGGTCGCTGGCGGGATATTTTTTTATGACATCGAGCCACTCGTAAACCTCCGCGGTCTTCGGTATATCCCGGTGCTTGTCCTTCGCTACAATCGGAAGCAGTTGCTTCTTGGGAAATCCCAGATGGTCCCTGATATGCGCCACGATGATCTTCTTGACTTTCGTTTTGGGGCGAAGTGCGATCATCCTCGGAGCAAGCAGGTCCATGGTGACCAGGACGGTTGATTCCGAATTATTGAGCTGGTACTCGAGCTCGTGGTCCGTGTAGAGCGGGTTGTTCATCACGACCACCGCGCCGGCCCTCCAGGCGCCGTAGGACGCCGCGACGATCTGCGGCATGTTCGGCAGCAGCATCGCAACCTTGTCGCCCGGTTTGACCCCCATGTCGATAAGGGCCGTGGCGAAACTGTTTACCATGTCGTTCAGCTTTTTGTACGTTATCTTCGCGTCCAGGAAAATAAGTGCCGTCTTATCCGGGTATTCGGCGGCCGTTTTTCGAAGCGCGTCTGAAACGGTGATCTTTTCATAGTCGAGGTTTTTCGGTATGCCGCCCGCGTACGACTTGAACCAGGTCTTTTCCATTTCCCAACCCTCCTGAAATAGTGGTGATTATCTCTTTTTTACCGGATTCGCCCGAAGCCGCGAACCGGGGATATGATAGACGAACAGATGAACAAAGTCAATTATTTATAGTATCACAACAGAATGGTGGTTATATATTATTATAGTTAAATATCAGTATGCAAATTATTTTCGTTTGATGAATCCCCGGGTGCCGCCCCCGGACCCCGGAACACCGGCACCCGGAGGTGCGGAAAACATCCCAGAAGCATCAGACACGGGCACCATATCGTCTTTATCATATATTCTTGACACACTGAACGGCCGTCCTATTGATGAGGTATCGGACGAATGTACAGCGAGCCGTAATCACCGCCGCGGAGAAGGACAGATGAGCTCAATAATGGAAAAATCAGGAAAGCGAATACATACACGCAACATCATCATGTCTACCTACGAGGCCGGTGAAAACAGTGTCATAGTTGAGGGTGAATTGATAGAGAAACGCCTTCACGAGTACTACCTCCTTTCAGGCGAAAAACGCTCTCCCGGCATCCTGCACAACATGATCATCAGGCTACTGCTCGAAGGACCCGATCTTGTAATCAGGGAGATTGAAGTGGAAATGCCCGGCATTCCCCGCGAGGAATGTTCAGAGCTCGTAACCAGCCTCCGGCCGGTACTGGGACTGTCCATAAGCTCAGGATTCACCAGAAAGGCGAAGGAGCTCGCGGGTGGAACAGGCGGTTGCCATCATCTCCTGACTCTTCTTCTCTCTATGGCCCCGGCGGCCGTGCAGGGTTACTGGACCCACCGCGCCTCAAAGCCGGTTTCCACCGACAGCGAAACAAGGGCCCGCCACGCGAAATACCTTCCCATCAACAGCTGCCGCGTCTGGCGTGAAGACGGCCCCCTTGTCCGGAAAATACGCGAGGAGCTCCTTCCTCGCTGAGCCCGGGATGCGCGTCGCGATCGTCATACCGCCCGTACGGGATTTCTACTTTACTCCCCAGCGGGCCTCATTTCTCGGCCCGCGCACTCTGTCCGAAATATTGCGGAGAAACCGGGTCGAGCATCGCATCTTCAACGCGGTGCGCGGCAGGGGGCGGCCCATTCCCCTGCCCGGCGAGTTGGGCTATCTCGCCCCCTATCTCGGCAGTCGCCACTTTTTCTCCGGCTATAAACGTTTCGGAGTCGAGGACGAACACATGGCCCGCCTCGTCGCGGACTATCACCCCTCGGTCATCCTGCTCTCATGCTTTGCGTTCGCCTATGCCGATGATGCGATATCCCTTGCACATTCGTTGAAGAAGGCGCTTCCAAACACCCCGATCTTCGCCGGGGGAGCGGGAATCAGCGCACATCCCGAATATTTTCTCCGGCACTCTCCGGTCGATTACGCGGTCCGGGGAGAGGTCGACGCTTCTCTCGTCGAAATACTCAATGCACCCGCTTCCTTCAGCGATGGCGGCGGGGTTATCAGCGATCGCGCGATGTCCGATCCCCATAGCTCCTTCAGGCCGGCGCTGTCCCCGGTAAGGGAAAGCTCCGACACATGCTATTACTCAACAATGATCTCACGGGGATGTCCCGGGAGGTGTTCGTTCTGCTCCGTCAGGCTTGGCTTCCCCTTCCACCGCAAGTCTTCGCTTTCCGACGTCGATTCCCTTTTCAGGACCCTGGAAGGCACGCGCAAAAAAGTGCATGTCAATTTCGAAGACGACAATCTTATGCTGGATTTCGACTATTTTGCACGCGTCATCGGCATTCTCGATTTGCATACCGGAGGAAACTACAGTATCTCCATGGAAAACGGAATCGATTTTACCGTCCTCGACAGGGAAAAACTTTCATTTCTGAAGAATGTGAATATCACCCGGCTTAACATCTCTTTTGTCTCGTCAAACACTTCGATTCTCGCCCGAAACAAGAGGTGCTACAATCCCGATGATTTTTCCGAGATAGCCCTTGGCGCCGCCTCCCTTTCCATACCGATAACCGCGTACCTTATCGCCGGACTGCCCGGCGAAAACTACCGGTCCATCGACAGAGGACTGGAATTCCTCGCCGGCCTTCCGGTATTGATCGGAATCTCTCCATTTTATGCCGTTCCCCATACTTCAGGTTTTTTCGATGAAAGCGTATTCGAACATATTTCGCCGTCCACCTGCAAGGGGACTTCCTTTTACCCGTGGAATGACTGCACCAGCGAGGAGCTCATTCGGATATTCATTAAAGCCAGGGCGCTGAACATCGGAAGAAGGCCGGCTCATGATGGCCATGGTCATGTCTCGCTGAACTATATTTGAGTTATGTTTATTCTATATTATATATTATAATTATTTTTCACCGACCCCGAGTATTTTTTCTTGACGTGTGCAACGAGCCTCCATAGATATTAACTTTGAGCCTCATACTGAGCGAAATTGCAAACATCAATCAGGAGCCTTACCTATGGAAAAAATCCAGCTTACCATCGATGGTAAGGAGGTAACGGGCGGTCGAGGGCAGACCATTCTCGAAATAGCGCGCGAGAACGGCATCGACATCCCCTATCTCTGTTATCATCCACGGGTCAGTAAAACCGGCGCATGCCGTATCTGCATCGTACGAGTCAACGATCAAATGCTCAAAACATCGTGCACCGAACCCGCGACGAACGGAATGAAGGTGGACACCGAAGACGCCGAGATAATCGAAATTCGCAGGGGCATTCTTGAGCTTTTGCTGTCGGAAGGCGATCACAACTGTCTTTATTGCGACGCCAACGGCGAGTGCGAGCTTCAGGCCCTCTGTTTCCGCTACGGGGTGGAGCAGCCCACGGCGGGATTCCCGAAGAACAAACGCGGCCAGGATTACGTATCCAGCCAGGGGCTCAAGCGCAACGAGGACCGCTGCGTGCTCTGCGGGCGCTGCGTCAAGGCGTGCGGCGAGATCCAGATGAACAGCGTCTGGAATTTCGCGGGCCGCGGAGGCCATGCGCATCTTACCTCGGATCTTTACAAAAAGCTTGGAGATTCCAGCTGCGTACAGTGCGGCACATGCGTACAGCTGTGTCCGACCGGCGCGCTCAGCTTCCAGACGGTACTCGGCAGGGGGCAGGCGTGGGAGCTCGAGAAGGAATCGAGCATATGCATTTACTGCGGGGTCGGTTGCAAAATCGACTTTTACACGAATAAAGAGGGGAAGCTCGTCAAGGCCATGGGCAATGAAGAAGGTCCCAACAAAGGCCACCTCTGCGTGAAGGGCCGTTTCGGCTTCGATTTTGTGCAGAGCGACAAGCGACTCACGAAGCCCCTGATAAAGAAGAACGGGAGTTTCGTGGAGGCCGAATGGGACGAGGCGCTCGGACTGGTCGCTTCGAAATTCAGCGAGATCAAGCAGCGCAGCGGCGCCGATTCCATCATGGCTTTCTCTTCCGCCAAATGTACCAACGAAGAAAACTACGTAATGCAGAAATTCATGCGCTCGGTGATCGGAACCAACAATGTCGATCACTGCGCCCGACTTTGACACAGCTCAACTGTCGCCGGTCTGGCGGCAACACTCGGCTCCGGAGCAATGACAAACTCGATTCGTGAGATACCGCTTTCGGAGGCATTTCTCGTAATAGGATCAAACACCACGGAAAACCATCCGGTCATCGGTTCGATGATCAAGAAAGAGGTTATCCACAACAAAAAGAAGCTGGTGGTCGCCGATCCCAGGAAGATCGAGCTGGCGAAATACGCCGACGTATTTCTTCAGATCAAACCGGGAACCAACATCGCGATCCTCAACGGTCTGGCGCATGTCGCCCTTAAGGAAGGGCTTTACGACAGCGAATATGTCAAAAACCGCTGCGAGGGCTTCGAGGAGCTCGAGAAAACCCTCCAGAAGTACACGCCGGAGCATGTCGCGGAAATATGCGGCATCGAGAATCCTCAGGATATCGTAAAGGCGGCCCGCATACTTGCGCAGGCCAAGCCCATGGCGTTGTATTACTGCATGGGCGTCACCCAGTTCAAATCCGGTGTCAACGGCGTCAAGTGCTGCGCCAATCTCCAGATGCTGCTCGGTAACCTCGGCGTGGCCGGCGGCGGTGTCAACCCGCTGCGCGGCCAGAACAACGTGCAGGGCGCCTGCGACATGGGCGCGCTCAACGCCGTGTATCCGGCCTACCAGCCCGTGGCCAGCGACGACAACAAGGCCAAGTTCGAAAAAGCCTGGCTGCCCGGATTCGAGCTTTCGAAGAAGCCGGGTCTTACCATCGTCGAGTCGCTCAACGCCGCCATTGCAGGCGACCTGAAGGCGCTGTATGTTTTCGGCGAAAATCCGGTAATGTCGGACCCGAACCAGCACCACGTCATCGAGGCGCTCGAAAAGCTCGAGTTCGTCGTGGTGCAGGATATCGTAATGACCGAGACGGCGCAGTATGCCGACGTCGTTCTGCCCGGTTACTCTTTTCTCGAGAAAGAGGGAACCGCGTCGAACACCGAGCGTCGGGTCCAGATCATGCACAGGGTCGTAGAGCCGGTTGGAGACAACCGCGACGACTGGTGGATCATAATGCAGATCGCCAACCGCATGGGCGCGAACTGGAACTATTCCAGAGCGGAGGACATCTTCGAGGAGGTCCGTACGGTAACGCCCTCGTACGCCGGCATCACGTACGCACGCCTCGAGAAGGAACTCATCCAGTGGCCGTGCCCCACGACCGAGCACCCCGGGACACAGTTTCTCCACAAGGACAAGTTCTCCCGCGGCCTCGGTCTGCTCTCCGCAATCGAATACACGGCTCCCGCCGAGGAGGTCGATCCGGAATACCCGGTCATACTCACGACCGGGCGTCTGCTCGAGCACTTCCATACCGGCACGATGAGCCGCAATTCAAGCATTCTCGAAGCGATAGTCAGCGAAGGTTACGTGGAAATCAATCCCAATGACGCCAGCGATTTCAACATAAAAGACGGGGAGCTCGTTGCCGTTTCCACAAGGCGCGGCAGCATTCGCATCAAGGCGAAGGTCTCCGACCGTCCGATGGCAAATGTCGTATTCATCCCCTTCCACTTCGCGGAAGCGGCCGCCAACAAGCTGACCATCGACGCGCTGGATCCAACATGTAAGATTCCGGAGTTCAAGGTCTGTGCGTGTAAAATCGAAAAGGTTGGCGCGTGAGGGGGGCGATATGAAAGCTGATAAGATTAGAAAAAGCATAGAGAAATACGGCAACGACAGGGAGCACCTGATGCTGATCCTGCGCGACCTGGAGAACGCTTCCGGTAAGAACGTCCTCGACGTGGAGACGCTCGAAACGGTCGCCGGGGAGATGAACATCCCCGAAAGCGCCATCGCCGGGTTCGTCGACTTCTACACGATGTTCAAGACGAAACCCCGCGCGAAGTACGTCATCCGGGTCTGCAAATCCGGCCCGTGCCACGTGATGGGCTCCACGACGATCTTCGACGCGGTGCAGAAAACCCTGGGAATCGGCATCGGCGAATCGACGAAGGACGGTATGTTCCACCTCGAGCAGTGCGAGTGCCTGGGCGTGTGTTCGGTGGCTCCGGCGATGATGGTCAACTACGACATCCATGGCAACCTCACTCCCAAGCGAATCAAGGAGCTCCTCGATTCGTATAAGAAGAAGAAAGCCTCCGCCGGAGAGCAGTGCGGCAGGGAGGTCGAGGGGAAGGCCTGCATCATCAACGAACCGAAGCAGACCAGACGCCTGCTCGAGAACGTCGGCGTGGTCGACCCGCACAAAATCGACTCCTACATCGGCAAGGGCGGCTATGAGTCGATGAAGAAGGCGTTGTCGATGTCGCCGTCCGACATCATCAGCGTGGTCAAGGACTCGGGACTCAGGGGACGCGGCGGCGCCGGGTTCCCCGCCGGCATGAAGTGGTCCTTCGTCACCAAGGGCGCCATGCAGAAATACGTGATCTGCAACGCCGACGAGGGAGAGCCGGGCACCTTCAAGGACCGCATCCTCATGGAGGAGAATCCCCAGCTCCTGATAGAGGGGATGGCCATCTGCGGCTATGCCATCGACGCGTCGATCGGTTACATCTACATACGCGGCGAGTATCGCCGGTCCATCGAGCGCCTGCAGGCGGCGATAGAGCAGGCGCGCAAAAAGGGGATGCTTGGCGCGAACATCATGGGTTCGAAATTCAGCTTCGACGTCTTCATCAAGGAAGGCGGCGGCGCGTATGTCTGCGGCGAGGAGACCTCGCTCATCAACTCCATGGAAGGTAAACGCGGCTATCCGCGCTTCAAGCCTCCGTTCCCCGGCGGTTCGGGCTTCAACAATCTCCCTTCAAACGTCAACAACGTCGAGACGCTCATGTCGGTCCCGATGATCATCGAGAAGGGCGCCGAGTGGTACCGCTCGGCCGGTCCCACCAACTGTTCGGGCACCAAGCTCTACTGCCTGTCGGGCAAGCTGAACCGCACGGGCCTGGTGGAGCTTCCGATGGGCGCCACGCTCAAGCAGATCATCGACGTCTACGGCAAGGGCCTGAAGAAGGGCAAGAAGTTCAAATTCGCGCATGTCGGCGGGAGTGCCGGCGGCATCCTCGGCAAGGATCTCATGAACCTGCCGCTGGACATAGACCAGCCGATCAAGCAGGGCGTCACGCTCGGCTCGGGTGTTGTGCTGGTGTGCGACGAGGACACCTGCGCGGTCGACTATCTGCTCCAGATCATGAGCTTTTTCGAGCATGAGTCGTGCGGCCAGTGCGTTCCCTGCCGCGTCGGTACGGTGCAGCTGCACCACCTGGTCAAAAAATTCGCCATGCGCACCGCGAGCGAGTCCGACATCGATCTTCTGATCGAGAAGGCGACGCTCATGAAGAAGGCGTCGCTGTGCGCGCTGGGCCAGTCGCCGATCATGCCGATCACGACGATGCTCAAGTATTTCCGAAGCGAGTTCGTGAAGCACTGCAAGGCCGATTACAGATGTGCGGCGTGCGATACCTCGCTGAAAAAATACTATTCCGGTCCGCATCTGCATTAGAATCATATCGTCGCTTCTGAAGATATCCGCATAAATCTAAACGACCGGCCCCGGCCGGTCGTTTAGATTTATAAATCAGCGCATTATAATATTTTTGTTCAATATCGTTAAATCATCCGACTCAATCATTTTAACCTCTACCCCTAAAAGAATAATTGACAAATATATTGATATTTAAAATATTGCATACAAATGAATATAATATATACTGTATTATTGTTAGATTCATTTGCATGCCGTTCTACTATTTATTACGGAGGTCGTCATGGCTTTCAACGCTCCAGCAAAAATTGCTGAAAATTTCAT
>CAZVEG010000023.1:0-37739 GCA_964625625.1 uncultured Leptospirales bacterium | reverse complement strand
GTCCGAAGGAATGAAAGTGGAGGAGGCGGACGACGGCAGGCGCGCAATCGAGATGCTCGAAGGGGAACGCTTCGACCTTGTGTTCATGGACGTGCAGATGCCGGTAATGGACGGACTGGAGGCGACGACCAGGATCCGCGCCGACGCCCGTTACAAGAATCTGCCGATCGTCGCGATGACGGCATACGCGATGAGCGGCGACCGCGACCGCTGCCTCGAGGCCGGGATGAACGATCACCTCCCCAAGCCGGTGGATCCGGACGCGCTCTTCGCCGCGCTTGCGCGCTGGATCGGCCCCGGAGCCCCGGGACCGGCCGCACCCGCCGGAAAAGGGACATCCCCGCCGGGTAATGCGGCCGCCCTGAGCGGAATCGATATGGAGTTCGCGCTCAACCGCATGAGGGGCGACGAGGGTTTCCTGCGCCAGCTCGTTTCGCAGTTCTGCGGCCTCTACGCGAACGCGGTCTCCGATATCGGCGGGCACATCGATGCCGGGCGTACGCAGGACGCGCGCAGGCTGGCCCATTCCATAAAGGGGGCCGCGGGCACGCTGGGGGCCCTGGCCCTGCAGAAGGCCGCGGCCGCCCTCGAGAAGGAGATCGCCGAAGGCGGGAGCGGAATCGCGCGACGGCTCGGGGAGTTCGGCGGCGAGCTCGACACCGTGCTCGCCAACCGCGCCGGCCCGGGAGGTACCGTCGTCATCGCACCCGCGGCGGCTCCCGGCCCTCCAGCCGATCCGCGCGAGCTCCTGGCGAAGCTCACCGGTGAGACGACCGCCGGGAGTTACATGGCGCTCGATACCTTCGCCGCGCTGAAAGCCGCATGGCCGGGGCGCGCGACGAAAACCCTCTCGGCCCTCGAGAAGGCGCTTGCAAACTTCGACGGCGACGGCGCCCTCGGGCTTATAGCGAGGCTGAAAAAGAAACTGGACGGAGGTGGAGCCTGAATGGGCAGAGATAAGATACTGATCGTCGATGACGCCCCCACCCCGCTGCGGGCCCTGGGCGAGCTCCTGAAAGATGACTACGACCTTTACACCGCGACCGACGGCGAACAGGCCATCAGGCGCGCCCGCGAGATACTTCCCGACCTCGTCTTACTCGATGTAATGATGCCCGGCATGGACGGCTATGCCATCTGCGGCATTTTAAGAAACGATCCGGCGACGGCCGACATCCCCGTGCTCTTCATTACGGCGATGAGCGAACCGAACGACATAGTGCGCGGTTTCGAGGCCGGAGGGCACGACTATATAACGAAACCCTTCAACCCGCGCGAGCTCTTCGCCAGGATCCAGACCCATCTCGAACTGAAACACTCGCGCCAGGACCTGCGCTCGTACGCGGAGGAACTGGAGCGCCGCAACGAGGAGCTCAACAGGGCGCGCGAACGCCTGGAGGTGATGGCGAGGATCGACCCGCTGACGGGCCTTGCGAACCGCCGTTACGCGCTCGAGCGGCTCGCTTCCGAGCTGTCGCGCTCCTCACGCCATGGAGAGCCTTTCTCGCTGGCGATGGCGGACATCGACGACTTCAAGCTGTTCAACGACACCCACGGCCACGAGGGCGGGGACGTGGTCCTCAAAAGCGTGGCCGACATTTTCGTCGCCTCGGTACGGAAGGAGGACATGGCCGCGCGCTGGGGCGGCGAGGAGTTCCTGCTGATTTTCCCCCGGCTGACGATTGACCAGACGGCGGCCGCCGCCGAAAAGCTGCGCGCGGCCGTGGAGGCGGGAAGCCCGGAGTTCAAAGGGAAAAAACTGAGGGTAACGGTCACCATCGGCGTTTCGGAGTACGATCACGCGCTCGACCTCGACGCCAATATAAGCAGGGCCGACGGAGCGATGTACGAGGGCAAACGGTCCACCAAGAATTGCGTGGTCGCCGCCAGTCCCCGGGCCTAGACCCAGGCGACCCTGGAGCCGGAACCGGTGCGGTCGATCCCGATGCATTCGAGCGCCCTCAGGCGCGCGATCTCGCGCTCTACATCGGAGATACCGTAGCCGATCTCCTTTTCCACGAACGCGGCGAAATCCGTCATCACTGTTGTATCCGCAGCCCCGTTCGGAAGCCCCGGGTAGCGCTCGAGCACCTGCCCCGAGATGAGCTTCTCGCTGAAGTCGAACGAGAGTATCCCCCCCAGCATGTCCTGGTCCTCGTTCGAGATGACCTCCCCCAGCTTCTTCCGCTCGCCGAGGGCCTCGACGTAGCGCCGTATACCGCCGTTGAACTCGTTGACGATGCGGTCGATCTCCTCGTGCGACATGTGGATGGATTCCGCCACCGAGCGGTTGGCGTCGTAGAGGTCCCAGTCGTCGGTGAGGATGCGCATGCCGTACTCGGCGGCCTTCTCGCGCACCTCGGTGCCGGGAAAGGGCGCGAGGATGTGGTAGCCGTACATGGGGCTCAGGTTCCGGGCGAACTCCATGGTCTTGCGCACGGTCTCCGGCGTCTCGCCCGGCAGGCCCAGGATGTACGAGGTCATGGGCTCTATTCCCGCCGCGTTGCAGAGGTCCACGGCGGCCTTTGCCTTCTCCAGGGTGATGTTCTTCTTTACGAGGTTCAGTATCTCCTGGTTCCCGCTCTCTATGCCGAAGCACAGCGTGGTGCAGCCCGCTGTCTTCATGGCCTCGAGGAGCTCCTTCGATACCGTGTCGACCCGCGCGAAGGCGGTCCAGCGGTGCCTGATGCCCCTGCGCACGATCTCCTCGCAGATCGAGATACAGCGGTTCTTGTTGGCGGTGAAGAGGTCGTCCACGATGTTGATCTGGCGGAACTTCATGGTGGAGAGGAGCTCGAACTCGTCCACGACGCGCTTTACGTCGAGATAGCGCACCTTGCGGCCCACCATGCGGCTTCCCACGCAGAAAATGCACTTGTTGGGACAGCCCCGCGAGGTGATCATGTTTATCGGGAAGCCGAGCGCGCGGTAGCGTGAGAGCGAGATGAGGTGGCGCGCCGGGTACGGAAGCACGTTGATGTCGGGGATGAGCGGCCGCGCCGGGTTGTGCCGCACCGAACCGTTCGAGCGCATCGATATGCCCTCCACTCCCTCGAGGGAGGTGCCGGCCTGAAGCGCGCGGAGCATTTCGGTGAAGGTGATCTCGCCCTCGCCGCGGACTATGTAATCGAGGAAGGGGTGGCCGCCGAGTATGGCGTCGGCGTCGAAGCTCACGTGGGGCCCTCCCATCACGGTGATCACCTCGGGATTTTCTTCCCTGTAGTCGCGCAGTATGGAGAGCGCGCGCTTCACGTTCATGGTGACCGCCGTGGAGCCGACCACGTTCGGCCGGAAGGAGGCAATCACCTCGCGGACGCGCTCGCGCGAATACGGCCGGACGATGTAGTCCTCGACCAGCACCTCGACTCCCTCGCGCTCGAGATATGCGGCGAGCGAAATGATCCCGAACGGCGGCGTGGGCGATTCCTCGAACGGGTACGGCGGATTTATCAGTAAAACCTTCATGGGCGTTTCCTTCTCTTGATTTTGAGCTGGCTTAAAATATCCATTCGGGCACGCCTTTTTGTAAAGAAAATAAAAACCGCCCGGACCGTATTTTACACCCGGCACGGCGACACCGTTCATCCCGGTATCGAGAGGACTGTTCGGGCGGGAGATCAAGGCATTGCAACCCCCTGCTCCGAGAGAGAGAGAAGGCCACCAGGTGAGCGTTTCCATTATTACCGCTTTTCGCCTTCCGGGACCGCCGCGCCGGCGCTCTCCGCGCGATGGCGGAGTACACCCCGGAACCTTACCGATACCCATGAAATACCCGTCAAAATAAGAAAATTTTCTTGACGCCCGGGGGCACCGGCTTCTATATAAGAGGTTCGCAGCGTTACGTGGCTTATTTTGTTGTATTACAACAATTTTTTCGGCTTTTGACAGAGAATGCCCGGCCCGACAACCGCGAATACAGCGTCAAGAAGGTGAATGATGGTTAAAGAGAAGATTTTCTGCGCAAATTGTCAGAACTGCATCGTGATACGCCAGTACGAATCCGAACCCGACCGCTACGTGCTCAGGGTGAAGTGCCTCAAGAAAAAATGGGTGAAGCGCTCCGGCGAGGAGAAGCTCTATAAATATTTTACGGTCGCCCGGCGGATCATGGACGATTGCGACAGCTACGTGGACGCGGGCGAGCTCTTCCCCTACATAAAAAACCTCAGGAAGGAACTCCCGATCAAAGACGAGATCTATTCGACCAGGGGGTAACCCATGGCCTTTACTACCTTTTCGGGCGGGATCCATCCGCCCGAAAACAAGCGCCTCAGCGAGGGGAAGGCCTTTTCCAACCTCTCGGTCCCGCAACTCTGCTACATCCCGCTTCAGCAGCACGTCGGCAAGCCCGCCAAGCCGATAGTGGAGGCGGGCGAAATAGTACGTGAGGGCCAGCTCATAGGGCTGGCCGACGGTTATATCAGCGCGAACGTGCACGCGTCGGTGCCCGGCAGGATCGTGGAGATCACCGAGCACCCCACCGTGTATTCCAAGCGCGGGATGTGCGTGGTGATCGAGGCGCAGGGCTCGTTCTCGACCTCCGGGAAGCCCCTCGAGCCCGCCGCCTGGGAATCGATGAGCGGCCTCGAGCTCCTCAACCGGGTCGCCGAGGCGGGTGTCGTGGGCCTCGGGGGGGCCGCGTTCCCCACGCAGGTGAAGCTACATCCTCCGCGGAACCGGCAGATCGAGGCGCTCATCGTCAACGGCTCGGAGTGCGAGCCCTATCTCACCGTGGACGACATGCTCATGCAGACCTTCCCCGGAGAGGTGATCGAGGGCGTCCGCATTGCGCTGAAGATACTCGGGATTACGACCGCTCTTATCGGCGTTGAAAACAACAAGCCGCACGCGATCAGCTCGCTCAAAAAGAAGCTGGCCGAAATCAAACCGTCCGAAAACATCAAAATCGTCGCGCTCCGGACCAAGTATCCGCAGGGCGCCGAGAAGCAGCTCATCTACAGCCTCACCCGGCGCGAGGTGCCGTCGGGCGGACTGCCCATGGACGCGGCGACCGTCGTGCAGAACGTCGGCACCATCTTCGCCATTCGCGAGGCCGTGGCGCTCGGCAAGCCGCTCTTCGAGCGCTACGTCACCGTAACCGGACCGTGCGTGAAAAACCCGGGCAACTACAAGGTCCGCCTCGGCAGCCGCGTTTCGGACGTCATCGAGGAATGCGGCGGCCTCGTCGCCGAGCCGGCCAAGCTAATCATGGGCGGACCGATGTGCGGAACGGCGCTCGACAGCATGGATATCCCCGTGGTGAAGGGCACCTCGGGCATCCTGGTGCTCGGAAAGGAAGAGGCGCGCCCGACCGACTACCTGCCCTGCATACGCTGCGGGCGCTGCGTGGCCGTGTGCCCGGCCGGGCTGGTTCCCTGCGACATGGTCAACACCATCGAGAAGGGGCGGCTCGACCTCGTCGAACCCTCGCACCCCTTCGACTGCATCATGTGCGGTTCGTGCGCGTACGTGTGTCCCTCGCGCAGGCCGCTTAATCACTTCATCAAGCTCGCGCAGGAGAAGCTGCGCCGCAGGCAGAAAGAATAGGGGTGAACAACGACCATGCAGGATGAGAAAAAAGCGGCCCCCGGGCTCTTGCTGTCGAACGCGCCGCATATCCACGCCGGCCAGTCGCTCAGGTCCATCATGTGGCTGGTGGTGCTCGCCATGGCCCCGGCGGCGGCGTACTCGGTATATATCTTCGGCCTGAACGCTCTCATGCTGATCATCGTTTCGGTGGCGGTATGCGTGGCGGCCGAGGCGGCCTTCTGTTTTTTGATGAAAAAACCCGTCACCGTCACCGACGGCTCCGCCGTCATCACCGGTATTCTCCTGGCCTTCAACGTGCCGCCCGACGCGCCGCTGTGGATGATCGGGATAGGGGCCGCGTTCGCGGTGATCGTCGCCAAGCAGCTCTTCGGCGGCATCGGCTTCAATATCTTCAACCCGGCGCTGGCCGGCAGGGCGCTCCTCATGGCCTCGTGGCCGGTGCACATGACGACGACGTGGCACCGCTATGGCCCGACCAACATCCTCTCGCAGGCGGCCTCGAACGTCGCCGGCCTCCCGGAGCAGGCGTACGACATCATCACCCAGGCCACCCCGCTCGGGGCCCTGAAAGAAGGCCCGAAGCTCCTGGCCGACCTCGGCCTCGCGCCCGACGCCGTGTACCGGACGCTCTTCACCCCCGAGATGCTCAAATCGCTTTTCATCGGAAACATCGGCGGATGCGTCGGCGAGACCTCGGCGCTCCTGCTGCTCGTCGGGGGGCTTTTCCTCGTTTACAAGCGCATCGTCTCCTGGCATATCCCGGCAAGCTACATCGGCACGGTCGCGGTCTTCATGTTCGCCTATTACTCGCTTACGGGCTTCGCGCACGCCGCCGGGGCGACGCTCTTCCACCTGCTTTCCGGGGGACTGGTGCTCGGTGCCTTCTTCATGGCGACGGACATGGTCACCTCGCCCGTCACGCCGCGGGGCATGATCCTCTTCGGCCTCGGTTGCGGCGTGCTCACCTGCGTTATACGGCTGTGGGGAGGTTACCCGGAAGGCGTTTCGTACTCGATCCTCCTGATGAATTCAACCGTGCCGCTCATCGACCGGTTCACCAGGCCGAAGGTGTTCGGAACGAAGCACACGTAAAGGGGACGCGCTTGACGGTGCCGGCAATGGCCATTCTAACGGAAGGGGCGCATAATAGATGAACGCTTCCATACTCAGATCGACGTTGATTCTCGGGCTGACCGCCTTTGTCGCGACCTTCGCGCTTTCGCACATAAAGGCGATCACCCACCCGGTCATCCAGAAACAGGAGCGGCAGAAACAGGAGAACGCCCTGGCACTCGTGCTTCCGGGCTACACGATCGGCGAGGAGCGGAGCGTCGCCGTTAACGGAGGGAGCTTCACCTACTGGACCGCGGAAAAGACCGACGGTCCCGCCACGATGAAGGCCTATGCATTCATAGCGGAGAAGCCGGGATACAGCGGCGCCATCCGCACCATGGTGGGTGTGGACGACACCGGCACGGTGCTCGGCATCTCTATAATACGCCAGTCCGAGACCCCCGGCCTCGGCGCCAGGGTGCTCGAGGCCGCGAGCCGCAACACCTTCTTCCAGGTCGTCACCGGCCGGGCACACGAGACGGGCGAGGAGCCGTCTCCATGGTTCCAGGAACAGTTCAGGGGCATAAACGCGGCCGCGAAAATCGGGATCGTCAAGAAGGGTGACTGGAACGAGGCGATGCGCGAGGAGCTGTTGCAGAAGAACGAAGTATCCGCCATAACCGGGGCGACCATCACCACGAAGGCGGTCAAGGACGGTATCGAGGAAGGCATGGCGACGTTGCGGACGGCGCTCGAAGAACACGCGAAGGCGCAGGAGGCACCCGCACGATGAATTACTACAGGGAATTCACGAAGGGGATATGGGAGAAGAATCCCATCCTCATACTGGGCATCGGCATGTGCCCCACCCTCGCCGTGTCGACCTCCGTGTCGAACGCGCTCTGGATGACGCTCGCCGCCACCTTCGTGCTCATCTTCTCCAACATCATCGTTTCGCTCGTCAAGGCGGTCGTGCCGTCGCATATCCGCATCCCGATCTTCATCGCGATCATCGCCACCTTCGTCATCATCGTCGAGCTCACGCTCAAGGCCTTTCAGCCGGACATCTATAAAGCGCTCGGCATCTTCATCCCGCTCATCGTGGTCAACTGTATCATCCTGGGGCGCGCGGAGGAGTTCGCCTCGAAAAACACCGTGCTCCCCTCGATCCTCGACGGGCTCGGCATGGGACTGGGCTTCGGCCTCACGCTCACGGTGCTCGCCTTCTTCAGGGAGATACTGGGATCGAACAGGCTCTTCGGGTACACGCTCATTCCCGGCATGGAGCCCGCCACCATCATGACGCTGGCGCCCGGCGCCTTCTTCACCCTGGCCATGATGCTGTGGGGCATGAACGCGCTCAGGTCGCGCAAAAGGAGGTAAGGGCATGGAGATAAAGGCGCTCTTCGTCATACTGATATCGACCATCTTCATAAACAATTACGTGCTCTCGCAGATACTGGGACTGTGCCCCTTCCTCGGCGTTTCCCGGAAGCTCGATTCGGCGCTTGGCATGGGGCTGGCCGTCGTCTTCGTGATGGTGATGGCCTCGTTTTTCACCTTCCTCATCTACAAGTACGTGCTGGTGCCGTACGACATCGCCTACCTGCGCACCATCGCGTTCATCCTGGTAATAGCGGGCCTGGTGCAGTTCGTCGAGATGGTGATAGAAAACGTATCGCCGGTGCTCTATCACTCGCTCGGCATCTTCCTTCCGCTCATCACCACCAACTGCGCGGTGCTCGGCGTGGCCGTGCTCAATACCGAAGCCGGCTTTCTTACCGGGAACCTGGGCCTTTTGAAGGCCGTCGTCCAGGGGCTCGGGGCGGGACTCGGCTTCACCCTGGCGCTCCTTCTCATGGCCGGCATTCGCGAGCGCCTCGAGATCGCGGACATACCCGAAAACCTCAAGGGACTTCCCATCACCTTCATAACGGCGGGACTCATGGCGATGGCCTTCCTGGGTTTTTCGGGAATGAAGATATAGGCCGGCCATGCGCATCACCGGACCCGAAGTCACCCTGCTTGCCGTAACGCCCCGCGCGGAGAAGCTCATCGAGGAGGCCGGGCGAACCTGCTACCTCTCGTTCGATAAAATGGACGACACGAGCGAATCGAACTTCATCCGCCGCTGCATCAGAAACGGCCATCACTCAATACTCGAACACGCATCGGCGAGCTTCCGCATACGCGGGGCCTCGCGCTCGTTCACGCACCAGCTGGTGCGCCACCGCGTGGCGAGCTTTTCGCAGCAGTCGCAGCGCTACGTGAGCGAGGACGAGTTCAACTACATCGTGCCGCCCGACATCCAGGCGAACGCCGGAGCCGCCGCGCTCTTCGACGAGTTCCTGGAGAACGCGCGGCTCGCCTACAGGCGCCTGCGGGAGATGGGCATAAAGAAAGAGGACGCGCGCTTCGTGCTTCCGAACGCGCTCGAGAGCGAGATCGTTTTCTCGGCCAACTTCCGCGAGCTGCGGCACGTCTTCGCGCTCCGGTGCTCGCGCGGCGCGCAGTGGGAAATTCGCGCCGTATGCCTGGCGATGCTCCGCGTGATGCGGGAGGAGGCCCCCTCGGTTTTCGGAGATTTCGTCATTGACGAGGAGACGAAAACGGCGAAGAGCGCCCTATAGCTCGAAGCGCAGCTCGATCACACCGTCGGCGAACATCGATCCGGGCTTCACCTCACCCTTCTCGAAGACGCGCAGCATCTTGTCGTTCTGGGGGAGCACCGTCGCCGCCAGCCGCTTGATCCCCCTCTCGCGGGCTATCTTTATGAGATAGTTCAGCAGGAAGGTCGCGATTCCCCGCCCCTGGTACTCCTCGTCGACGATAAAGGCCATCTCGTACGCGTCGATCCGGTCGTAATAGGCGTAACGCGCCTCGGCGATGATGCGCTCGGTGCGATCCTTCTGTAAAATCCCCACTATCGAGAAGACCTTTTCGTAGTCGATATTCACGTATTTCTGCATCTCCCTGTGGGGCATGATCGAGAGCCGGGCGAAATAGCGCAGGTATTTGGACTCGTCCGAGAAATGGTAGAAGAGCCTGCGCATCATGTCCTCGTCGGAGGGGAGTATGGGACGCAGCTTCAGCTCGAGGCCCGGGCCGAAGGTCTTGACGGTCTCCATGTCGGGCGGATATTTGCAGGTGCTGTCGCAGACGTATATCTGATCCGGGTAGGTGTAGCCGTACTTCTTGGCCATTGCGAGCAGGTTCTCGCGGTGCGAGGGGTGCGCGATGTCGATCATCGCGAGCACCCGCTCGCGGATGGACTTGCCGAAGAGGCGCGCCACCCCGAACTCCGTCACCACGTAGCGCGTGGCCCCCAGCGTTGCCCTTACCCGCTCCCCCTCCTCGTGGGCTATTACGATGTTGCTGTTGCCCTCCGGGTCGACCGACTGGAGCGCGACGATGGCCCTGCCCTGTTTGGACAGGGCCGCGGCTATGGCGAAGTTGAGCTTGCTCTCGTAGCCCGAAAGCAGGTTGTCGCCCGAATGGAAAACCACCGACTCGCCCGTCACGTCGATGCGCTTGACGTTCATGATGCTGGTAAGGCGCGAGATGCGCTGGATGACGAACGGGTTGACCAGCCGGGCTATGGGGTAGAACTCGAATACCGGGTTGCGGTCCACATAGTCGTACAGGGCGCGCGTGCCGTAGCAGTAGCTGGTTGTGACCAGGCCCCCGCTTATGCGCCCCCGGTCGAGCGAAATGGCTCCGGACTCGACAAGGTCAATCACCCAGTCCGAGATCACGTGCGTGTAGACGCCCAGGCGCTTCTTCGAATGGAGATTCTTCGCGATCGCGTCGAACATCCGGCCCGCGTGCAACACGACCGTGGACTCGTCCTCGATGATGTTGGAAACATGCCAGCCGATTCGCTCCATCACCGAATCGTACGGCGTCCGCTCGCGCTCAAGCAGCGGCAGCGGGCTCTCGACGATGTAATCGACCTGGTTTACATGAATGCTGGTCTCGCCATAGGTGATCGGGACCGCCGGGTTGACCTCGGCGATAACGAGGTCCGCGTTTTTGATCGCGATATTCGCCACGTCGACGGCTATACCGAGATTCAGGAATCCGCGCCGGTCGGGCGGCGAGGTCTGCACGATGGCGATATCGACCCCCACCGCGCCCGATGAGAGAATGAGCGGAATCTCCATGAGATTCGCCGGGATGAAATCAACCTTGCCGTCGCCTATGTCGCGTATAATGCTCTCACCTATGTTGAACGTCTTGAGGCGGTACTTGGAGCTCTGCCTGGCATCGGACGGCAGGTAGTCGCCCAGCGTGATGAGCTGGATAATATCCAGGTCGAGCAGGTTCTTCCCGTCCGACTCGACGATCGCCTTTACGGTCAGCGCGGGAATGGCCGGTCCGCTACTGAGAAAAACGCGGTTCCCGGGCTTTATGAGCTCGAGGACCCGCCCTACCGAAACGCGCTTGTCTTCGATGTTGCCCGCGGTTTTCATGACTGCCGTTCCTCCTCCGGAAAATCGATTCCTCGCGTACCGCCGCGGGTGAAACCGCACAATTTAACTCTAGCGCCCGCCTGTGCATCTTCACGCAAAGCCGGGGGAAATGGAAGAAAATAACACAATTCATCGGTGTAAAAGCGAAACCGGCCTTTTTATCTTAAATATAGTTGATTAATATCCCCGCAACAATATATTAGACTTGACTAATTTATTTAGCGTCATCTCCATATCCATGCACGGGGGAGCTAATCATGAAGCAGGGCGGCGATACGGCGGGCAGGGATGAATTTTTCGAGAGCACCGATCTCTCGGCAAACATGGAAGATTACATGGAGACCATCTCGCTCCTCGCATCGCGCAACCGGGTGGTGAGGGTAAAAGACATAGCCAGAACCCTGAAGATCACCATGCCCAGCGTCACCGCCGCGCTCGGGAAGCTCCGCGAAAAAGACCTCATATTCTACGAGAAATACGGATTTATCGAGCTCACCGACAAGGGAAAGCGCGTGGCGGAGCTCGTTTACCGCAAGCACTCCTTCCTCAAGCGATTCTTCGGCGAAATTCTCCGCATGGAACAGAGCTCGGCCGACGAGGAGGCATGCCGGATCGAGCACCACCTTTCTCCCGAGGCCTGCCGGAGGCTTTACCGCCTCGTCGAATTTCACGACGCGGAGCACGGATCGGAGCGCGAATGGACCGATCAGCTCCAGAACATGATGGAAGAAGGCCCCCTGAGCGAGCTCAGAGAGGGACAGACCGCGGCCATTGTGAAGGTTCTCGGCGATTCGCCCCTCCGCAAACGACTGATCGACATGGGCTTCCGGAAGGGGGAAAAGATCACCGTGGTCAAATACGCGCCGCTGCGCGATCCCATAGAGCTCTCAATCAAGGAGTACCGTCTCTCTCTCCGGGTCGAGGAGGCACGGGACATCATCGTCCGTCCGCTCGAACACGGGAGGCACCGACGGCGCCATGGAAAGGAATAGACCATCGATGAAGACCAGGGAAATCACCGTCGGGCTCGTGGGCAACCCCAACTGCGGGAAAACCACCATATTCAACGCGCTCACCGGCGCCAGGCAGAAGGTGGCCAACTGGAGCGGCGTCACCGTCGAGAAACGCGAAGGGCGCCTCAAACACGGAGGCGTCTCGATCCGGGTCATCGACCTGCCCGGCATATACAGCCTCACCTCGTACAGCATGGAGGAGATCATCACGCGCGACTTCATCATCGACGACCGACCCGACGTAATCGTCAACGTCGTCGACGCCGGGAACCTCGAGCGCAACCTCTACCTCACGACCCAGCTCATCAACATCGGCGCCCGCTCGGTGATGGCCCTCAACATGTTCGACGAAGCGGCGAACAAGGGCCTGCTGATCGATTCGGACAGGCTGGGGACGCTCCTCGGCATGCCCGTGGTGAAGACGGTGGGCACGCGTTCCGTCGGCATACCGGATCTCCTGGACAAAATAGTCCAGGTGGCGCAGGGGACCGATGACATCACGCGGCACATCCACATTCCCTTCGGCGACGACGTGGAGGCCGAAATCCGCGCCATCCAGGAAAGGATGTGGGAGGATGAGTCGATCCGGAGGCGTTATTCCACGCGCTGGCTGTCCGTACGCCTCCTCGAACGCGACACCGACGCGGTCAGCAAGCTGAAGGCGTTCCCCGGTCACGAAACCATCATGGAGCAGGTCACGAAAAGCCGTGCCCTCCTGGAGCGGCAATTCGATGACGACATAGAGACCATAATCTCGGACCGCCGTTACGGCTTCATCGCCGGCGCGGTGCGCGAATCGGTGAAGAAGACAGCCCCGCGCAGGGTGGATCTCTCGGACAAAATCGACCGTGTCATCACCAATCGGTATCTCGGCTTTCCGATCCTCTTCCTTTTTCTCTGGGCGCTGTTCCATTTAACCTTCGCCCTGGGCGAATACCCGATGAACCTGATCGAGGCCGGGGTGCACCATATCGGCCTCGCCGTGGAGCGCCTTATGCCCGCCGGACCGCTGAAGGACCTGATTGTCGACGGGGTGATCGGCGGCGTTGGCGGCGTCATCGTTTTTCTTCCGAACATTCTCATACTCTTCATGGGCATAAGTTTTATGGAGGATACCGGCTACATGGCGCGCGCCGCGTTCATCATGGACAGGGTGATGCATACCATGGGCCTGCACGGCAAGTCGTTCATTCCGCTGATCATGGGTTTCGGCTGCAATGTTCCCGCGATCATGGCCACTAGATCGCTCGAGAACCGGCAGGACCGGATTCTGACCATACTCATCAATCCCTTCATGAGCTGCTCGGCGCGATTGCCCGTCTACATCCTCTTCGCCGGTGCCTTCTTCCACGCCCACGCCGGGACCGTCATACTTTCGCTCTACCTGATCGGCATCCTTCTCGCCTTCGTTTCGGCGCGACTGTACGGCATGGTCTTTTTCCGCGGCGGGTCCGCGCCCTTCGTGATGGAGCTGCCCCCGTACCGCATCCCGACGTTCAAGTCGACCCTGCTGCACATGTGGGACCGCGCATCGCAGTACCTCCGGAAGATGGGAGGGATCATCCTCGCGTTTTCCGTGGTGATCTGGTTCATGGGCGAGTACCCGAAATCCCCGGATGTCGCGCGCGAGTATGACGCGCGTATCATCTCGCTCCAGTCCCACAACGAGCGCACCATTGACAGGGCGCGCGCGGACGGGGCGTCGCCCGCGGCCATAGAAGCGCTCCGGACGGACCTCGACGCGAAGCTGGAGTCGCTTGAAGTGGAAAAGATCACGCGGGAAAAGCGCAACACGATGATCGGCCGCATGGGCGCCATGCTCACCCCGCTGACGGAGCCGTTGGGCTTCAACCAGCAGATGGGAATTTCGCTGGTTACCGGTTTCGTCGCCAAGGAGGTCGTGGTGAGCACCATGGGCGTGCTGTACCATGCGGGAAACGGATCCGGGGGCGCGCAGCAGCCGATCGACCAGGCGATACGGCGGCCCGAGTACGGCATCACGCCGCTGGCCGCCTACACCTTCATGCTCTTCGTGCTGCTGTACGTTCCCTGCCTGGCCACGGTGGTGGTGATGGGCCGGGAGGCCGGCTGGCGATGGGCGTTCATATCACTCGGCTACCAGCTCGCCCTTGCCTGGTCGGTATGTTTCATCTTCTACAACGCGGGCAGAATGCTCGGATTCTGAGGGCCGTACGTCCCCGCGAGGCTACATGCAGAGGATCGCCGCCACCGGCTCCAGGTCGAGCTCCATCTCGTATTCGCCCCCGTGTACGCCGCTGATCCTAAACCCGATGCGGTACACCGCCGCCACGGCGTCGTCGTTCGCGCTCTCGATCATGAGCCATATCCGTTTTTTCCCGAGGCACAGGGCCCTGCGGCAGATCTCCCCGGCAAGGACCGTTCCGATCCCCCGCCCTCGAAAGTCCTGGTGCACGAAGAAGATGAACTCGCAGAAATCCTTACCCGGCACGTCGATGATGGACGCGTGACCGACTATACGCCTGCCGGACATCGCGATTACGTTCAGCCTGCCGTGCTCGAGGTTTCCGATCCACCGCCGCCGGAGCGTCCGTTCGTTCGGGGGCAGGCCGAACGCCACGTATTTGGGAGTGAAATGCGCGTACATTCGCAGGAGGTTCTTGTGATCGTGCGGGCGAAGCTCCCGTATCCGGATCCTTTCTCCGTCTATCTCCGGCGCATGCCGCGCCATGATATCCGCCGCCCTCTTTCCGCGCATGGTACTCGCCTCCCTCGGGCAATCCGCCCGATGCGCACGGTCCGCCATGACGCTCGACGCCTCTGTATATAATGATACTGCGGAGCTCCGGTCAAAACAAGAACGATTTCGGCGATCACCGAAGCGGGGAAAAGGAAAAGGGGAGCGTCGTCCGCATCCCCTTTCCCCGAGGTTTTATGATAAGAAATTTACGCGCGGGCCCGCGCGGGCCTACACTTTCTGGAGCTTCTTCTCGTTGAGCGCCTTGAGCACCTTCTCCTGGACCTCCTTGCCCAGGGGAACGTACCGCGAGAATTCCATCGAATAATTGGCACGGCCGCTCGAAAGGCTGCGAAGCTGCGTGGCGTATCCGAACATCTCCATGAGCGGCACGAAGCCGTTCACCTTCTGCGCGCCCTTGCGGAACCTGCGCATGGACTCAACCTTGCCGCGGCGCCTGTTTAGATCGCCGATCACCTCGCCGATATACTCGTCGGGCGTGTTTATTTCAATCTTCATGAGCGGCTCGAGCAGGGTCGGCGACGCCTTGCGGAAGGCCTCCTTGAAGCACAGCGAGCCGCAGGTGCGGAACGCCATGTCAGAGGAGTCCACCTCGTGATAACTGCCGTCCAGCACCACCACCTTCACATCGACCACGGGGAACCCGGCGATAATACCGTCGGCGATGGCCCCTTCGATACCCTTCCTGATGGAGGGCATGTATTCCTGCGGAATCACTCCGCCCTTGGTATGGTCGACGAATTCGAAACCCTTGTCCGGATTGGGCTCTATGCGCAGCACGCAGTGCGCGTACTGTCCGCGCCCGCCCGTCTGCTTGGCGTACTTGACCTCGGCCTGCGCCTCGTTCTTGATGGCCTCGCGGAAAGCGACGGAGGGCTCTCCCACCTGCGCCTCCACGTTGAACTCGGTCTTGAGCCGGTCCACGATGATCTCGAGGTGCAGCTCGCCCATGCCGCTGATGATGGTTTCGTTGGTCTCATCGTCCACACGGACGGTGAAAGACGGATCCTCCATGGCCAGCTTGCGGAGCGCTATACCGAGCTTCTCCTCCTCCTTCTTGGAGGGGGGCGTCACCTTGAGGTCGATGACCGCCGGCGGAATATAAATCGACTCGAGCACGAGCGGGTGGTGCATGTCGCACAGGGTGTCGCCGGTCTTGGTGTATTTCATCCCGATGAGCGCGACGATATCACCGGGGCCCGCGCTGGAAATCTCCTCGCGCTCCTTGGCGTGAATGCGCATGATACGGCCGATGCGCTCGTTCTCGCTCTTGGTCGCGTTGAATACCTGCATCCCGCTCTCGAGCTTGCCCGAATATACGCGGACGAAAGTCTGCTGTCCCACGTAGGGATCGTGGATCAGCTTGAACGCCAGCGCGCAGAAGGGATCTCCCGGCAGGGGATGGCGGGTCTGGGTCTTCTCTGTGTCTTTTACGTCCATGCCGACAACCGCGCCCTTGTCGACCGGCGACGGAAGGTAATCCAGGACCGCGTCGAGGAGCAATTGCACACCCTTGTTCTTGTATGCCGCCCCGCAGAAAACGGGGGTAAAGAGCATTTTAATGGTCGCGCACCGCGACGCCTTCTTTATCATCTCGACCGGAACGTCCTTCTCCTCGAGGTACATCTGCATGATGTCCTCGTCGAAGTCCGCCAGTTTTTCCACCAGGTGACGCCGGGCGTTCTCGCACCGTTCCCTGTACTCCTCGGGGACCTCGGTCACGAGCCGCTCGAATTCCTTGAATACGACCGCCTTGCGCTCGACGATGTCGATGACACCCAGAAAGTTTTCCTCGGCGCCCATCGGCACCTGGAAGGGAACCGGGTTGGCGTCCAGGTACTTCTCCATCTGGTTGATACACTCATCGAAATCGGCGCCGACGCGGTCCATTTTGTTGACGAAGGCGATGCGCGGCACCTTGTAGCGGTCGGCCTGGTTCCACACGGTCTCGCTCTGGGGTTCGACACCGGCGACCGCGCAGAAGAGGCCGATCATGCCGTCGATCACGCGAAGCGAACGCTCCACCTCAACGGTGAAGTCGACATGCCCGGGCGTGTCGATGATATTGATGGCATGGTCCTTCCACTGGCACGATATCGCCGCGGAGGCGATGGTGATGCCGCGCTCCTGCTCCTGCTTCATGAAGTCCATGGTGGCCTGGCCGTCATGCACCTCGCCGAGCCTCCTCGTGGAGCCCGTAAAATAGAGCAGGCGCTCGGTAAGCGTGGTCTTCCCCGCGTCGATATGAGCGGCGATTCCGATATTTCTCAACTTCTGTAAAGGCATATGTCAATCTCCCCTGGATAAACGTATTTTCCTTAAATATGGCGGTCAGAAACCGGCGCGATGTGCTGTTGGCGGTTGGAGGACGGGGTTGGCCCATCTTGCTGCAGTGACGCCGTCTACAAGGAATCGCGACTATAGTGAATGTAACACAATAATAGCTCGTTACCGTGTAAAAAATATAAAAAAACGGTCAGGATATCGCCGCGGGAAGCTTTTACCTGGAATCATCCGGCGCCGGCCGCAATAAAGCGGCGGACTCGATATCGGCAAACCCGGCGCGCACGCGCTTTTCGGAAAGCGCATACTTGAATACCGCACAATTTCTGTCAACAAATTATCGATTTTTTAAGAAATGGCCCGCTGAAAATATGGATCCCGCGAAATGCTTCCGGAACGCCTATTTTTCTATGATTTTCAACAGATCTATCTGTATCCTGGAAAGATAGGCGTACGTGGAATATGGATACAGCTCGATAATGGACTGGAATACGCCCTGCGCCCTGTTGTCGTAGCCCATCTTGGAATAGCAGATCCCGGTTTTATAGTACGCCTCTATGCCTTCCTCGGTGTTACTGGCCTCTTCGTGGATGGCCGTGTAGGCCCTGATCGATTTTTCGTACTCAAAGCGGTCGAAGTAAATGGCCGCCACATGGCGCAGCGCTTCGCCGCGATGCGCGCCGGTGAGGTAAACCTCCAGGTACTCGTTGAACATCTGAAGGGCCTTGCGGTAATCGCCCATGGAGTAGAACTGCATGGCGTTCTCGAACTTTATGTCGTCCGCGACGGCGCCGAGGCTCTTGCCCGAAGATTCCTTCGCGGGCTCTTTCGGGGCTTCCTGGGCATGGAGATCCATACCCGCAAGCGCGAGGAATGCGCCGCACACCAGGTACATTGCCGTTTTTTTCATGATGCCGCTCTCCCTGTCCACGCTGATTATGTCTCCATGCACGATGTTCCAATCCCTGCTTTCCTTATCGGCGGATTCCCCCGGAATAATAATCAAACAAACGGGGGGAGATGGATTTTTTTGTCCGGGGACCGTGTTTACCGCCATCGCGCGGGCCCGGACGCCTGACGCGGTGCGAACCCGGTACGAGCGGTGATACCCGGAAATATCATTGCAAAAAAAGCGGCACGACTGCAATACTCTCCAATCCCCCGACCGCGCGGAATATTCGGCCCTTAAAACGGAGAGCCATGGAAGAACTCTTTAACATAAAAAGACTCTACTCGAGCATCGGCAAGATCATCACCTCCTCCCTCGAATTCGGCGCGATACTCGACGCCATAATGGAGGAGATACACCTGTTCTTCGACGCCGAAAACTGGAGCCTCATGAGGCTCGACCCGAACAGCGACGAGCTCTTCTTCGTCGTCGTGAAGGGCATCGACACGAAGGCGGTGGAAAACATCCGGCTGGGGATGGGAGAAGGCATAGCGGGGATGGTGGCGCGGACGAAGCGATCCATATTCGTTCCCGACACATCGAAGGACAAACGATTCAGCGACCGCGTCGACCGGGCCACGGGATTCAAAACGAAATCGGTGATGGCTGTGCCGATCGTTTTTGGCGACACGCTGTACGGCGTCATCGAGCTCGTCAACCGCACCGCGGGCGGACTCTTTACCGAGATGGAGCACCTCATCCTCCAGACCATCGCCGACTACGCGGCCATCGCTTTCGCGAACGCCGCGCTCTACGAGCAGGCCCTCCAGCGCAGCCTTACCGATCCCCTGACAGGGCTCCTCAACAGGGCCAAGCTGGAGCAGGTGATAGCGGATGCCGAGAAGGCGAAATCCCCGCGGCGACGGCGCTACGACGAGGAGCCCGCGGCCGTGGTGGTCATGGTCGACGTGGACAAGTTCAAGGAGATAAACGACGGCTTCGGGCATCCGAAAGGCGACGAGGTGCTGAGGGAGGTTTCGAGGATCATCAAGACGCGTTTGCGCTACAACGACATGCTGTTCCGCATCGGCGGCGACGAGTTCCTGGCCATCATCCCCACTCCGGCGGAACAGGTGGAAAAAATCGAGAAACGATTCGCGCGCGAGATGAAAAAGCTCTCACGCTTCACCATGACGGACGGACCGTCCGTATGCTTTTCCTACGGCACCGCGGCCGGCCCCTTCCCGAAAATCCGGGAGCTCATCCAGAAAGCCGACGCCGGCATGTATCACCACAAGGGAACGAGCAAACAAAAACCGGCGCGATGAGACACATGAAAGCGCGGATGCCATCCGCGCCTTCACGCTTCACGCGCCATCCGCGCCTTCACGACGGATGGGCGCGGATACGTATCCGCGCCTTCATCCCATCCTCAACGAATCTCCTCTATTCCGAGCGGGAACTTCGACATCTCGTCGCAGCCGTCCTTCATGATGACGATCGGGTTCTCGTAGCGGAAACCGATGTTTTCCTCGGGACAGGCGTACTGCATGGCGCAGATCAGCACCTCGTTCTCCCGGTATACATGGTCGGGATTGGTCCAGTACGGGAAGGGACCGTCGTTGAGCCCGATCCGCCACTCGTCCCCCATCATGCCTATTCCGTGCTCGAATCCGGGCACCATGTAGTCGGAAAAACCGCGCTCCTCGGCAAAGGCCATCATCCGGTCTGCGAGCGTTGACGGCGTTATGCCGGCGCGATAGGTCTTGAGCGTGAGCGCGACGATGTCCGTGAAGTTTCTGGCGTGCCAGTGCTGCCGGTCGGTGGCCGGCGCGATCAGATAATTGTGCGAATGGTCGCCCAGGCCGAGCATGAACATGGCGTGAATGTCCACCATGAGCGGCTCCCCCGCGGCGAGCTTCTTGCGCGTGGCGGGCGTGCAGGCGCCGCCGGCCAGGCCGGTGCGATACCCGGCGGCTATCTCGTTACCGCCGGTGAAGCTCCATTCCCATTCGCTCCCCTCGCGCCGCATGGCGAGCGCCGCGAGCCCGGCAATCTCCGTTTCGGTCATGCCCTTCCATCCGCCGTCCTTTATCGCCTCGAATACGGCCCTGTGCCCGACGTCCACGATGCGCGATGCCTCGCGAAAACGGTTGATCGTGCCCTGGTCCTTGACGATCGAAAGCGCGTCGACTATCGAATGGGCGTTGACGAGCTCGCAGCCGTCGAGCGCTTCCGAATAACGCTGATACTCGTAGTGCGTGAGCCAGCCCTCGGGCAGGTAGTTGGACATTCCGCTCTCGATTCCGACGCGGCCCTTCCCCCCCTTCATCTGGTCTTTTATGAATTCGCTGATGAGCTCTATCTGGTCCTGCCCGCCCATCGGCACGAAGCCGAAGACACGGTCCTCGTCGATCCAGGTTTCGTCGGCGATGCGCGCGGCGTCGATGACGAAGCTGAACGCGGCCGGCATCCCCTCCGCCGGAATCACCACGAAGCTCCGCCAGGGACAGAACGCGTCGAGCGTCCACGACAGGGTGCGAAGCCGCGAACCCAGGTATACGTCGATCTTCTGCTTCGCCATTTCGGCCTGTATGCTTTTTACGCGGCCCGGGAAGTCGATGAAATACGGGCCCTTGTTTTCCATACGTGATGTCATGCTGTTCACCTCTCCGGTTGTATGTTCCAGAACCTTTCTGCGCGTCCTCAGTACTCGGCGGGAATCTTCGACAGGACCTTGTTGAGCCTGTCCGCGATCGAGGCGAGCTTGAGCGCCTTGATCATATTCCCCTTGAGCTTCAGCTTTCCGGTCATCAGCGCCTTCTGCGAGCCGAGCTCCGCGCGCGAGATTTTCGCGAAGATTTCATAATCACCGCTTATGCGAAACTCCGCCGCCGGTGGCTCGCCGTCGCCTATGGAAAGTTCCGCGAAATTACCGTCCTCGAATTTGAAAAACAGGTACCGGGTCTTCCCGTCCGGGCAGTTCTGGTAGATGTTGGACATGGAAGAGGTGATGTTATTCATTTTTTCGGGGCTCAGCTCGCTCTTAAGCCGTTTTTCGGCCTCGTCCCGCCATTCGGGACTCAAGTATTTAACCGCCTTTGCCATCCTGTGCCTCCTCGAGTAAGAATTATCAGTCCGTGTACAGTCCCCGCGTCAGGAGACCGAGGGTCTCATCGAAGACCTTTCGCATCTCCTTTCCCTCCGGCCGTATATACATTCGAATGATGAACATCTTGTAGATGGAAAATATCGCGTTGGGCGTCGTGCGCAGGTTGACCTTCCTGAACGATCCGTCGGCCATGCCCCTGCTCAGGATAAACCTGATCATGCCCATGGAATTCCTGTTGATCCGCTCGTAGGGGTCCCTGACGGGAAACATCGGGAATATCTCGGGGTCATGCACCAGCACGCGGCGGAAATCCTCGTCCATCGCCAGGTACTCGACGGCCTTGTTGCACATCGTCATGAACATCGACCGGGCGTCCTTTTCCAGCGCCACCGCCTCGCGTACCCGTGCCTGCCAGCGGAGCAGGGCGTATTCGACCGTCTTCTCGTATAATTCGCGCTTGTCCCGGGCGTACAGGTACAGATTGCCCTTGGTCATGCCGAGCTCGCGGGCGATGTCCTCGACCGTGGTCTTCCTGAACCCGTAGCGGGCGAACACCCTGAGCGCGGCCTCGTATATCGCTTCCTGCTTTTCCTTCTTTCTCATCCCCGGGTTCACCCGCGTGCGATCCGGAAACGGCGCGGATTCCGGCCGGCCCCGGGGCACACACATTAAATAAATGAATTTATTATTTATTTGTTCATTATAGAAGGCCGGCCGTCTTTGTCAACCGATTAATCGCCCGCCGGCAGGGTTTCGCGGTGAACCCGGTCAATTCGTTTGACATATCCGCGCAACCGGGCTTTGCTGTCCGGAAGCCGCCTGACCGTTTCAAGGAGATCAAGTTCAGAATCATGCCACGAGCGATCCGCACACTCATTCCCGTCCTGCTGCTCTTCATTTTACTCCAGGCGTGCCGGCGGGAGCCGGAGGGTCTTTCAGTCTCCTTCGTGGGCGACATCATCATGCATATTCCCGTAAAGACCTGCGCGCGCCTGAACGACCTTCCCTCCGGCACCGCGGACGGATCGGCCAACAACGCCGGCTTCGATTATCTTTTCGAACGGATCGCACCGCGCCTTCGCGCCGCGGACATCACGCTCGGCAATCTGGAGTTCCCGCTATCGGCCCCGTTCGAGAGCAAACCATACGTCTTCAACTGCCGGCCCGAGGTGCTCGGTGCGCTCAAAAAGGCGGGGGTATCGCTTGTCACCATCGCGAACAACCACATCCTCGATCAGGACATCAAGGGAGCGCTGGAAACCCTCGAACACCTGAAGCACTACGGTATCCGGCACGTCGGCGGCGGCGCCTCGGAAGAAGAGGCCGCCGCGGGGTACGTGTTCGAAAAAAACGGAATCCGCGTCGGCTTCATCGCCTGCACCGGTGTCGTCAATACGGCGTTTCCGCGGGCGAACGGCCGTTTCCATCTGAACAATTTTTATAAAAAAGAGCTCATGCTCGGGCAGATCGACGCGATGAAGGCGCGTTCGGACTTCATCGTCATGTCGGTGCACGCGGGCGCGGAGTACCTGACCGGTCCCCTCGCCGCCGACGCCGCGCTCATGCGCGAATACGGCGAGCGCGGCGTGGACCTCCTAATGGGGCACCACCCGCATGTGCTCCAGCGCGCCGAGCGGTTTGCGGCCGCCAACGGCCGGAAATACCATATCTTCTACAGCCTCGGCAACTTCATATCCAACCAGTCCAGCGAGCACGCCATCGGCGCCTCGACCGCGCTCAGCACGCGCGATTCGGCCATCGTTACGCTGTTCCTGGAACGGCACGACAGGTCGATCCGCCCGCGCTTCGAGATCACTCCCATAAGGACCGTAAACGAAATCGTCCGCCACCCGTCCGGCCGCGTGTTCCGCAGCATCCAGCCCGTCGCCATCGCCGACGAGCTGGACGCGATCAGGACGAAAGTTCCCCCCGCGCCGGCCGACGACGAAAACGCACGACGCCTCACGGCGCGTATGGAAGTCATCAAAAAGGCGATCCTGGGCGATCGCACGATCGATACGATACGATTCGCGGATCACTGATACCGACGGTCACGAACCCATGCACCGTTCAGGCACATTCAAGACATCATCCCTGGTGGTATTCGCCCGGATAAATACCGCCATTCACTTCGCGGCGATCGCACTGGCGACGCTGTTTGTGCCGCTTTCCTGCATGCCGGCCGCGTGCGGCCAGCGCGGAGAGCTGTTCGTCGTGGCTCATTTCACCAGCCCGATCGATTCGATCAGCAAAGAACAGTGTGACGGAATTTTAGGCGGGGACGGTACGGATTTCAACGACCCGGGCCGGAAAGGCGGGCCCGCGATGCGTCTGGCAGTCGACGAGCGCGTCGCGGCTTCGTTCGCCAGGGCATACCCGAAGGCCGCGGCGCGGACGGCCCGTTTCGACGAAGACGAATCGCTCGCCGCCGACCGTTCGTTCCTGGGTGTTTGCGATGTCAGGGGACTCAGGCCCCACTTCAAGGTGATCGCCATTGACGGCGTGTACCCCTGGGGCCGGCGAAGCCGCGACTACACGCTCGATCGAAGCTCGCGTTATCCGCTGCTCCTGCACGGCGCCCTGCCATGGGATTCGGCGAAGAACTGTACCGTCGTGCAGACCGGCGTAACCGCCATGACGCGCGCGTTCATCGCGGCGGTCGAGCGCTCGGGGAGCGTGCTCTATCCCGTCAGGGAAACCGCCCCGATCACCGCACAGGCCGACCTCGCGCTCACCTCCAACGAGGTGTCCTTTCTCGAGCCGTGCCGGTATCCGCTGAAAGACCGGATGCGATTCTGTTCGCCGTCGCGTTTTTTCGAAATACTCACCCACTCCGGCTTCGACCTTATCGAGCTCACCGGCAACCACAATAACGATTACGGCGGGAAGTATAACACGCGGACCATGGAACTTTTCGAGAATGCCGGCATCGCGTATTACGGCGGGGGAAGGAACCGCGAGGAGGCCGAATCGGTGCGATATATCCCGGCCGGAAAGCATCGAATCGCCTTCGCCGGTTTCAACGAGGTCGGCCCGGCAGAGGCCTGGGCGACCGATACGGGCCCCGGCGCGGCGCGGCTTTCGAAAGGCCTGTTCGAGGACAGGGTCCGCGAGGCCGTGGCGGGCGCGCCCATCGTCTTCATCATGGTACAGAGCACGAACGAAAACGAGCCCGTTCCATGGACATCGCAGGTACGGCTGTTCCATCGAGCGATCGATCTCGGCGCCACCATAACAGGTTCGTCCTCGGCGCATCGCGCGATGGGCCTCGAGTTCTACCGGGGAAGGCTTATCCTCTACGGCCTGGGCAATTTTCTTTTCGACCAGATGCAGACCGTACACCATCGCAGGGGAATCATGGCCAGGCATCATTTTTACGATGGGCGCCATATTCAGACCGAGCTTATCCCCTACATCATCCACGATTACTGCCAGCCGCGCCTGCTGCACGGTGCGGCCGCGCGGGATCTGATGAAGGAGGTTTTCCGCTACAGCCGCGGTCCGGTTTTCGAGTGAGCGTCGCGCCGCTTCGCGATCAGCAGGTTCGATTTAACCGGAATGAATCCGTAACCGCACGCGAAGGGTAGTGGACCCGCGGAGCCCTGTTTGACGGCCCTGTCGAGGTCCGCCTGGAATCGCCCCTTGAACATCTCGAGCACCCGGTACCTGCCGAAGAGCCGTATCTCCCACCGTTTCTCATCGAAGTATTTGAATGGAATGGCGGTATCGTCCTGAACGATACGGCCGCTTCGTTCGAGTATGAGATTCCGGAGCGTTTCGAAATTGTCATAGCTCAGCAGGTAGGAAGCCGACTTCATGAAGGTCGTGGTACCGCATTTCTCCCGCATGAAGGCCACGAATCCCGGTTTAGTTTTCAGGGATTCATCCGAGATATCAACGCTCAGGTAGACGGCGCGCTGCACCGGCGAGCCGGGTCCCTTCCTGAAGATTATCTCGACGCCGCGCACGGCGGTCGCGTTTCCGTCCGGCTCCGATACGGGTACGGTGACCGGGCTGATGGCGAGTATCTGCCTGCCCGACCGCGCCAGGAAAAACATCATGATGCCCGTGGTATTGCTGATGGAATCGTCGCGCAGGTCGGCCTGCATCTCGAGCGTCCTGAACAGGTTGAGGAGCAGGAGGGTCCGCAGGGCGTTGCGCACGCCCGCGAGTCCCTCGTCTACCTTCCGCGGGGAGAGGGAGAGCGGCTCGGGGACCGAGCCGGGCGATTCGAGGCCCATCATCACATACTCCCGGGCCTCGGGGAAAAACGTGACCGCGTTCAGGATGTCCGGCCCGCTGAACGGATAAAAAAGCGTACCCGTTTCGGCCGCCAGGTTTTCCCGGCGCCAGCTCTCTATTTTTTCGAGATTATTGCGCACGAAGCGCTCCCATGTGGCGTCCATCCGCCTGCGGTAAAGGGAGTACTCGGCCGAAGCGGCCAGCTTCGCGTACGAGGACGTTTCGGCGAGGGGCATGCCCGCGATGAATGCGGCCGTTTCGTTGAGCGCGTCCGCGCCGGGGTACGCCCTGCGTATGTGCTCTTCGCCCGTTTCAAGGGTGCCGTCGCGGCAACCCGCCACGCCAAGGAGAATCAGGCATGATAATGCCGTATTGATCGCACGCTTCATCGTTAACCTCTCACTTCCGGTATAATAGTACTGACTGGGGCGGCACTCCGGCCGGCTCCGCTCCCGCGCCCTGAGCGAAAACGAAACCCAGACCTTCGACGAGCGCGGCCGGGAAAATATCGTCATGCCCCCTGCCCTCGAGCAGCGAATAAGCCACCACGACCCTTTCTCCGCCTTTCCTGCGCACCCTGCGATTGTAATGCCGCGCGAGCGCGTCCATGGACGGATCCTCGAGCGTGCCCGATGCCGAATAATAATGCAGCGGTGAACTGGCCGTAATCCCCGAGAAATCCATTCTATACCTGTTGATGAAAAGGCCGTCCCCCCACCACAGGGAGGGACTGATGGCGATAAACCGTCCGAACAGATCGTGGTGGTACATCAACCCGTAGCACACGGCGATCCCGCCGAGAGAATGCCCCGCGATACAACGGCCCGCGCGGACGGCATTCGTCCGGTAAGTCCGGTCGATGCGCGGCACAAGCTCGTGCCGGAGGAAGCGGTAGAATTTTTTCACTCCGCCCCCCGTCGGGAAGCCGGGCACCTTCACCGGCGTGTAATCCCGTTTGCGCCGATTGGCCGTCTTTTCGTAGCCTATACCGACGATTATGAGATCCCCGCCCGGCCCCCGTCCTGCTCCGTTTCTTAGGAGAGCGACGGCTTCGTCGAAGTATTTGTCGCCGTCGAGAAGGTAAAGAACGTCGCAGGCGCGCTCCGACGTATCATAATCCTCCGGGAGGCTGATGCGGAGAAGATACGAGTGCCGCGTATAACGCGACAGCAGCCGTGTTCCGTCCATATCCGCGTCCGCGCCCGAAGGAGCGAGGAGGGCGAAAAACAATACCGCGGCGCATACCGGGCGTCGCGCCTCAGAGCTGCGACGCGATGACCATTCTCTGCACATTCGATGAGCCGTCGATCGAGATGAGGAGCTGCGCGTCGTTGAATATGCTTCGCGCCTCGGAATCGTCTCCGAACGCGCGGTAACCGAGCGCCTCCAGGCTGAATTCGGCGATGTCGCGGAGCGTTTCACTGGCGAAGAGCTTGGCCATCGAGGCCTCCATGCTGAATTCCCGTCCCTCATCGATGCGCGAAAGCGCGTCGAGGTGGAGGAGCCTGGACGCCCTCAGGCGGGTGGCCAGGTCGGCGAGCCTGAACGATATCCCCTGGAACGCGAAGAGCGGTTTGCCGAACTGTTCCCTCCGCCGCACGTGCGCCGTTACGATATCGAGGAGCCGCCTGGCGGCGCCGACACAGCTGGCCGCCACCAGCGGCCTGCCCTTGTCGAAGGTTTCCATCACGAGGAAATAGCCGCTTCCCTCCTCGCCGAGGAGGCTCTCGCTGGGGATTGTGACTCTGTTGAACCGGACCCTTCCTATCACGCTGTTCCTGAAGCCGAATCCCTCTACCGGCGCACCACGCTCCACGCCCGGAAGCGACGCGTCCACCATGAAGGCGTTTAGCCCCGCCCTCCCCCTGGAAAAACCGGTCGTCGCGATTACGATAAAGAAATCGGCGATGGAGTTGTTTATCACGATCGACTTTTCGCCGTTCAGCACGTACCCGCCCCCCGTGGCATCGGCCGTGCAGCGTATGCCGGCGATATCCGAGCCGGCCTCCTCCTCGGTAAGGCCGAAGCCGAAAACGCTCCTGCCGCGGCCTATCTTTTCGAGGTAATCCGCCTTCTGTTTCGCCCCGGCTATCTTCAGGAGCTCGGCGCAGTGCGCGTTCGTGAGGAGCGCGGGCATGAAGCCTATACCGTAATAACTGAGCTCCTCGTAGATCGATCCCGCGGCGGCATAGCTCAGTCCCTTCCCGCCGTACGACTCGGGCACCAGCAGGGCATGATACTCCTCCGCGGCCAGCCCCGCGAACAGGCGGCGCGCCGTCTCCGCGGGACCCGCGCCGGGATCCCGCGCCAACAGGCCGAGCCTTCTGCCCGTCTCCCGGGCCCGTTGCATCTGGCCGTTCTGGTCTTCACCGGGTTTACTCATATTTATTCTGCCTCCACTCAAGGTAGTCGAGAAAGTCCCCGAGGCTTTGCAGATTGGCGTCGTTCAGTACCGACGCCCGCTCGGCAAGGGAGCCGAGAAGGCGCTCGCGATCGGTCGGCGCATCGAGAGGATCGGTTTCGAACCATTTTTCCTGGGCGATGAAATAATTGACGTTTTTATCGAGCACTTTCGCAAGCGTCTGAATCTGTCCGAGGTACAGGCGGCGCTTGCCCAGCTCGTAGTTGGAAAGGGCGGCCTGCGATATGCCCAGTCTCTCGGCGAGGTCCGCCTGGGTCATGCCCTTTTCCTCGCGGGCCATCTGTATCTTCTTTCCTATTTCCTTGAATCCCATTGATCCGTTTCCGCCAGCGTACCGGGTATCCTTGAACCACACGCCTGAAAGTTCAATAAAAAATTCCTTATAAAAGCACACCAGGCATAACGCCGTTCAGCCGAAGATACCATGTCCTCTATAAAATCCAGTATTCCGGATCGATTACGGAAGTACATACATCCGGCGGACGCACAAGCGGATAGCCCGATTTCGCTCGATTATGGTTGACATAATATTACAGATTCATAATATTTATAACAATTTGTTATAAATAATGGAGGTCAATCCATGTTCGACTTTTTGCTCACCGATGAGCAGATCAAGCTTCGCGACGAGGCCCGCGCCTTCACCAACTGGGTCCCTAAAGAGATGATTCTCGATATGGACGCTGAAAAAATACAGTTTCCCCACGAATACCTGAAGGAGGCCGGAAGGCGCAATCTCCTCGGAATAAGGCTGCCGAAGGAATACGGGGGCCGCGGGCTTAACTGGGTGGACGATACCATGGTGGCCGAGGAGATCGGCGTGGCAAGCTACAGTCTGGCCTGCCTGTGGGGCGTCGGCGCCGACATCGTCTGCGAGGCCGTGGTCAAGTACGGCAACGAAGAGCTGAAGAAGGAAATAGTAGTCCCGCTGCTCAGGGGAGAGGTCTATGCCGCCGAATGTCTCACCGAGCCACGTGGCGGCTCCGATTTCTTCGGGGCCGCGACGACCGCCCGAAAGGACGGCGGCGACTGGATCATCAACGGTCAGAAGCGCTTTATCGTCGGGGCCGAGGGGGCCGACTGGTTCATGGTATACGCCGTGACCGATCCCTCCGCCCCGGCCCACCAGCGCATGACCTGCTTCATGGTGCCGCGCACAAAGGGCGTGGAATCGAAATACATCTACGGCCTCATGGGGGTGCGCGGGGGCGGAGCGGGACGCGTCATCCTGAACGACGTTCGCGTGCCGGAGCGCTATGCACTGAACGGGATCAACGGCGGCTTCCCCGTGTTCCAGACCAATATGCTTCCGGAGCGCCTGGGGACCGCGGCGATGACCATAGGTTCGGTGCGACCGGCCGTCGAGATCGCCACACGCTACACCTCCATGCGCAAGGCCTTCGGGACGCCCATAATGAACTTCCAGGCCGTCGGCTTCCGCGTGGCGGACAGCGTTCAGAAGCTCGACGTCATGCGCTCGATCGCCTACACGACCGCGCGCGCGATCGATTCCGGCAGGGTACATCCGGGACGGCTGAGGCGCATGGTATCGGAGAGCAAGAAATTCATCACCGAGGCATCGTGGGAGGTGGCCAACAACTGCATGCAGGTTATGGGCGGCATCGGCTATACCAACGTCTATCCCATCGAGCGCATCGTGCGGGACATCAGGCTTTCAATGATATGGGTGGGCACCAACGAGATCATGCAGCTCATCATACAGAACGAATGGTACAAGGAATACCTCAAGGTACTCTCGAAGGAAAACGTCCGCGACGTGGAACAGGACGCGCCCAATGCCGGCGAGGTTGACGAGAAGATATACGAATGATCGATCGCGGCGCGTATTCCCGGGCAGAGACGCACCTCGGAGCGTCTCTGCCGTCGGGCGTCCCTACGGATTACGGGGCGTCCCGACGGTCGCGCGCCGTTTTTTCGCGTATTTGTCCACGCTGTAAATCTTGATGTCGAACGCCTGCACCTTGAAACCATAAATGAAATTTTCCGGTTTGATAAGGCCCGGATCGTATTCGTTGTATTTCGCCTCCTCGTTCTTATGTGATTTCACCACCACATAATCGGGGCGAAGCAGCGGGATGTTCCCGACGTTCCGCCTGTCGTCCGGGTTCGAATAAATCGGTTTCAGGTCGCTTTCGAAGCAGAGCATGGGAGCCCAGTCCCCGATCATCACCGAACCGGAAGGAAGCGTGTTTACGAAATCCATGGCGTCGCGGATCGTCGTCGTCCGGTTGAACTGCCAGCTGAGAAGGTAGATGAGCTGCACCTCGATGAGCAGGAAGACCATCATCTTCGGGCTGATGTGTTTCTGTATGAAGGCGACGAAATCGTCGTAGTTCTTCGCCAGGTAGAAGACGAGCGGCAGCACGACCGCTATGAGGAGAAACACGAAAGTCGCCCCCGTGCCGCTGAGACTGCCCCGCGTCAGGTTGAGATAGAAATCGTCGAATATCACCTTGCGCGTCTCGTAGCTCAGGAAAAGCATCACCAGGAAGATGATGAACTGGATGACGATATAGAACATCAGCATGAAAACCAGGACCGTGCGGGGTGCGCCTTTCCGCGTCTTTCTTCCCTCGTTCAGGATCTTGATTTCCCCGTCATAGTTCGCCACGAACCGGCCGGCCAGGAACAGTATCGACACTTCCGAGAACAGAAAATAACGCAGCGGGCTGTATGAAGACATGTACACCACGAGGAACGAGAAGATGAACTGAAGCGCGAAAAAAACATCGATCTGGTATTGCAGAAAGCGTTCTCTGTCGTAGTGAACATAGCGCCTGTTGCCGAGTATTTTCAGGATGGCCAGGGTGCACAACACCGCCATAAGAAAAGTGTTCGGCTGCAGATAGATGATTTCGAGAAACCAGATTTTCCCCAGCAGTATGAGCGGGTTCCCGAGGTAGCGCACCTGAAAGCCGAGGTTCGCCTGCCACACATAGAGGACAAAGGACACGAGCAATATTCCGCCGATGGCCATGCGAAAGAGGTTTCCGGGATCGAGTATACGAGGGTAACGTGTGCGGTTTTTAAAGAACGGCAGGACCGCGGAGAAGGCGAAGGCCGCCAGCACGGAACCCATGTAGATCGCAAAGGACCCCTTTATCCTCATTCCCATCCAGGTGACAAGCATGACCGACAGCGTCATGACGAAGAGGAAGAGGATGCGGCCCGCCCGGTCGATCCCGCCCGAGCGGCCCAGGTAGAAGAACATGGGCGGGAAAAGCAGTACGCACAGAAACACCATGGGAAGCTCGTACAGCGCGATCCTGCTGTGGAAAAGGAGTATGACGTTGATCGACATCGCGAGCCCGAGCAAAAAAACCGTCCGCTTGTTGAAGAAAAACGACAGCACGAACAGCGTCAGCGCGATGATTCCCACCGAAATCGTTATGTTGAAATACCTGAGGTTGACGATCTTTATGCCGCAGTTCTCGAATATCCAGAGCTGAACGGCATGGATAAAAGGCGATTCATCGCGATGACCGCGGTAGCGGTCGTGTTCGCTCCACCGCGGCGCGCCGTATTTCAGGATGTTGCGCGCATCAAGCGCCTTGTACCCCTCGTCGACATAGATGGCCGCGCTCCACGACAGGTAATCCGGCGGATCGCTGTCGAGGCTGTGAAGACGCAGCACCAGGCTGAAGACGACAAGCGATACGATGATGATCGCCCTGTACAGAACCGACATTCTGCCAGCCGTCATTGGTCCCCGCCGATCCCTGACTTTCCGTCGCCGTTCATCGCGATCGTCGCGCTTTTTTCCTGCGCTCCGGCGGCTCTATCCGCTGCAGTCTCGCGTCGTCGATATTGAGATGGACGTCGGCGCCGGCCACGGTGCGGCTGTCATGGGTGGCGATGATGATCGCCATGCCGTTTTCATCCCTCAGCGTCTTGAACAGGCTGATTATATCGCTCGCCGACCGCTCGTCCAGGTTCCCGGTGGGTTCATCCGCCAGGATTATCCGGGGATTGTTGATGATCGCGCGGGCAACCGCGACACGCTGGCGCTCGCCGCCCGAAAGCGTGGCCGGGTACTGGTGCAGGATCTTTTCGAGCCCGAGGTAGCCGACCAGGTAGTCCACCTTTTCTTTCAGGCTCCTCGACCCGGGGCTAATTATCGCCGGGTAGATGATATTCTGGTATGACGTCATGTCGGGCAACAGGTTGAAGAACTGGAACACGAAACCGATTTCGCGGTTGCGGAAGCGTGAACGCCTGAAGTCTCCCCATTTCAGGATATTCTGTCCCCTGTAGACGACCTTTCCGCTGTCGGGCTTCATGAGTCCCGAGATTATGCCCAGAAGCGTCGTCTTCCCCGCCCCCGAGCGCCCGGTTATCGCGACGATGGATGATGGATCGACCGAAAAGCCCACGTCGTCGAGAATCCTGCGCTTCCCGAAGGAGGTGCTGACGCCCTCGATCGAGAGGAGGGGCGATTCGCCGCCGGTTTTTTCTCTGCCGGTGCCGGACATGTTATTTCTGTACCGCCTTGAAGAGATTCATGTTGGAAGCGAAGACCGCCGGTATGAACGCCGACACCGACGACAGAAGCGCTGAGAGCCCCACCGCCAGAGGCAGCAACCCCCCGGTGTCGCGGGTCAGGGTGAGCCCCTTGAGAACCGGGACCCAGTGCGGCATATTGTGTTTCAAATAGCCGATTGCCATTACTCCCATATAATAACCGATCAGTCCGAATAGCGCCCCGATTACGGCCGCCTCGAAGACGAACGTGAGGATGATGCGGGCCTTTGAAACGCCGATCACCCGCTGGAGTGAAAAGGTATAACTGCGATTGTAGACGATGGTAAGGTATGAATTAAAGATCGCGATCACTGTCAGGAAAAGAAAAATGCCCATTATAACGAGCGACGAACCGTCGATAACCGCGAGCGCCTTGTTGGTTTTGGCCGCTATTTCCTGCTGGGATTCCACCTTCAGTCCCAGCGCCTGAATCTTTTTACTGATTTCCGGGAGGTCTTTAACGTCTTTAACGGTAACGACGAGCTGGGCGTACGAGAAGCCCGGTCGTATCGCGCCGGGGTCGCCCACATGCGCGGCGGCAAACCCTGTGATAAAGTCCGACGGAACCACCAGGCCCGTAAGCGGCAATTCCGCGCTGAAACCGAAAACGCGGGCCGGCTGGTCGTATTTCCTGCGTTCGGGCGCGCCGCGCGCGGCCGTCTCGATCACCAGCTCCATCGGAAAGCCCCAGAGCGCCTTTTCCCCCAGTTGCGGAAGCCCGCGCGCCGCTGCAAGGTTGTTGAAGACGTCCAGGACGAATTTCGGCACTATGACCGGGATCTCCGCGCCCGGAACGAACTGCCTCCAGCGCTTTTCCGACTTCCTTAAAAAGGCCGGACTGATGCCGTACACCGGCATGTACTCCCGCACCGAGCGGCCGAACATCTCGAGCTTCACTTTCGCCGGATACTCCATCCGTAAAATGGAATTAATCTCACCGACACCCCGGATGTTCCGTATCCGCCGGACTCTGTCAGGGGCGATTTTTTCCGCCCGCCCTCCCATGCTTATCAGCTCCCCCGCGCCGGACGCCGGCGGGGAGACCACTATTTCGTTGATATCGAGCGTCCCGAACAGGGTCCCCCCGATATACTCCTTGATCGACTGCCGGAGAGAAAGGTAGAGCACGAGGAAGGCTATGAGGAAGATGATCCCGAAGCTCGACAGCAGGCTTCGCAGTATGTTTCTGACTATTTCCCTCAGCGAAAAATAGAGGTTTCGCCCGATGTATGATAAAAACGCTTTCATTGTCCGCTTATCGTCCCGAGAGGCGCTCAGGCTACCCGTACCATTCACCCTGTCAAGATAATTACCACGCCGTCCTTACCACCCGCATGATAGACCGGTCCGGCGTGTTTGTCAACATTCGAATCCACTTTATTCAAAACAGGCGGGGTTGGATTACCGGCATTGCGCACGCATGATCCGATTCGGGCGGTTCAGGACCCGCACGTCTTCCACGGATGGACGAGGCGTTTAAACCGGACCTGAATTTCGCTTGAAATCTTCCGCCGGAAGCCGTATCTTCCAAGCTGTAAGAAATCGAGGTATGCCAAATGAAAAGAAGCCTGCGCCTCTTCCTGGTATTTATCCTGGTCGCATCATGCAGTACGCTCGGCGGCACGGCGCTCAGGGACCTCCCCGTCGATGCTGAATACCCGATCGTCATACGACATATCATCGACCCCAGGCTACCCTCGCTGTCGGAAGCCGAGTTCCAGGACATGCTCGACAGGTGTAAAGGCTATATATACGAATACCTCGGCTACCGTGTGAGCTTTTTCGTCCAGGGGAATCAGGGCATTCAGGCGTTCAGGGAAGAGACGAAAAGTCTCGACGATCTGCCGATGATGCGCGAGCTGAAAAAAAGCCTGCTGGACATCGACAACGAAAGTGATCGCGACCGCCTGGCGAAGTACATAGACGACCTGGTCTCCTCGGCCCCGGAGACGACACTGCGGCGGCACATTACCGGGTTCGAGCGCTATAAAAGCAGGGAGGAGATTTCAGACCGTATTTACAGGCAGTATGTCGAAAAATTGAAGAAAATACAGAGTATAAAAACGGCCGACGGCACGATGCTCGCCGCCGCGCCCCACGACGTCGCCCTCACCTACCCGTTCTGGGACATGGCGTTGCGCCATCTCGAGGGTGCCCACTTCATCTTCACCAACACCATCATGGCCGACATGGAGGTCGATATCCCGATCTACGTGGCGCTTCGCTACGGCATAACCACCGGGCTGGTGGAGGAAAATATCCACAACGCCTACCGCGCGGCCGGTGTGATATTCACGTATCCGTTCCTCTCCCGGGACGGGTTTTTCGTCTCGGAGCGGGGCGAGGAAATACCGGAACGGCTCGTTACCGACGTAATCGCGCTCTATGCCACGCACGAGTTCGGCCATTTCCTGAACCACTACCGGGATTACTACGATCACGACAACTGCATCATGGTCCCGGCGCACGATCTCGACTATTATCGCTGGTACCGGAACAAAAAGGAAAAGAAGTGCGAGCTCGAACACGAAAAGCTCAGGAGGTTTTAACCCCCGCCCCGGCTTTCTTCCGCGAGTGGGCCTTTACCCCGGCGATGAATGCCACGCACCGGCTGATTTCGGTGAATACCGGGATTCCCGCCTCCTCGGCAACGAGACGATAGCGCTCGCTGATCTCCACGTTGCCGATCTGCCACAGGACGATCGGTTTCCGGTACCGTTTCTGCATTTCACCGGCGGCGACGAGATAACCGGGGCTGGCGAAGTCCCAGGCGATCGACTCGATGATGACCGAATCGACGTCGGGATCCTTCATCACGGCTTCGACTGCTTTCGCGTACACCGGTTCGAGGCCGTTGAGCTCGACCGAGGGCCAGACGTCGACCGGGTGCGATGGCTGCATCCACGGGGGGAAAACCTCTTTCAGCGCCGCGATCGTCTCGGGGCTGAACTCGGCGAGCTTAAGCCCGCGGTCGGCCAGCAGGTCCGAGGTCACGATACCGGCCCCGCCGGAGAACGTGATCACCGCGGTGCCGCCGTCCGAGCCGCACGGGGTTATTTTCGAGAAACCGCGTGAGAAGTCCATGAGCTCGTGCACATCGTGCACCTGCACGATGCCGGCCTGGCGGAAAGCCCCCTCGTAGACCGCCGCCGAGCCCGAGAGGCTCGCCGTATGGCTCATCGCCGCCTTCGCGCCCTGCTCGCTCCGCCCCGCCTTCAGCACCACGATCGGTTTGGATGTTGAGCGCGCGAGCTCCAGGAACTTCTTCCCGTCGACGATCGACTCGAGGTAGCATCCGATTACACCGGTTTCATCGTCCGCGACAAGGTATTCCAACAGCTCCGTTTCGTTGACGTCGCATTTGTTTCCGATCGAGCACACCTTCGCCATGCCCATGCCGCCGCGCTCCAGGATCATCATGAGGAAACCCGCGGAGAGCATGCCGCTCTGCACCACGAGCGAAACCGTTCCGGGCTTCATGAGCGTCATCCACCTGTCGGAGTACATGAACGAAAAGACGTTCCGCGAGTGCCCGTCGAGCAGCCCCATGCAGTTGGGACCCCACAGGCGTATGCCGAAACCTCGCGCCAGATCGACCGACTCCTTCTGCAGCCGCCGGCCCTCTTCGCCCACCTCCGAAAAACCGGCGGACTCGATGATGATCGCCTTCACCCCCTTCTTCGCGCACGCGCGAATGGTATCAGGCAGGGATTTCGCCGGGATGAAGTAGATGGCCAGATCAAAGTTCTCCGGAATCGACTCGATATCGGGATAGCACTTCGTTCCGAGGATCTCCCCGTACCTCGGATTTACGGGATATACGCGCCCCTTATAGCCGGCCAGGGTATTGTGCAGAATGTGGTAGCCGCCCTTGGCCGGGTTGTCGGTGGCGCCGATTATGGCGACGCCGTCCGGATGGAAAAAATGATCGATCATGGAGACCTCCGCAAAAGCTTTTCCGCCTTGTCATATTGTTTCGTTATGCGATAGAGACGGGCCATAGCCTTCCTGGCCTCGGCGCGGACAGGATCGATGGAATAGGCCTTTTCAATAGTTGCGAGCGCATCGACCGTCCTGCCGTTTTTCTCCCTGGCCAGGCCAAGGTGGAGAAGCGTGTCGTAATCGTGTTTACCCGCATCCAGAGCCCCGGCAAGCCGCCGCTCGGCCTCCGCGAACCGGCCGACATGAAAAAGCGAAACCCCGTGAACATACATCAGGTAGGAGTCGCCCAGTGTTCCGTGGCGGGAGATGATATCGGCGAGGTCGGCGTACTCTCCTTCCCGAAACAGTATTTCAATGACGCTGCCGATCGCGAACAGGCCCTCGTTCTTTCTCAGTGAGGAAATGACCATCCGCGCCCCTTCCGATTCACGTCCGGTTTTTATCAGAGCCATTCCCTTCAGGCGGCGAAGGTCATTATCGGCCGGGTAAAGGATCATCAGGCGATCGACGTATCCGAGCAGATCGTCATACCGCTCTTCCCTGAAAAGAACACGGGCCTTTTCTATCGATTTACCCCTGTCCTCGCCGAGGAAGCGCTGGTAATAGGCCGTCAGATACCAGTGGTACAGCCTCCGGTTGTTGTACACGGACCCGGCGACAACCACCAGCAGAAGGACGAAAACGATGTGCCGAATTCTCATCTGGGCATCCACCACGCGAAAGGGAGATATCATTCGATATCTCCCTTATCAATCAGATATACCGCCTGTTATCGTTAATCAAAAGGCGGGCGGAGGGCAAGGCATTTTTTGGTTCAGATCAACTTTTTCACTTTCTCCAGAAGCTCGTCGATCTTGACCGGTTTGGTGAGGAAATCGTTGACACCGGGAAGAAAGCTCTGTCCCTCGTTAAGCGAGAACCTGGAATTCGTGACCTGGTTGATCGCCGTCAGCATGATTATGGGCGTCTCCCTGACCTCTTTGTATTTCGAGGTCGGCCTCTGGCTTCGAATCTGGTAGGTTATCTCGAAACCGGCCGTGTCCGTTTCCATCATGACGTCGAGTATCATGAGGTCCGGCCGCACCTCCAGGAGCTTCGCGAGACCTTCGGCGCCGCTGTAGGCGATGGAGACGTCGTATCCGTTCATTGAAAGCGCCTGCGAAAGACTCGCCACCAGGTCGCTGTCGTCATCGACTAAAAGTATCTTCTTTGCCATGTCACGCTCCAGGGGTTATGGATTCAAGATTCAAGATTCAAGATTCAAAGATTCAAGATTCAAGATTCAAGATTCAAAGATTCAAGATTCAAGATTCAAAGATTTAAAGATTTATCAAGCGGGAGATCACTTGTCTCGAATCCGATCATCATGCTACCCATAATCTTATAATCTTATAATCTTATAATCTGTTAATCTTTAATCAGTTCGTATATAATGTTTCGGTCTTCCCAGGCCTTGTTGCGCTCGTACATGTCGATCGGGAA
>CAZVEG010000022.1:0-37846 GCA_964625625.1 uncultured Leptospirales bacterium | reverse complement strand
CTCCTGGAAACCGGGACAGACGGTAGAATTCAGAAGGCTCCCGGACCTTTTCGCGGCCGGGTTCCCGGCGTTCGGATCGTGCGTGATCGAACGTGACGGAAAGATTTATACAACGGGCCAGTATATCGACGCGAACGGCTCCTCACGGGTCAAGATCGCGCGCGCGCCGGTCGCGGGCATCGAAAACCCGGACGCGTATGAGTTTCTCGCGGCCGACGGCGGCTGGGTTAAAAGCATGGACGGGGCGCATGGCTATTTCGGAGATGTGGCGGGGGAGTGTTCCCTCTCGTACAACAGGGAAACGGGTGAATACGTCATCGTCTATTGCAAAACGGTGACCGGTTCAATCGTGGTGGTGAGATTCGGGGATTTCTCCTCGCTCGGGTCCGCACGGGGCGTAACCGTCTACGAGCCGCCGGCTCTGCCGACCGGAGAGGAAGGGGCGCAGGCGTGGTATTACTCGGGTAAAGAGATATTCTCGGCGGGCCGGGAGATATACGGCATTTACATGCACCCGCTTGAATACCAGCCATACCTTCTGAAAATACGGCTGCGTTAGCCCCTGTAAACGATCATCTCCACTCCCGCCTCGCGGATCATTTCCTGGGCGAGCGCGTCGTTGTACGGGTCGCGAATTATGAAGGTCCGGATCCCGCTGTTGATGAGCATCTTGGTGCAGATGGAACAGGGCTGATTGGTTATGTAGATAACGGCATCCTTTATGGAGACGCCGTGGTATGCCGCCTGGATTATGGCGTTCTGCTCGGCGTGAAGCCCCCTGCACAGCTCGTGGCGCTCGCCCGAAGGGACGTTGTAGATCGTGCGCAGGCAGGTTTCCGGCGTACAGTGGGTGATACCGGCCGGCACTCCGTTGTAACCGGTTGTTAGGATTCGCCGGTCCTTCACTATAATCGCCCCAACGCGGCGACGCACACAGGTGGCCCGCGTCGAAACATCATCGGCAATCTTCATGAAATACTCGTCCCAGGAGGGCCTGTCGGTCACCGTATCACCTCGTAATTGAAATTGAGCGTCGTCGATATCTTTCCACCCCTGTTGATCGTCAGCCGGGCTTTCAGCGGTATGTGCTGATCGCGGGAAAAAATGGTCCTCCTCGGCGGCACCAGCGTTTCGGGGTGCGCATCGCGGAATTCGATAAGCCTGGTATCCGGTATGCGCCGGGCGAAGTTTCTCGTTTCACCGGGATGGAGGGAAAGTCGGGTCGTCGACTCACCGAGCTCGAGACGGTCGATTACGCTGTCATCATACATAATGGAAAGCTCCGCGAGCGGCCGGTCGAAGGTGATGGTTTTGAATTCACCGGTCGTTGACTCGACACTGAGAGAAGCGCGATATCCGCCGCCATGGGTATCGCGGACCATGGAAAGACGATACAGCGCACCGTCGAACTCGACGCTGGTTGTATGATAGGAACGTTCGACGGGACGCTTGAAAACGAAAAGCATCACAATGAGTAATATAAGATTGATGAAAACCAGCGCGCGCGATAGTTTTCGCTTTTTGGTCGTTTCCTCTGAAGGGAGTCCCTGCCTGAATCGATCCAGGCGGTCCCTGATTCTGCCGGCTCGGATGTCCATGCGCAGATTACGCACCGGCACCGCCCGGATGTCAAGAAACTACGTTGAATGGCCCTCTAAAATTTACTTGCTTAAAACTCAACATCATGAAAACCTGCAGTCGGCATGGAGAATGCGCGTGAACGTACCCGCGAGGGACTTTAAGCACCCTGCCTGTTCGTGCGCGAATACGGTGTACGGGCTTTCTGGGTGTCGCCGTCCTGGCGGCACATATAACCGGTAAAAGGAGAAGGGACATGACACTTATAAGTGACATCAACGCACGCGAAATCCTGGATTCGCGGGGAAATCCGACCGTAGAGGTCGAAGTCGAGCTCTCGTCGGGCGTCTTTGGAAGAGCGGCGGTGCCGTCGGGTGCGTCAACTGGAGACCACGAAGCGGTCGAGCTTCGTGACGGCGATAAAAAGCGTTACGGCGGCAAGGGCGTGCTGAACGCGGTTAAAAACGTAAACGAGACCATTTTCAGCGCCCTTATCGAGATGGATGCCATGGACCAGATCCTCATCGATAAAACGCTGATAGAGCTCGACGGCACACCGAACAAGTCCAAGCTGGGGGCCAATGCCATGCTGGGAGTGTCGCTTGCGTGCGCGCGTGCGGTCGCCGAAACGCTCGGCATGCCCCTGTACCGCTACCTCGGAGGAGTGGGGGCGTGCGAGCTACCGGTACCGATGATGAACATACTGAACGGCGGATCCCATGCCGACTCGAATGTCGATCTGCAGGAGTTCATGGTGATGCCGGCGGGGGCGTCGTGCTTCGCGGAGGCGTTGCGTATGGGCGCGGAGGTTTTTCATGCCCTGGCGAAAGTTCTCAAGGCGAAGAAATACTCGACCGGTGTGGGTGACGAGGGGGGGTTCGCTCCCTCGCTCAAGTCGAACGAAGAACCGCTGGAGCTGATCATGGAAGCCATCGCCGCCGCCGGTTATAAGGCGGGGACCGATATATTCATCGCGCTTGATCCCGCGGCGAGTGAGTTTTACGACGAGGCGAAAAAGAAATATGTTTTTTCCCGCAGCGATAAAAGCGAGCGGACCGGTGCCGAGATGGTTGAATTTTACGAGAAGCTCGTCGCGAAATATCCCATTATCTCCATCGAGGACGGCCTGGCACAGGACGACTGGGATGCATGGAAGCTGATGACCGGGCGTCTCGGAGGGAAAATACAAATAGTGGGTGACGATCTGTTCGTAACGAATACGGAGAGGTTGAAAACCGGCATTGAGAAAGGAATAGCGAACTCGATACTCATAAAGCTCAACCAGATCGGCACACTCACCGAGACCGTCCGCGCCGTCGAAATGGCGCGGCGTGCGGGCTATACGGCCGTGGTGTCACACCGCTCGGGTGAAACCGAGGATACCACCATCGCGGATCTCGTCGTCGGGCTCAACCTTGGCCAGATCAAGACCGGCTCCGCGTCGAGATCGGAACGGATAGCAAAGTACAACCAGCTCATTCGCATAGAGGAGGAACTGGGTGAGTCCGCGACGTTTAACGGGAAGGGAGTGTTCTACAGCATTGGCAAGCGGTGACAGAATAACGCTGATAATCCTGGCGGGCTTTCTCTGCGCCGTGTATTTTTTCGTTTTCGGCGAAAGCGGGCTTATCGAGCGTTCCGGGCTCGTGAGGGAACGTGAGAATCTCCAGGTAAGAATCGAAAGGCTGGGTGACGAAAATGCCGTCCTGCAGCGGCTATATGAAAAGCACAGGAGCGGGCGCCTGCTTCGCGAGGAAGCCCACCGGGCGGGCTTTATCGAGAACGGAGAAAAGGTCGTATTTTTGCGACAGCAGGAAGGGGCCGGCGCCGGAGAGATGAATAAACAGGACACAACCGTAACGGGTGCCATCGAAACCTCCCACCTCAGGATTCTCTGGATAGTGGTATCGATGCTGGCGCTTCTGTACTGGTTCTCACGCTTCGCAAGAGACGGGGTGGACTAGAATTGCTCGATTACACGTACAGTGAGGAGGATATAAGTATCATCCGTCGCCAGATCGGAAGAGAGAATATTTACGCCAACGGAATTATCGAGCGCTGTGAATACGGATATCCGCGGATCATGCTCCTGGATCCGGAAGCGGACGGCGGAGAATGGAATTACGAGGCGGTTTCAAACATTCTCTGGTTGACCTGCCCGTATCTCAACGAACGCATACACGATCTGGAGCAGGCGGGCTACATCGAAAGAATAGGTGTGTTCATCCGACAGGATAACTCACTGGTGATGAAGATGGAGAGTGCGAATGCGCATATGTACTTTCTACGCAAGCGCGTATGTGATTCACGAGCCGACGCGACGTTCCCGGATGATCTGCGGCGCGTGATGGATGCGGGCGTCGGCGGCGCCAGGGACACGAGTTCATTGAAATGCCTCCACGCGCATTTCTGTCATTACCGTATTTACGGGGACAACGTCGCCGGCCTTATAACGGCCCGCCTGCTGGAAAACCGGATTAATTGCGAAGAGGTGCGCTGTCGAAATGCAATTGAGAGAAACTGAGAGCATCGTTATTAAAAAATTGAAAAAAGACGGTTCCCTGCCCGATGAGATAATCGACAGGATGTCGGAATCTCTCCGCGCGAACTCCCTGGTCCTTCTGCCCGTGGATAATATCTACGCGATCGCGGCGCTCGCCTCACCTGAAAATGAAAAAAGAATATCCCGTTCGATTAAAAATCCGCGTAAACGCTATGTCAGGTTGATCTCGTCCTTTCGAATGCTTGACGACATGGCGGTTCTCACGAAAAACGATTACGATTTCCTCAACCGTATATGGCCCGATGAGATAACCGTTATCATGAAGAGAAAGAACGCCGAAAGGCCCGGTGAAACTATCGGAGTCCGTTTTCCACGAAGCAAATTTCTTCAATCGATAATCGCCGCCGTTGATGCTCCGCTGATATTCTCGCACCTTTACAGGAGTTTCACAAAGAGCGCGCTTTATAAGCGCGTGGACCTGGAAAAGGCCGGCAGAGGTCACGTTGACAGAGCGCTTTTAGTCGAGGAATTGTGCAGAAAGCACCCCCCGGCGACCATCATAGATATCAGCGGGCAGAGTATATCCGTCGTGCGGGCGGGGCGGGTGTCGGTGGAGGAGATAAAATCGCTTTTCTTTCTTCGTAAAAACGAAGGGGAGGAGTTCTAGTCTGGCCTGCGGGCCTGGTAATTCGGATCAATAAAAAGGTGGTTTCTTCCGAAGAGCCGGAGAGAACCGCGAGAGATTCCGCCGCCGGGAACCGACCTGAGTCTCGGTGAAATGATGTCCCGCCGCGAAAGAATCTTTTTCCCGATATTTGAAGCCGCATAACACACGGAAACGCCTTCCATCTCGACGATAATGAAAAAAGCCGGCCTGGTTTTTACCGAGGTCGTCGAGGCGAAAATATCCCTGATTTCAAACCGAAAGCCATCACGATACAACGAGCAACCGTGCATTCCCTGATCGGGCCTCAAATCCGCCCCGTGTTGGTCGATAATTTCGAGTCTCTCGAACGGTACGATAAAATAGGAACCATTCCGTTCGAAGGTGACCCACCGATGCTTGATCGGCAGGCCCGGTTCGTCGGTACGGGGAGTGGCTTCCCGTTCGGGCGGGGAATGCTGTAGCCGCGGGAAATCGATGAAGCTTTTATCGCGCAGTTCCCTTATCCTGGATTGAAGGTAATACAGGGCGTTGAAGTTGATTCCTTCAATGGAGTAACGGTTCCTGTATTCGCGCATGAGCGATTTGAGACGCAGCACGTATTCCCTTCCCTGTATCGTGTTGATGCCGGAATAAATCGCCGCAAGCTCATCGATGCGATCCATCGCCTCGTCATATATTGAATCGAAGTCGGCGTACTTTTTTTCGAGTAGGGCGAGCGAGGACTCGAGAGAGGCGGAAACCTCCTCTATCAGCTGCAGGCCGTTCTGCCAGAATTCCCGATGCTTCTCATATTCATAAATGCGGTCCCTGGCGGCGGTGTCAGTATTTAAACCCCTCATGCATGGATGCTCGGGTCTCTTGCGGAAAAAGTCAATAGATTTGCGAATCGAAGAAAGTGTGAATGTCCGAGGTAATATATTAGAGAGCAGAGCCGTAACGTACGAATATCCTTCAATAAAACATATGGGACCTAAAAATAGTATTGATAAAAAAACATTGTTTTAGAATAGTCTACCTCGTTTGCAAGGTCAAGGATGTATGGTCATATATGGCCAGGGCGTCAGTACGGACGGTAGATGGCATGACCGAGGTGGCCGACTCTCGGGGATGACGGAATTTATGCTTTGAATTTTCCAATCGCCGAAATAATAATATTGAAATAGGGAGAGTTCGCTTTTATAATTCAGAATCCCGCATGCCAATGATGTATATTGGGATTGTAGCATCGCGGGGGACGGTCCGTTTCATCCCTGTTGAGGCGAACCGGTATTAACCGTCGCGGAAACAGGTTTCATTCGGCCCGTACGAAATCAGTAACGGCTGGTGTAGCGAAGATTCCATTATCATCTTTTATTAAAGGAGAAGATTCATGGCTTCAACGATAAAAAAGCGGGTTATGAAATCGATGGACGGCAACATGGCGGCGGCTCATGTTGCGTATGCCTTCACCGAAGTCGCGGCGATATATCCGATCACCCCATCCTCGCCCATGGCCGAGTATACCGACGAATGGGCGGCGCACGGTATGAAGAACATTTTCGGCGACCAGGTACGCGTCGTGGAAATGCAGTCTGAAGCCGGTGCCGCCGCGGCGGTGCACGGTTCTCTGCAGGCGGGTGCGCTCACCACGACATACACGGCGTCGCAGGGACTCCTCCTCATGATCCCCAACATGTACAAGATTTCCGGGGAGTTGCTGCCGGGGGTGTTCCATGTGAGTGCACGGTCTCTCTCGGCGCACGCCCTTTCGATTTTCGGTGACCATGCGGACGTATATGCGGCAAGGCAGACCGGGTTCGCCATGATGGCCACCGGGAGCGTACAGGAGATCATGGACCTCGGTGCGGTCGCCCACCTGGCGGCGATCAAGGGGCAGATCCCCTTTGTTCACTTTTTTGATGGGTTCCGGTCATCACATGAGATACAGAAGATCGAGGTAATCGAATTCGACGAACTGGCGGATCTTCTCGACAGGGATGCGCTCGACCGGTTCAGGAAAAACGCCCTCAATCCGAACAAACCGGTGACCCGGGGTACGGCGATGAACCCGGACATATACTTTCAGGTGCGCGAGGCGTCAAATCGCTGGTATGACGCAATACCCGATATAGTCGAGCACTACATGCAGCAGATGAGCCACATAACGAGCCGGCAGTACCAGCCATTCGTGTATTACGGCGCGGAGAATCCCGAGCATGTAATAGTCGCGATGGGTTCGGTAACCGAGACGATCCAGGATGTGATCGATCACCTCGTATCCAGCGGCGAAAAGGTCGGACTCATCAAGGTGCATCTCTACCGTCCGTTTTCCGAGAAGCACTTCTTCAAGGCATTTCCGAAATCGGTAAAACGCATCGCGGTGCTTGACCGGACCAAGGAGCCCGGCGCGATGGGTGAACCGCTTTATCTCGACGTAAAAAACCTTTTTTATGGCAGGAAAGACGCACCGGTGGTCGTCGGAGGGCGATATGGCCTGAGCTCCAAGGACACGACTCCGGGGCAAATCCTTGCCGTGTATGAAAACCTCAAGCTCGCCGACCCCAAGAACGGATTCACCATCGGCATCGTCGATGACGTTACGTTCAGATCGCTGCCGGTCAGGGACGATGTTGATGTGGTCCCGAAAGGGACGTTCAGCGCGCGATTTTACGGAGTTGGCTCCGATGGGACGGTGGGGGCAAACAAGAATTCGATTAAAATCATCGGGGACAATACCGACCTCTTCGCGCAGGCTTATTTCGCCTACGATTCGAAGAAATCAGGCGGAGTTACCGTTTCGCATCTTCGTTTCGGCGAAAAGCCCATTCGTTCGACCTATCTCGTCACCAGGCCTGATTTTGTTGCGTGTCATGTTCCCGCGTATCTCGACAAGTACGATATGCTTCGAGGCATCAAAGAAGGTGGAACGTTCTTATTGAACAGCCTGTGGGACGCCGAAGAAACGAAACGACGTCTTCCCGACAAGGTGAAAAGAACGCTTGCCGAGAAGAACATTCGTTTCTTTATAATTAACGCCACCCAGATCGCCGAGGATATCGGCATGTCGGGGCGTACCAATACGATCATGCAGGCCGCGTTTTTCAAGGTCGCCAATGTTATAGCCTATGAAAAGGCCGTGACGGACATGAAAAACGCCATAAAGAAAACCTACGGCAAGAAGGGCGACGACATAGTCAATCTCAACAACTCGGCCGTGGAGAAGGGCGGGGACATGGTCGTGGAAGTAAAAATCCCCGCTGAATGGAAGACAATCACGCCGAAGGAGGAGCCGTCCGGCGCGCGGCTCCCGGAGTTCATCGAGAAGATCGTGTACCCGATGAACAGGCTTGAGGGGGACCTGCTTCCGGTCAGCGCTTTTATCGACCGCGCCGACGGTACCTTCCCCCCGGGGACCACGGCGTATGAGAAACGCGGAATCGCGGTCAATGTCCCCGAATGGCAGAGCGAGCATTGCATTCAGTGCAACCAGTGCGCGTACGTTTGCCCGCATGCGGTTATCCGGCCGTTCCTGCTCGACGAGGATGAGAAAAAGAACATGCCGGAGGGCACCGTTACGATAGAAGCAAAGGGCAAGGGGCTTGACGGGCTTCATTTCAAAATCCAGATAAGCCCCCTTGACTGTACCGGTTGCGGAAACTGCGCGGATGTATGCCCCGCCAAACAGAAGGCGCTCATAATGAAACCACTCGAGTCCCAGCTTGCCGAGGCGCCGCGCTGGGAATACTTCGCGCACAAGGTGTCCATCAAGGACAATCTTATGAGCAAGACCACCGTCAAGGGAAGCCAGTTCGCGAAGCCCCTGTTCGAGTTTTCGGGCGCCTGTGCGGGATGCGGGGAGACGCCGTATATAAAGCTCATAACCCAGCTCTATGGTGAGCGGATGATGATTGCCAACGCCACCGGCTGTTCCTCGATTTATGGCGGTTCGGCTCCGGCAACGCCGTATTGTGTCCGGGCCGACGGCTGCGGTCCGGCGTGGGCAAGTTCGCTCTTCGAGGACGCCGCGGAGTATGGATACGGCATGTTCCTCGGTGTGGGCAAGGTGCGCAACCGGATCGTCCTCGCCGCGGAGAAGTACATTGCCGGCGGAAATTCACCGGAATTAAAAACGGCCCTGCAGGAATGGATGGACGGGAAGGACGATGCCGAAAAATCGAAAGCGGCCACCGCGAAACTGCTACCGCTGCTGGAAAAAGACGGCAGCGGGCTTGCCGCCGAAATACTCTCGTTCAGGGATTACCTCGTAAAGCGATCAGTATGGGTGTTCGGGGGAGACGGCTGGGCATATGACATCGGTTTCGGCGGGCTTGACCACGTTATCGCCTCCGGGGAAGACGTGAACCTGCTGGTGCTCGATACGGAGGTTTACTCGAACACCGGCGGCCAGTCGTCGAAAGCCACTCCCGCGGCCGCGGTGGCGCAGTTTGCCGCGGCGGGCAAGCGTACCCGTAAAAAAGACCTTGGCCTGATGGCGATGAGTTACGGGTATGTTTACGTCGCCCAGGTCGCAATGGGGGCAAACCAGAACCAGTTCCTGAAAGCGCTGGTGGAGGCGGAAGCCTATCCGGGCCCGTCGGTGATAATCGCCTATTCCCCCTGTATAAATCATGGACTTCGCTCGGGAATGGGTAAATCGCAGGAGGAGTCAAAACGGGCCGTGGAATCGGGTTACTGGCAGTTGTTCCGTTACAATCCGCTGCTCGAAAAGGAAGGCAAGAACCCCTTTGTTCTTGATTCAAAAGAGCCTCAATGGGATCGGTTCAAGGAATTTTTAATGGGAGAGGTCCGTTACGCATCGCTCCGACGGGAATTCCCCGCCGTCGCGGAGGATCTGTTCAAGGCCGCGGAAGAGAACGCTCGCTGGAGATTCAACACATATCGACGGCTCGCCGCTCTGGATTATTCGAGCTGAACGGTTTTTACAGAGAAATGAAAAGAGGACACGTATCCGCGTGTCCTCTTTTTGTGATCGGGTCGGGCACCTAGAGGTGTTCCTGGATATAGGTTTTCAGAATACTCCGGGCGGCTTCGGATATTTCGGTATATCTGAACGTAAGGTAAAAGACGTTTTCCTCCTGTATGGTCCTGTCGGCTATGACGATGGCGGTAATGCGCATCTTGAAATCGGAAAGTATAAAGCTGATATTGTAGGTCTGGCGATAATCGAGCTTCCTGGACGTGCGGACGATAAGTTCATCCTGATGGATTTTATGGATCACGGCGCTGAGTGAAGAGTTGTCGGTTTTAGGCGTTTTTGAAGCCTCCGGCTGGGCCGCGACAGCCGGAGAGATGGTGCAGGGGATGATCGTGTCGATGTATGGATGACGTACTTCCTTGCCCCTGTTGAATTCTTCCGGAAGCCGGATACAGAGCGAATTCCCGGCGACGGAAAGCACGCTGGTTTTAAATGAATACTCCGCGTCTCCGGCCCTCCAGACAAACGCGTTCGCGTCGGTTCCTTCTGGAATATTGATATCGCGGGCGCTGCGAAATGTGGCGAGTGTCAACTGCCCGGGTTCGATCTGAGTGATTTTACCGATAAAGCTGATTCCGTTTTTCGTGGAGATAAAAAGCAGCAGGCCGATCTCCATTTCGGATATCATCTGGAGCGGTGTTTTAAAGGTGGACTGGTTGTAGAGTTTTTCGTAGGTTATTATCAGGTCGCGGCAGATCGATGCGAGGGAGTCCTCTTTTTCGCCGCGGGATTTGAGGTATGCCAGGAAGCTTCCTATTGCGGATTCGAACAGGCCGGGATTGTCGAGAATGACGCTGGCGTCGGAAAGACGGAGCGTATGCACAAGTCCGTCAAGTATTTTAACCTGGAAGTTGGTCAGGCCGAGCTGTTTGATTTTAAAAAGAAACAGCTGCTCGGCCTGTATCTTCTTGTTTTTGAGATGCTGGTTATACCGAAGCAGAACGACAAAAGCGATTATAATGATGATGATGATGAACGCCAGCAAGATCTCCGAGTAATCGGCGATTCGCCATCTGATTCCGAATATGGTATCCATGGGCGGTTCTCTTTTTATATTACCCGCGAATGCCGTGTAGGAAGCGAAATTTTGAACCTGTTATCACAGGTGGGTTCCCGCACGCCTGTTTCAACCTACTCCCCTTTCGGGCAGCCTGATTTCCACCTGCGGATGTGGGGATCCCCTTTCGCTTAGTGTTGGTTCAAAAATATAAGGTTCCTATCACGGGCACCGCAGGCACTTATAACTTAAGAGGTAAGGCGCTTCAATAAGCAACAAAAAAAAGAAGACGCGGACTTTTTTATTGCGGATAGGCCCTGATGACCGGTGAGGGTACGGTTTATGGTTTTCGGATTCCCCGCTCATCATTTTAAGGCTTGACTGCTTATGCCCGTATTATTATAAAACCTTCGGCGACCGGCAAATAACCTTCAGCCTCGGCGTAGAATATTAGAAAACACGGCAGACCGGAAGCGAAATAATTCCGCATGCAGCGGATGAGACGATACCATTATGAGAAAAGCAGAGATAAAACGAAAGACATCGGAAACCGACATAAGCATACGGCTAGTGCTCGATTCCTCCGAGAGATCGAGTATCAGCACGGGCGTGCCATTCTTCGACCATATGCTCGATGCCATGTCGCGCCACGGGCATGTCTTTCTCGAAATAGCATGCAGCGGGGATTACGAGCTCGACGATCATCATACAGTCGAGGACGTGGGAATATGCTTCGGCAAGGCGCTAAGAAAAGCCCTTGGGGAGAAGGTCGGAATCGCGCGGTTCGGCCAGGCGGCGGTTCCGATGGACGATGCGCTGGCGATGAGCGTGGTTGATTTGTCGGGGCGTTCCTACTTCAAGTACACGGGGCCCGCTCTGGGAGGATACATAAACCGGTACAGCGAAGAGCTGACGCTGGAATTTCTCCGGTCATTTGCCGTGAACGCGGAAATCAACCTGCATGTAATGTTGTATTACGGCGACAACCGTCACCACATCCACGAGGCGATCTTCAAGTCGCTGGGGGTGGGCCTGCGCCAGGCGTGCGCCATACTGCCCGGATACGGTGACGTGGTCCCGTCTACCAAGGGAACCATTTCATGATCACGGTTGTGGATTATGGAATGGGGAACATACGTTCCGTGGTGAAGGCCGTCGAGAAGTACACCGCGGACGTACGTGTTTCGAGCGATCCGGACTCGATCCATTCGTCGAGCGGGTTGATCATGCCCGGCGACGGAGCGTTTGGTATGGCCATGCAACACCTCTTTGATATGGGGTGGGTCTCGCCGCTCAGGGAATATATCGCCGCCGGCGGATATTTCATGGGAATATGTCTGGGATACCAGCTTCTTTTCGAATCGAGTGAAGAGTTCGGCCATAACCCGGGCCTGGGTGTCATTCCCGGCAGGGTGCGAAAGTTCGATTCCAACCGGTTGAAGGTACCTCATATGGGCTGGAACAGCGTGGCTTTGAGCGGGAGATCCCGGTTTCTCGCGGGCATAGATCATGGCAGTTACTTTTATTTTATTCACAGCTATTATCCGGCCGTCGAAGACAGGGAGTGGGTACTTGGGGAGGCGGAGTATGGAGTATGCTTCCCGTGCATCGTCGGCAGGGGGAACCTCGTGGCGACGCAGTTCCATCCTGAAAAAAGCCACAGGACGGGACTCAGGATCGTTGAAAACTTTGTGAGGGCAGTATGCTCGTAATACCCGCAATAGATATCAAGAACGGGAAATGCGTCCGCCTGGTACAGGGCGATCCTGAAAGGGAAACGATATACTCGGACGATCCGGTCGCCATGGCGCTCGAATTCCAGCGACTTGGAGCCAGACTGATCCATGTCGTGGATCTGGACGGCGCTTTCGAGGGGCGGCCGGTCAACATCGACCTCGTTATGTTAATCCAGAAATCGCTCACCATTCCGATCGAAATCGGCGGGGGGATCCGCGATTCCCACGCGGTTAAAACCTACCTGGACGCGGGTATCAAGAGAATCATCCTGGGGACGGCCGTCCTGGAGGGAGACCCGGGGGCCATCATCGAGCGTTATGGCCGTTTTATCGTCGCCGGTGTCGATGCCAAAAATTCGATGGTGGCGACCCGCGGCTGGAAGAACATTTCCGGAGTGGCGGCGGTCGACCTCATTAAAGAGTTGAAAAAAATGGGCCTTGCGGAGATTATCTATACGGATATCTCCACGGATGGAATGCTCGGTGGTCCGAATATACGGGCGATGGAAACCATCCTGGAAGAGGTCGATGGTATTTCGCTGATCGCGTCCGGCGGGGTATCGTCGGTAGAGGACATAGAGCGTCTCGCCGACCTCGCACCGCGTGGATTGAAGGGATGTATAGTCGGCAAGGCGATATACGATGGGCGCGTTAACGCCGCGGAAGCGCTGGCGATGAGATGATGCGCGCACCCGGCAACACGGCACCGGACCAGACCGGACCGATCAAGATGTGCCTGGTAATGCCCGGATGAATGATGAAAAAGAGTATGATGTCCAGATAAAGCTGCCGATCGAAATTGAACAGTACGAGCGCAAGATATACGATCTCAAGCAGCTCATCGAGATAGGGAAGGGGCTCAACTCGACCCTCGATTACAATACGCTCATCGAATCGATTTTGCTTACCTGCATGGGGCAGATGCAGCTTTTCAAGGCCGGTATCTTTTTAAAGAAGACGATCGGTTCCGACGCCTACCTGCTTCACAGAAATTACAAGGGATTTGAGCTCGATCATACGGTGGAATACGGCATCCCGGTCGATTCGAAGCTGATTGCCTTTCTCGAACAGAAACTTCGCTGCTATACCATGGAGGACCTCGCCGCTATATTCGGCGATGATCCGGTGATGGATACGCTTAACACGATAATGCCCATGCTCGTGGTGCCGCTGCTGGGCAAGGGCAAGTTGAATGGCATCATCGTCCTCGGAGAGAGAATCACCGGACAGCCTTTCACCGAGTCGGAAAAGGAATACATGCTGAATATATCCTCCCTGGCGGGGATCGCCATACAGAACTCCTATCTGTACGAAATGGCCACGACCGATATGATGACCAGGCTAAAGATTCATCATTATTTCCAGGCGGCGCTGATAGAGGAAAGGGAGCGGTCGGTGCGGCAGAAGACGCCGCTTTCACTGATCATGATGGATATCGACCACTTTAAAAAATTCAACGACGAACACGGTCATACCTGCGGTGACGAGGTCCTGAAAAACGTGGCCAATATTGTAATGCAGAACGTCCGCCAGATAGATCTGGCCGCCCGTTATGGCGGGGAGGAGTTCGCGGTGGTTCTGCCCGGAACAACGCGCGACGATGCCGTCATAGTCGCCGAACGAATACGTATAAGTGTGGAGAAGGCCGTTGTGGAGTGCGACGCTGAAACGCTTGGCGTGACGATATCGCTAGGGGTCGCCGAATTCAAACCGACAGCGGACAGGGACAATAAGAGTTTTATCGAAAGAGCCGACAAGGCCCTGTATCTGTCAAAAGCGACGGGAAGAAACAGGGTCTCGTTTTTGTGATGCACGATGAAAAGTTCTTGCATTTCCTCCCGCACTGAGATTAGCATTAATAAGCCTGAAAGGGTCACATACACCGGGCGGCCGTTCATACGAGATACTGGAGCGGACAATGAAGGCAGGATATACGCGAGCTGGCAGTACCACGTTCCCGTGCGGGGTGTGGAAACGAGGAATTACCCTGATGGTGCTGGGAATATTTATCACAAGCTTCTATCTTATCCCTTCGCTGCACGCGGTTACGGTCGAGGAAGCGGCCGGAAAGAGGGAACGAACGGCACCCCAGTATTATGATGAACTTGGAACAAAAACGCAGGAGCGCCGGGATGCGAAGGCCGTTCCGCAGGAAAAGGACCCCCGACTGGCCTGCATGCTTTCGCTGATCATACCGGGTGGCGGGCATATATATCTCAAAGAAGACCTGAAGGGCATTTCGTTCTGCCTGCTTTCTGTAGTTGGTTATTCCGCGTCGGGCTATTATTTATACGCCGGGCTTCTTGGCGATGCCTCGGGAACGGAAAGAAAGTCCATGTTGATCGTATCGGGTCTCCTTTTTGTAATAGCGGCTATCGTACACGTGGTCGGGATGGTCGAGGCGTACAATGACGCCATCGAGATCAATGAAAAGCGGTTTTACTATGGTTCCGGGCGTTCGCTCTCTCCGTATGTGGCGGTGGTGGAGAACCGGCCCGGTGGTTGACCATGCCGCGGAACCGGCCGCTATCACCATGTATGCGGACTGCACGCCCCGGAAGATGTATCTTATGGCGACCAGCAGATAATCAGAAAGTCGTAATAAAATGCCTGAAAGGACATAATTATTTGGTTGACGTAAAATGCCGTGTTGTTGTACTGTGTCCCCGCTTCGGGGCCCATAGCTCAGTCGGTTAGAGCATCTGACTCATAATCAGAGGGTCCTTGGTTCGAATCCAAGTGGGCCCACGTAAAGGGGAGTGAAGCTCCCCTTATCGTTATGCGGTTGCAGTTTGTGCGATTTTAAGGATAACAGGGTAAGAAAACAATGTATGCGATAGTTGAGATAGGCGGCAAGCAATACAAGGTCGAAAAAGATATGGTGCTGAATGTCGACAGGACGCTGCAGGGCAAGACCGACAAGCTCGCCATTGAGAAGGTTCTCATGCTCGTCGATGGGGAGAAAATCATGGTCGGCCGCCCGTACCTGAGCAATGTCAGGGTTTCGGCGGCAATACTGAAAGAGGTTAACGGGAAAAAGGTCCGCGGGATCAAGTTTAAAAGAAGGAAAAACTATACCCGCACCATGGGATTTCGCCCGCGCTACCTCCAGGTGAAGATCCAGGACCTGGCTCTCCAGTAGGGATGTGGTTCGGGTTGTTCTGGAGAGCCGCGCTTCCGTTTCAGGAAACAGGGCGGACGGTGTAGAGGAGTTGCTGCTGAGGATAGAAGGGCACTCCGGGGCCGGAATGAAAGGGACTGATGTGGTCTGCGCCGGTATTTCGGCGATTGTGCAGACCGCGGTGCTCGGCATAACGGAGGTTGCCGGCGTCCAACAGGAAGTAATGGATGCAGAGGGTCTCCTCGTAACGAGAATACCGCTCGTGGGAGTGCCCGAATCAGGGAAAAAGGCGCTTGAAATAATTATAGAAACAATGCTTGCGGGGTTGAGAGAGATTGAAAATCAATACCCCGGAAGCCTGGATATCAGAATTACGTAAACATGGTGCCGCGACGTATAGCGGTGGTCCGGTATAACAGCGAAAGAGGTGCGGTATGGCTCATAAGAAAGGCGGCGGTTCAACAAGAAACGGAAGGGACTCACAGTCGAAGCGGCTTGGCGTCAAGCGATTCGCGGGCCAGCTGGTGAAGAGCGGAACGATAATCGTGCGACAGCGCGGTACGAAGATACACCCGGGCAATAACGTTGGCAAAGGCGGGGATGATACGCTCTTCGCGACGATCGACGGAGTGATAAAGTACGAATTCATCAACAAGACGAGGAAAAAGGTTTCCGTATATCCGGCTTCCTGAAGGAGTTCCGGTCTCACGGGGCCGCTCCGGGCATGTGTTTGCCCGTACATTCTACAGGGAAAGATCGCGTGTCGTAGAGACGCAGTATCGAGCGTCCCCGCGGCACGCGATTTATCATTTTAGCGATTACGGAAAATGGTATGGCCAAATTTACCGATACGGTTTCCATAAGTATTAAAGCCGGCAAGGGCGGTGCGGGAGCGGTGTCTTTCTTCAGGGAAAAATACGTCCCCAAAGGCGGGCCGGACGGAGGCGACGGAGGTAAAGGAGGGGACGTATATATAGAAGCCCGTAATTCATATTACAATCTCTCGCACTTTTTCAGGGACAGGATTTACAAGGCGGAAAACGGGCACCAGGGAATGGGTAACAACAGGAGCGGCAAAAACGGAGCCGATCTTGTGCTGAAAGTTCCGCCCGGCACCGAGGTTTTCGACGATGAGACGGGCGAGGTCATATTCGATCTTACCGAGGAGGGGCCCGCCATGTTGCTCGCGTCGGGAGGAATCGGCGGCAAGGGGAACGCCTTTTTTAAGTCTCCCACGAACCAGACCCCTCGTTTCGCACAGCCGGGTATGCCGGGCGAGGAGAAGCGCGTACGCCTTAACCTCAAGCTGATAGCCGATGTCGGGCTTGTCGGCCTTCCCAATGCCGGTAAATCCACACTGCTGTCCAGACTCACCAACGCCAGACCGAAGATCGCCGATTATCCTTTCACCACGCTTATCCCCAATCTTGGAGTCATTCAGAAAAAAGACGGCACGAGCATCCGGCTTGCCGATATTCCCGGTATAATCGAGGGCGCCCACAGGGGGCTCGGTCTCGGCCTGTCTTTTCTGCGGCATATAGAGCGTGTGAGGGTCATCCTGTTCCTGATCGACGTTACCGCCGATGATCCGGTATATACGCTTCACCTGCTTCGTTCGGAACTCGAGACCTATAATCCGGAAATGCTGGATCGCCCCTCGGCGGTACTCCTGAGCAAGGCGGACCTTACGGATGAAGATGGGATATCGAGGGTCGAGGCGCTCTTCAGCAATGAGAGGGTTATCCCCGTTTCCTCTATGAGCGGGTTGAATCTCGACGGGTTGATCAACGTCATAGAAGAATTCATGGAGTGAGCCATGCCGCGCAAGGGGATACTTAAAGGCGTCAGGCGCATAGTCGTGAAGATCGGCACGTCCCTCATAACCGAAGATGGGAAGATATCCCGACGCTGCATCGAGCGGCTCGTTGGCGATATCGCGGCATTAATTGACCAGAAATATCAGGTGGTGGTGGTCACCTCGGGGGCGATAAGCGCCGGCTCCGGAGCCCTGGGGAAAAAGCGTGAGAACCTCAGCCTCCCCGAGAAGCAGGCGATGGCGGCGGTCGGCCAGAGCATCCTGATGGACGAATACCGCAAATGTTTCCGTAAACACGGCAGGGAGATCGGGCAGATTCTTCTCACCGAGGACGACGTAAAGCACCGTCGGCGTTTTCTCAACGCGCGCCACACCTTCAACGCGCTCATCGAGATGGGGGTTGTCCCGGTCGTCAACGAAAACGATTCGGTGGCGGTAAAGGAGATCCGCTTCGGTGATAACGATACCCTTTCCGCTCACGTTGCGAACATCGTCGAGGCGGGGCTGTTGATAATACTGTCGGATGTCGAGGGTTTTTACAGGGATCTCGCGGACGAACTCCCGCTCGAAGAGATCGGCGTCATTGATGATGACGTTCGACGACGGGCCGGCGGTGCGGGAAGCACCCATGGCACGGGAGGGATGGCGACGAAAATCCGTGCCGCGGAAATCATCATGAAATCCGGGGAGCTTATGCTGATAGCGAACGGCCGTAAGTCCGGCGTGCTCCCGGCGATTTTGCGCGGTGAGAAGCTCGGAACGCTCTTCAGGGGCGGTAACAGCCACATGCAGAGCCGTAAGAGATGGATAGCGTTCAACATGAAGTCTTCAGGAAGTATAACCATAGATGGAGGGGCCGTCAACGCCATTGTCTCGAGCAAAAAATCATTGCTCGCGTCCGGTGTCACCGGTGTCACCGGAAAGTTCAACCCGGGAGACGCGGTCGATGTGCTGAACGAGAACGGGGACACCGTCGGGAAGGGGATCAGCAATTACAGTGCGGCCGAACTCAGCCTGATAAAAGGAAAGAAGACCCGCGATATTCGCGGACTCCTGGGCGGAACTTATTACGAGGAAGTCATCAACCGCGATGACATGATTATCTACGATGTACCATAGGGATTATGGTTGCAATAATCGCGCCGGACTGTTATTCGCCATGTAACTATGCGGCCCGACGCGACTCTTACGAATAAAATCAGAAACGCAGGCGGTACGCCGGCATTCACGCCGGATTTGAAGTATCCGCGTTACATTCAGAACCGGACGGCACCCGGGCGCCGCCCGGGCGAACAATTCCAGGAGCATCTCAATGGTTGACAGGATTTTAAGCATTTTTTTCGGAACAAAACATGAGCGGGACATCAAAAAGCTCCGCCCGCTGATAGGTCGTATCAACGATCTGGAAACGGCGATGAAGGCCCTGTCCGCGGACGAGATGAGGGCGAAGACCACGGAATTCAGGGGGCGGATCGAAAAAGGGGAATCGCTCGACGATATTCTTCCGGAGGCGTTTGCGCTCGTTCGCGAAGCATCGGTACGAACGCTGGGGATGCGCCATTTCGATGTCCAGATGATGGGAGGCGCGGTCCTGCACCAGGGTAAAATCTCCGAAATGAAGACGGGCGAGGGGAAAACGCTCGTGGCGACGCTTCCCGTATATCTGAACGCACTCGGCGGCCTGGGCGCCCACGTGGTGACCGTCAACGATTACCTTGCCCGCCGGGACGCCGAATGGATGGCGCCGATTTACCGATTCCTGGGGCTCACGGTGGGTGTCATTCAGCACGATATGAACCACGGCGAGCGACAGCGCTCCTACGGTTGCGATATAACCTACGGAACGAACAACGAATTCGGTTTCGATTATCTTCGGGACAACATGGTGGAGCACCGCAGCTTAAAGGTACAGAGGGTATTGAATTACTGTATCGTGGACGAGGTGGACTCGATTCTGATCGACGAGGCGCGTACGCCGCTGATCATTTCCGGTTCAACGGATGAGTCGACCAAGAAATATTATCAGGTAAACAGGATCATCCCGAGCCTGATCGAGGGCGAAGACTACGAGGTAAACGAGAAAGACCGGAACGCGCTCCTTACCGAACAGGGAGTCAAACACGTGGAGCGTCTGCTGAAAATCGACAACCTCTACGACAACGTCAACATCGAACTGGTGCACCACGTCAATCAGGCCCTCAAGGCTCATACGCTGTTCCAGCGTGACGTAGACTATATCGTAAAAGAGGGACAGGTCGTCATCGTCGACGAGTTCACCGGACGCCTGATGCCGGGGAGGCGCTACTCCGACGGGCTTCACCAGGCGCTGGAAGCGAAGGAGAACGTCACGATCGCCAGGGAAAGCCAGACGCTCGCCACGGTCACCTTCCAGAACTTTTTCAGGATGTACAAAAAACTGGCGGGTATGACCGGAACGGCCGATACCGAGGCCGTGGAGTTCAAGAAGATCTACAATCTCGATGTAGTGGTTGTACCCACCAACGAGCCGATGATCCGCAGGGATTATCCCGACCGTGTATACAGGACCGAGCGGGAAAAATTCAACGCGATCGTCACCGAAATCGAAGAGCTCAGGGCAAAATCGCAACCGGTCCTGGTGGGAACGATTTCGATCGAGAAATCGGAAAAGCTCTCCGGCATGCTCAAACAGAGAGGCATTCCTCATAACGTTCTCAACGCGAAATATCACGAGCATGAGGCGCAGATTGTTGCGGAGGCCGGAAGGCCGGCGGCCGTAACGATCGCGACGAACATGGCGGGTCGCGGTACGGACATAGTGCTCGGGGGCAGGCGCTCCTACATAGATGAGCTCGAGGGCCATGTGCCCGTGCACGACGCTTCGGCGTGGAACGAGTTCAAGCTGGATATTCTCGCGGGAAGGATTGACGACGCCAGACCCCGCGTCGATGCGATGATCGGGCAGGACAGGAACAAGGCCGAGCACGTCCTTCGTTCGGCCGGTGAATGGATCGGAAACCACAATAAAGTGGTCGCCGCGGGAGGGCTTCATATACTCGGTACCGAACGACATGAATCGCGTCGAATCGATAACCAGTTGCGCGGTCGATCGGGCCGGCAGGGAGACCCCGGGTCATCGCGGTTCTATCTCTCGCTCGAAGACGACCTGATGCGCATTTTCGGCTCGGAACGCATTTCGGCCGTCATGCAGCGGCTGGGCATGGAAGAAGGACAGGAAATCGAGAGCACCATGGTCTCCAAGGCGATCGCCAACGCACAGAAACGGGTCGAAGGCCGGAACTTCGAAATCCGGAAACATCTCCTGGAGTACGATGACGTGATGAACTCCCAGCGTGAATACATCTACCGCGAGCGTTCGGACCTTCTCGAAGGAGAAGATATTTCGGAAAATATACGCAACTATATACGGAGCACCTGCGAAATCGGTGTCGAGATATTTTCGGAGGGTAAAAAACACCCTGAAGACTGGGACCTCGACGCCCTGAAAACCTGGGCACGGAGCACCTTCCTCGTCGATCTCGATTATAACGAATTGAATCCACACAAGCTTTCGTACAGGGACTTCGTGGCCGCGCTTCAGGAGAAGATGCTCTCTGAATACCGGCGAAAAGAGGAAGAGGTCGGCACCGAGCCCATGCGGGCCGTTGAGAGGATGATATCGCTTCAGGTAATCGACACAAAATGGCGGGAGCACCTTCTCGGAATGGATGAGCTGCGAGATGGAATATGGGCGGTGGGCTACAGCGAGCGCAATCCGCTGGTCGAGTACAAGCTTCGCGCTTTCGAGGCTTTCAACGGGATGCTCGAGCGAATGCGCCAGGATATCGTTGAATTCCTCATGAAAGTGCAGATAAGGGAAAGAATCGAGGAAGAAGTTGAATTCAAGAAAATGGGGGAGGAATTCCGCCCGGAGGTCGGTCAGTTCGGAGAGGGGGGGATTCCACTGGCGCCACAGCCGGCACAGGTCAGGCATAAGGACGACGCCGAAATGGTCCAGGTCACCGGCGGTGTGAAACGGAAAAAAACGCGCAGGAGCCGGCGGGGATGACCATCCACCATGGGCTGATGAAAAGCGTCTCCGGGATCCGCGGCATCGTCGGGGAAAGCCTTACGCCGGAGCTCGTGCTCAAGGTCGCCGCGGCATTCGCCCGCTATTGCAAATACGGGACCGTGGTGGTCGGTCGTGACAGCCGGATAACGGGTGAAGCGATAGCCGGCATGACGGAGTCGGCGCTGGCGATGCACGGGTGCGATGTGGTGGACCTGGGAATAGTGCCGACTCCGACCGTCCAGGTGATGGTTGAGCATGCGGGGGCGGCCGGCGGTATCGTGGTTTCGGCGTCGCACAACCCGATCGAATGGAACGCTTTCAAGCTTATCGGTAAATCGGGCTCATTCCTGGGGCAGAAGGAGATCGGCAAGTTCTTCGCGCTCATGGAGCGCGAGCACCAATCGAAAAAATGGAATTCCACGGGAAGGATTACATCGCGCGACGACGCCGCGGACATACATATCGGGAAGGTGCTCAGAACCGTCGATGCCGGTAAAATCTCGGGGAGGCGATTCAGGGTGGCCCTGGACTCCGTGAACGGTGCGGGTTCCGTAATTACGCGGGATCTCCTTTCGCGTCTCGGTTGTGAGGTGATCCCGGTACACTGTGAAATAAACGGCACGTTCCCTCGCGGTGCGGAACCGCTGGCCGAGAACCTCGTCGACCTTTGCGCCGGCGTCAGGGATTCCGGAGCGGACATAGGCTTCGCGCAGGACCCGGACGCGGACAGACTCGCGATCGTTGACGAGCTCGGAAACCCGATCGGGGAGGAATATACGCTGGCGCTGGTTACCGAGCACCTCCTTTCGAAGAAGCCGGGAAGGGTTGTGGTTAATCTTTCGACTACTCGCGCGATAGAGGACATCGCTAAGCGTCATAACTCGCCGTTTACGCGAACGAAAGTGGGCGAGATAAACGTCGTGGAACGAATGCGCAGGCTGGGGGCGCGTATAGGGGGAGAGGGGAACGGCGGAGTCATCGCCCCCGATGTTCATCTCGGCCGGGACAGCCTGGCCGGAATTTCGTACGTGCTCGAGATGATGGCCCGGCGCGGGGAGACCGTTTCGAGGCTCGTCGAATCGCTCCCGCGTTACGTCATGAAAAAGGGCAAAGTCGTCCTTGCCACCGGTATCGATACCGTATCCATCCTGGCGGGCATACGGGCCGATTTCAGGAAGGAGCGGATAAGCGATATAGACGGGCTTCGGATAGATTTCGTTACTGGTGGACCGTTCCGGGGAGGGTGGGTGCACCTGCGTTCATCGAACACCGAGCCGATCTTCAGGATCATAGCCGAAGGCAGGGATACCGGGCACGCCGACTCGATATACCGCCATTTTTCCGGTCTGTTCAGGTAAGTCGGTTTGCTGGCTCGAGGTCGAGTAGCCCGGTGAGAGCCGCGAGCACGTCCCGCGTTTTCCCGAGGTCGGCGAAATAGTAATCGGGATCACGGAGCAGAAGCTCCTCGCGGGGGGCCCAGCCGGTACCCACGGCCACGGTGCGGGTTCCTGATCTCTTGCCGCATTCGACATCGCGGACGGTATCGCCTATTACAACCATGTCGCTGAACGCGACGCTCCGGCCGAATATGCGGAGGATTTTTTCGCGCGCGATGGGAGGCATCTCGTTGCGATCGGCGGTATCGTCGCCGAATACCCCGAAGGAAAAATATCCCCCGAGGTCGAACCGTGAAAGCTTTATCTCGGCCCCTCTCTCGAAATTACCCGTCAGCAGGCCGATCACCACGCCTTCAATCGAAGAGAGCTCCCGTAGTAATGGAATGATGCCCGGGAGGAGAACGACCTCGTGCTCCAGGATCAATGATGAAAGGTAGCCGGTATAACGTTCCCTGAGCTCGCCCAGCCGGGAATCGATTATCTCACGCGAAAATCCGACCGGGACAAGCGATTCGTAAATAATGAGTGGATCGGTTTTACCCTGGAAATTGATTCCGGGCATCCGGCCGATGGTGCCGAATACATCATGGCAGGCGCGTTCAAGGGAAAGGCGCCCGGCGCCGTGGCAGTTGAGTATGGTTCCGTCAATATCAAACAGGATCGCCTTGATCATTTTTCATCTCCCGCTGCCATGAATATAGCACTGTTATGCTCATACATGGAAGAATCCGCAATGTAAAAAGCTTATCAAGTAACGGTGATAGTACCGATTATTATAGCATATGCGCCGGCGTATTCGTCGCGGAAGACGAAAAGGCGGTTTATCCCGTTCATGGAAGGGAATCGCCCGGATGGTGCGCGCATGCGGCAGGTAAAATTATTCAACGGCAGGGGAGTGTCAATGGAAAAACTGGACCACGACATAGAACGTTCGGCAAGAAAGGTTTTCAAGCTCTTTTTCGGCAGCCGGCTTTATCTGAAAAAGGAGAGCGATATTTTATCAGACGATCTTGTGGGAGTTGATATGAAAATGTCTTATCATGGAGACAAGCGAATTTCTTTTTATATGGAACGAAGAATGCTCGAGTCACTCAAGGAACACATGGGTGCGGTCTCGGGCAACCAGGGGGAGGTCGACTACGATTTCATGGGTGAGATGGCGAATATAATCGCGGGAAATGCGCTCACCGGCCGTGACGACGATGCATGCATACATCCGCCGGAAAGGGCGCATGTGGTCAACGACAGCCCGCTCGCCAACAGGCTGGTCTTTTCTTCACGCATGGGTAGATTCTGCATTGCCATTGAAGATGCAGCCATTCAATGAGTAGTTTCGGGATCGTCCGGTCCGCGGGGCGGTTCGTCGTATGAGGATGAGCCCTCCATTGTTTGCAACAGGAGAATCACGAAGTTGAATAAAAAGCCGGTGGCGAGAAGCTTACCGGCGTTTTCGTCTTTCTTGAAGAGTTCGAAGACCTGGTGGGTTACATAGATACAGTTGTCCATGATCTCCCGGAGCAGGGACTCGTTTCCGGCGTCCCCGGAGGCGCCGCGGGAGGTGAGGGGAGAGTGGATCGATTCGCGGATTATGGATCGGGCCAGGGTGTTCAAAAACGCGTCGATATCACGGTTGTAGGGTACCTCATAACCGTTCTTGAGCTTGATCATTATCGATGCGCGTCAGTCCCCCTTCTTCTGGATTTCATCGAATTTCTGTTTGAAAAGCCGCCCGAATGACGAACTCTCCTCCGGGGATGAAGAACTTTTCATGAACTTCTCATACTCCTGGCGTTCCTCTTTCCTGAGGGCTCCCGATTCGCTCAACGTGAGCCTCCTGTTGGTTTTGTCGAGGGATTTGATGACCACTTTCAGGTCTTTCCCGGCGGGGTACGCGTTCTGAAGATCGGTTCCACGCGGCTGAGCGCATTCCTCGCGGGGAATGAATCCGAGCATGCCATTGGAGAGGCGGGCCGTTACGCCGTTGGAGCGGACGGATTCGACGCTCGCGGTGAAAAAAGCATCCAGAAGTGATGACTCGTCAGCCTGCCACGGGTCGGCTTCGCCGGTGAGCAGTTCGAGCGATATCTTTTTTTCATGTACGTCGATATCGATGATTCGCACGTTTATGGAGGCGCCGACAGAGACGGCGTCCTCGGGCTTGTTGACCCGGCGGGTAAGGCTCATCTTCGAAACGGGCAGAAACCCCTCGATGCCGGTTTCCAGTTCCACAAAGGCCCCGCTTTTGATAATGTTGGTGACCGTACCGCCGGTATCCATGCCGGGGGTGTATTTGCCGATGTTGTCCCACGGATGCGGCTGGGCCTGCCTGATGCTCAGGCTGTGACGGCGGTTTTCCCAGTCGATGGAAAGTACGATCGCCCTGACCTCGTCGCCGACGGCGAAGCCGTCCATGCCCGCGGAGCGGCTCCACGAAACCTCAACCCGCGGCACCAGCGCCTCAACCCCGCCAAGATCCACAAACAGGCCGAAATTCTGCCTGGAGGAAACCGTGCCGGTCACCAGGTCTCCGACCTTGAGAGTTTCGCGAAGCTCGCTTTCCCTGCGCTGGCGGGACTCCTCCAGAAGCGATCGCCTGGAAAGGACGATATTGCGCCCCTTCTCGGTAACCTGGGTGACCCTGAAAGACATGGTTTTGCCGATCAGGCTTTCAGGTTTGGGCGGAGATTTGAAGTCAATCTGCGAAAACGGGCAGAAACATTCGATACCCGATATTGATATCCGGTAACCGCCGTTGGTGGTTGCGGCGACCGTTCCTTCCACCGGGATGTCGTGCCGCCGGGCGGTCTCGATCAACTCGGGTGATACGGGACCCCTCCCGATCCTTGTCGTCAACGATATTTCCCCGCGGCGAAGGGAGACCACATAGGCCTGTATCGTGTCACCGACCTTAACCCCGAGCTCGCCCCGCGGATCCAGGAATTCCTTTCTGTCGATTACGGCCTCGCTTTTGCCGGCCATATCGATAAAGACGCTGTCGGCGGTGATGAACACCACTTTGCCCGTAATCGCGTCGCCGATTGAAAAATTATCGTTGCCCCTGAGTGATTCCTCGAGAAGCGCGGAGAAGCTTTCCTGTTCCATCCTGTCGTCGTCCATGGCCTGTCCCGATGCTGGTATATTGTCTGTATGCTTTATGTCCCCTTGCTCCTGTCAAATAATAATTTTATGGATATGATCTATTTTTAGCCGGGTCGTTCAGCTTTCTCCTGTACCGCGTGGAGCACCCTGCCGTCTCCCTGAGAGAAGGGGATGCCGGGATATACCTGGTGTAACTAAGGAAACGGTCTGTACGGCGCGAAGCGATCGGACTCCATGAGCGGCCTCACCGGGATGAACGGAATAAGTTGACGTCCCTGTTCCGGTATGGCCAGGCAAACACCCCGGAAAAGCCCGGAGATCGCGTTATAAAATAATTGACAATCTCCAATACAGGTGGGAAATTATGGGGTGTCAATTACGGAAGTATTCAGATGGCTGAAACGCCGTCTTACTATACAAAAGGGGTGCATGAAATGAAGAGATTCCTTCTCGCTGGGCTTTCCGTGGCGCTCATGGCGTCGGTGTCTTTCGCGCAGGATTCCGGAAAACCCAAGGAAAAATCGACGCAGGAGTATATCGCCGATCTGTCAAGCAAGGACGAGGTCGTCGTGATCACCGCGGCCGACAGGCTCGGAAACGACGGAGAAAAACAGGCGGTTCCGGCAATAGCTCTGGTCATTAAAAACAACTCGAGCGCGAAGGCCAGAATGCACGCATGCGTGGCGCTGGGGCTGATTGCCGATGAGACCGGTGTGGACGCGCTGAACGAGGCGCTGCTTAACGATTCGAGCGCCGATGTAAGGTACGCAGCCATTCTTGCCATATCCAGGATCGGTTCAACGAAGTCCATCGACGCGCTCAAGACCGCCAGGGAAAAAGAAAGCGATCCTTACATAAAAGATTATATTGACAAAATGGAAGCCAGGATGAAAAAGAAATAGCGTCCGGAGTCTCGGGCGCCACCATTCCGCACAGGACAGCAATTCCAGGGCATGCGGCGACCATCGAAGCCGCATGCCTTTTTAATGTCGCGACAGGAGCCGGAAATTGGACAAGAAATCAGTCAAGTACCTCGTTTTCGACATAGAGTCCGTACCGGATGCCCGCTTGATCCGTATGGTCAAATATCCCGGAGAGGACATAGACGACGCGCAGGCGGTCAGAAATTTCCAGGACGAGGTTCTGGCGAACTCACAGGGGGTATCGTCCTTTATACCGGTTACATTTCAGTACCCGGTGGCGATATGTGTCGCGAAGGTGGCCGAGGATTTCACCCTGGGGGAAATGGTGTCGCTCGATTTCCCGAGGTTCAGGCCGGCGGAGATGACGCGGCTTTTCTGGGATGGAGTGGAGAACAATTATTCAGAGGCGTCGCTGGTGAGCTTCAACGGACGCGGCTTCGATGTGCCGCTGCTCGAGCTGATGGCGTACAGGTACGGTGTTCCCATAAAGCGGCACCTTAAAGACAAATTCGGCGCGCGCTACAGGTTCGGCACCCGCCATATCGATCTGCACGACTGGCTTTCGAATTTCAACGCGATCAAGATGCAGGGCGGATTGAACCTGCTGGCCAAGGTGCTCGGGAAGCCGGGGAAGATGGGCACGACCGGCGACGAAGTTTATTCGCTTTTCGTTGAAGGGAAGTCGGGCCAGATAAACGATTACTGCACGCACGATGTACTCGATACGTATTTCGTGTTTTTACGGACACGGGTCATGACCGGAGAGATCTCCCGGGACAGGGAACAGGAAATAGTGAGAAAAACAAAAAAATTCCTGGAGGACAACGTCTCCCAGACGCCCGCATACGCGAAATACCTGAAAAACTGGGGCGACTGGGAGCCGTGGCCGTAAAGGAGACGGAAACGGGGCTCGTCGTGGTCCCGTCGATCGCTCAAACCCGTATCACTCTTCCCCCTCGTATAAACCCTCTATCAGGCCTGAATATTTTTCACTTACGGCCTTGCGCTTCACCTTGAGTGTGGGGGTGAGCTCTCCGGCCTCCTGGCTGAAAGGCGTCGAGAGCAGGGCGAAACGTTTGACCTGTTCCACCCTGCCCAGCGGACGGTTCATTTCGTTCACCACCTGATCGTATCTCTGGAGCACGGCACGGTTTCTGATGAGCGGTGAAGGGTCGGTTTCCGAAATGCCGTTCTCGAGCGCCCAGGGCAGGAGGGACTCGAAGGAAGGCACGATCAGCGCGACAAGGAACTTCCGCCGGTCGCCGATAATCGCTATCTGCTCGATGAGTGGATGGGTTTTAAAGTGGTTCTCGATCACCTGGGGCGCGATATTTTTACCGCCGGACGTGACGATGATGTCCTTTTTCCTGTCGGTTATCCTGAGGTATCCTTCATCGTCGATGGTCCCGATGTCGCCGGTCTTGAACCAGCCCTCCTCATCAAAAACCTCTTTCGTGGCGTCGGGTCTGTTGTAATAGCCTTTCATCACCTGCGGGCCTTTTATCAGAATCTCACCGTCGTCGGCTATCCTGCACTGTGTTCTCGGAATGATGGGGCCGGCGGTATCCATCTTGATGGGCTTGATCCAGTGGTAGGTATGGACATGGGTTACCGGTGATGTCTCGGTGAGACCGAACCCGATGTGACACTCGAGCCCTATTCCAAGAAAAAACTCGTATATGTCGCGCGAGAGGGGCGCTCCGCCGATACCGATGCACCGCATGCGTCCCATGCCGATCGCTTCCCGCAGCTTGGAATAAACGAGCTTTTCCGCGAGCCGGTAATTGAGTCCCAGGAGAACCGGCAGCCGCCTGTTCGCGGCGATAAAATGGGAGGCCCGGCGTGCGGTTCGCTCGGCCCATCGGAAGATGCGTCGCCTGGCCGGAGGGGCCTGGTTCACCTTGAGGACTATTCCCTGGTAGAGCTTTTCGAGCACGCGCGGAACCACGAGGAAGACCGTGGGTTGTACCTCAAGCAGATCCTCTAGCAAATGCTCCGGCCCCCGGGAGTAGGCAACCGTTTCTCCCATCATGAGCACCGAGTGATAACCGACCGTGCGCTCCAGGGAGTGTGAGAGCGGCAAGATGGAAAGGGCGAGGGCATCGAAAGGGAAGGGATGATGTTCCAGGAACTGCCTGGCCTGTATGACCATGTTGTTGTGCGTAAGCATCACGCCCTTCGGATTGCCGGTAGTTCCCGATGTGTAGATCAGGGTCATCACGGATTCGGGATCGATCGAACGAATCCTGTTCTCGATCTCGGATAGACGAGGTTCCCCGGTGCCGGTACGAATCGCATCGTCGAGGGTTATGACGAGCGGGTCGTCTCCGGACCAGTCGTCGAAGACAATGATCTTTTCGAGATTTACGATCGCTTCTTTATTCTCAAGGAGGTTCTCGACCTGGTGACTGCCGGAACAGAAACAGTAACGGGAGCGCGAGTCGTTGAGGATGAAGGCCGCCTCGGGCCCGGAGTTGGTGGGATATATCGTTACATCGGCCGCGCCCGCGCTCAGCACCGCCAGGTCGGCGAAAACCCATTCAGGGCGGTTCTCGGAATAAATGGCGATATTATCGCCAGGATTGATGCCGCTGGCGATAAGCCATGAAGACAGGGCGTTGACTCGCGCCAGGGCCTCGGCCCAGCTTATATCCGTCCATACGCCGCCGAGTCGGTGTTTCATGCAGGTCTTGCTCGGATTTTTCCGTGCGGTATCCCTGAATATCGCCGCAAAATTGTTTCCTTCTAATGATATGTTTTTCTGCATGTGCTCCCTCCTGGATTTTCTCATACCAGTGAATTGTTCGGCAGATTATAGAAAATTGCGGGAAACCGGCGGACGAGTCTGAATAATTCCCCGGAATCTCCCCTCCCTGTCGCGGAAGGGGGGCATTCTCATCTGCCTGAAAAATACCTGGGCAATCGCGAGCGGCTTCCAACCCGTTCCAATTATTGTATACATGTCTGACTGTATAGTACAACATAAAAAATATATAATAAATAAAGTTATTTCATGACCGAAGAAGAGGGTGCGCTTCCACGCCCCTCAACGCGGGGGGGGGCATTCATCATCGAGTCTTAAAACAAGTCCTTTAATGATATAAAGCCGTATTGTAAAATGGCTTTGGTAAGTGAAAATACGGATTTCCATCCAGCGGGAGCGGGCTGAAAATAACCTTCCCGGCATTGCTCGCGATACCCCGTCAAACGACGCACTGAGCGGCCGCTGCATATTCACCCGTCGTCATGAGCGGCGGGGGATCCGGCTTCTTCGGGCGATGGATATTAATACTTGAATAATATTGAGTAATGTTATAAGACATACGCCTTGCCGGCAGCCCGGCGGCCTGCCCGGTTTCAAGAATATTGTTAAATATGAAATAAAATATTGGATGTGGCGTTATTTATGGAGTATATCTATTAAGAAGGCGAAAGACGCAATAAAACCGACAAATAATGTCCACCAAGATAAAATTCGACTACCAGAGCGTCATAAACGCCATTCCCAGTGCCGTGATCGTCATTGACAGAAACAAGACGGTTGTCGGAGTGAATAACTTCGCGCGGCGTCTGTACAGGAATACGGACCTGCTCGGTAAAAGCTGTTCCGAGGTCTTCAGCTCCTGTGCCCGGCGCGGTACCACCTGTCCCATCGACAACATGGACTTCGTCATCCCCACTGGGATGATGAAGGTCCGCCAGAAGATTCGGATCAGGGAATATGAAGAGGATGTCCGTTGCCGCATCATCCCCGCGGAGATCGAAAACGGCGAAAAGGGACACGTATTCCTGCATATCATCCTCGACAGGGACCTCATGGCCCGCGAAAAACTCGTGGAACTGGAGAAAAATCTTACGATAACGACGCTTACCGCCGGGATTGCCCACGAATTCAACAACATGAACGCCGGCATTTACGGCCTTGTCGAGCTGGTGCTGTCGCAAAGCAACCTGTCGCGTGAAACCGCGCAGGATATGAGCACCATTCTCAAAATTATCCGGCGCGCGAGCCATCTTATCGATCAGCTTCTGATTTTCGCCAACAAGAAGCCGTCAAAGAGGGTGCTGGTCAACCTGGAGAACATAGTCGACGGCTGCGTCAAGATCCTGCGTCCTGAGTTTTCCGCCCAGGGCATAAGTATAGAGATAATGCGCAAAAGCACCCTCGACGAAATGTTTCTCGACGCGAACAAGATAAGCCTGGCCATAATGAACATTATGATCAACGCCCGCGATGCCATGATCGACAGTGACGAAAAGAAGATATCGATCGAGACGGGACGGGACGACGGCCAGGGATTCGTCCGCATACAGGACAGGGGAGCCGGCATTCCACACGAGATGCAGGACAGGATATTCGACCCCTTCTACACCACGAAAGGATCGCTGGGGTCCAGTTCGATTCCCGGAACCGGGCTCGGGCTTTCCGTCGCGGCCGGGGTGATCAAGGAACACAACGGCACGATCGAAGTCGAAAGCGAAAACGGGAAGGGATCGACGTTTCTCATCAAGATTCCCATCAACACCATGGAGGCGCTCGACAGGGAGGTCGCGCAGAATTACACCGAATTCGACTTCAGCGGGAAAAAGATCCTTGTGGTCGACGACGAGGTCGAACTGAACAACCTGCTGGTCCGTGCGCTCAGCTCGAAAAACGCGGACGCCAGATCGGAGTATTCCGGCGCGCGGGCGATCGATTACGTCGAAAAAGATCCCGTAGACCTCATGCTCCTCGATATACAGATGCCCGACCTCAACGGATGGGATGTCGTCAGGCATTTCAAGACGAAGAAAAACCGCCCCAGGATAATCATAATATCGGGCAATTTCCTGGTGATGGACGCCTCGGAAACGCGGTTCGTCGAAAAGGTCCTTATAAAGCCATTCGATCTTCAGGAGCTTTTCCAGGCCGTAAACGAAGTGCTCGTGACCGGGTAGGAAATTCCAAAAGGCGCTTGCAATTTTAAACCCGCATGTCTATTTTTGCTCTCCGATTTTGACGCACCCAACAGGGGTGAAGCGTGATATAACTGAAACAGGGTACAGGGGTTTTCCATGGGAATGACGATTACCGAAAAAATACTCGCGGCGCATTCCGGCAGGCAAACGGTCGAGCCGGGGGACCTTATAGAGGCGCGCGTAGACCTCGTACTTGGTAACGACATCACCGCTCCGATCGCGATAAAAGAATTTCGTGAACTGGGGATAAAAAATGTCTTTGATCCCGAAGGGGTCGCGCTCATCCCCGACCACTTCACTCCGAACAAGGACATCAAATCGGCCGAGCAGGTCAAGATACTCAGGGATTTCGCCCGGGAATTCGGCATCGTGCATTTTTACGATGTCGGAAGGGTCGGCGTGGAGCATGCGCTTCTTCCGGAACTGGGGCTCACGCGCCCCGGGATGCTCATCATCGGGGCCGATTCGCATACCTGTACCTACGGGGCCATGGGAGCCTTTGCCACGGGCGTCGGATCGACGGACATGGCCGCGGCGATGGCGACGGGCAAGGCATGGTTCAAGGTTCCCGAATCGATCAGGTTCGTCTACCGGGGCAAACTGAATCCCTATGTCAACGGCAAAGATCTCATTCTTCATACGATTGGAGATATAGGCGTCGACGGTGCTCTCTATATGGCGATGGAGTTCACCGGCGAAGCGATCGACGGGCTGTCGCTCGAGGGGCGTCTCACTATGGCCAATATGGCCATCGAAGCGGGCGGCAAGAACGGTATATTCAGGCCCGACGAGAAGACCGTTGAATACGTGAAAACGCGAAGTCGGCGTCCTTATACCGTCTATGAAAGCGACACCGACGCGCGTTACGCCGATGTTCGCGAATACGACGCTTCCCGTATCGAACCGCTCGTGGCCTTTCCACACCTCCCGGAGAACGTAAAACCGGCCCGGGAGGCGGGTGTGGAGATCGATCAGGTCGTGATCGGATCGTGCACCAATGGAAGGATCGAGGACCTCCGGGAGGCGGCTGCGATACTGAAAAACCGGAAGGCGCACCGGAATATCCGCCTTATCATCATTCCGGCGACCCAGGAAATTTATCGAAGGGCCATGGACGAGGGACTGCTTGAAATTTTCATACAGGCCGAAGCGGCCGTCTCGGCGCCGACCTGCGGACCATGCCTCGGGGGACATATGGGCATCCTGGCCGAAGGGGAACGCTGCCTCGCGACGACCAACAGGAATTTCGTGGGGAGGATGGGCCATCCGAAAAGCGAGGTATACCTCGCCGGCCCGGCGGTCGCCGCGGCCTCGGCGGTGCTGGGCAGGATAGCCCATCCCGATGAATTGCGATAACCAGGTTTCTAGGAGGGCGTGATGAAAGCGAAGGGTAAAGCATGGCGGTTCGGTGACGATGTCAATACGGACGAAATCATCCCGGCCCGGTACCTCAACACATTCGATCCGGACGAGCTTGCCATGCACTGCATGGAGGACGCCGATCCCGAATTCATGAAAAAGATCGCGCCGGGTGACATCATCGTGGCGGGCAAGAATTTCGGTTGCGGATCGTCACGCGAGCACGCGCCCATGGCCATCAAGGCCGCGCGCATCTCATGCGTCATCGCCGATTCGTACGCGCGTATTTTCTATCGTAACAGCATCAACATCGGCCTGCCCATTGTGGAATCCGCGGAGGCCGCGAAGGGAATCGCCGAGGGGGACGTTATCGAGGTCGATTTCGATACGGGAAAAATAGTCAACCATACGCAGAAACGGGAATATGCGGCCAGGCCGTTTCCCCCGTTCATGCAGGACCTTATAGCGAAGGGGGGGCTGATGAACAAGGTGAAAAGCGAACTGGCCGGAGGGAATCACTGAAGCCGTGTGATGTTTTTACTGTCCGAGACGTCCTTGCCCCTTGACTGAAAAGGAATGACGTACCACCTGTCTCGTTTGTACTTGCTCAACTGCAGAAGCACCGGGTTCGGCAGATCCTGGATGAACTGGCGGGTGAATTCGAGATCAATTCTGAGATTGCCCTCCAGCTCCGTGTTGACGTGCCCGTCGAGTTTCAACCTTATTTCGGGCGCGGAGAAGAGAAACGAGTTTATCTGGTACTCGTGCCCGGCAATGGCGAAATTGCCGTAGATTTTGCTGAACTCCAGGTCCTTGAGCTTGTATTTCAGATCCGAAAGCAGCACGCCCAGGCCGTTCTGTATGCCCGTGTCAACGAGTTTGCCCCTGTCGATGGTGAATTCCATTTTCCCGTGAAGTGATCGGTGAAGCTCCACATTTTCCGCGAGAGAGAAGTTCAATTCCGCGTTGCCGTTCGCGAGCCCGAAGATACGGTCCTTGAAGCGTTCGCTCATGCGGCTCAGGTTCTGGACCCGCAGGCGATCGAAGCGGACCGAGCACTCGACGGGCGTATGGGGAGGCCCGAGGTCGACCGTACCGCTGGCGCGTATTTCCCCTCCCATGAATTCGGTTTGCACGGGACCGAAATTGAGGAGATTGCGCGAAAGGGAGTAGGTTGCGGTCGTACGGCCGAAGGAAAAACGATCTACGGTAAGGGCTCCTACGGAAACCGTTCCGCTGACCTCAAATGGAATATCCGTCCGCGTTTTCCCTGTGCCGGGTGTTTTAGTCGCGATGATTTTTCCGGTGCTCCGGGGCAGTGTGAACGCGGCGCCGGTCGCGTCGGCCTGGAATTTGCGGAATGCGCCGTCCGTCGAGCTCAGGGTGATGTCGAACGGCTGGTTGAAAAGGAGCGCCCTGACGGGGGTGCGTCCGATACGGTTGTCCCTGATGGTGACGGTGGTCTGCGCGTTCCTGACGATGGGGTCGCCGGTTCCATAGGAGGCGTCCACCTGGAGCACGCCGCCGTAACCGGATTCTCCGAGCGCGAGGGAGCCTCTGGCCCTGCCGTTGAGTTCATCGGGAAGAAATGACAGGATGGGGCGAACATCGTCGATGCGGGCGTCGATGTTTTTTATGGAGAATTTTTTCAGGTTTCCGTCGAAGTCGAAAAGAAAATCCTCTATCAGGAAGGATGAGGAAAGGACCGATCCCTGCGTATTGGAAATGAAGACGCGTTCCCCGGCGATATTAACGCGGCAGAAACCGCTGACAATAAGGGACCTGTTCCCCGGCAGCATGGACGTACCCTTCGGCGATCCCTCCACCGCTTTCCGGGTTATTTTGAGATTCGAGACCTTGCCCGAGAAATCCTGATAGGGAAGGGAGAGGTCGGTCCCCCAGCGGTAAACCCAGGCGAGGGCGCAGCGTTCGAGCGACACGTTCCCGGCTATTTCAAAATCGTTTTCCAGCACCGAAATGCGCAGATCCGGGTGGAGCCTGCCCCGCTTCTCGGGAAGCGTGATGGTGGCATCGGAGAAGGTAAGGGATTTTTCACCGGTGAAATCTATTATACCGTCGAGCTGATACTCGCCTTCAAGCGGTTTGAGGTATGCCGGCGGGTTCTGCAGGCTGATCCGGGCACGGGAGAGCCTGATCGTATCGAGCCGGGCGGCGACGGAGGAATCCTCGTCCGAAGTGAGATCGTTGATAAGGTTCTCGAGGTTCGATGTCCCGTCGCGGTAGCAGAGGCTCAGATTCAGGCCGATGATGTTGACGAAATTGATGTCAAACTCCCTTTTGAATATGAGCTTGAGAAAAGAAAACCTGACGATGGCGTCATCCGCTGACGCCAGCACGCCGGGGCAGTCCTTTGCGCCGTTATGAAGCTTGAGCCTGTGGAGCACAATTCCACGGAGGCTGTAATCGAGGTTTTCGATGACAATCGCGCGCTTGAGCTCCTTCTCGGCCTGAGCGGAGAGAATGGACAGCACGCTGTCTTTGGGAAAGTAGTTATATACGAGCACCACACCGCCGGAGAAGGCGAGCAGCAGGATTACGAATACGATGAGCGTGACTTTAAGAGCTTTTCTGCGCTTCACGTTTTCTTTCCATGATGGACTTCTTCCGGTAGAACTGAACGCTCTTCTCGAGCTCGTCGAGGTCGGTGCAGATCAGCTTGCCTTCCTCGAGCTTGAAATGCTTGTCCTCGAGGACCTGGACGGAGAGCATGTCGGTTTTTTCGGCGGGAAGCCCGACCATGTTGAAAAGCTCGCGAAAGCCGAATTCGAAATTGTGCGACTGCTTCGGGGTGATTTTAAGCTTCTGTTTTTCAATCTGGATGAGCAGCGTGTCGTATATCCTGCCGAGCTGGTCCCGGATCATCAGGTTTTCGAGCTGGCGATAGGCGGTCCATATACGCTCGCTCAACAGCTGGATGAGGCGTGTGGCGAGCTGGGGCTGGGCCTGCACCATGTTCTCGAAGTTGGACTTGTTGATGGCGAGCAGGGTCACATCCCCGAAGGTGATCGCCGACGCGCTGCGGGGCCGGTTCTCGAGAAGGGCCATCTCTCCGAAAATGTCACCGGATTTGAGCACCGCCAGCAGTACCTCCTCGTCCACGATCTTGGTTATCTTGACCTTGCCGGCCTGGATTATGTAGAGCTCGTTACCGGGCTCGTTTTCGCAGAAAATCATGGTGTTATCGCGGTAATTGCGGGTCATGGTGCCGCCCTGTGGATTCTCCGGCACCTTGAGCGGAACCTTGAGGGTTTTCAGGCGCTCGATGCTTTTATCCCTGTTGGGTCCGGCCGGGCAGTACTGGACATACCGTTGAAACGCGTACGCGGCATGGTTGAGCGCGCGCTTTTTCAAATAATACTCGCCGATGTTGTAAAGGTGTTCGGGGTCTTCCTCCGCCGTTCCCTTGAAGGTGAGCTGGGTAATGGCCTGGTCGAACTCCCGGAGCTGCTTGCTGAAGAACCGTATGATCTTCATGGCGATCGCCGGGTTTTTCTGAATGAGGATTCCGAACTGGTCGCGCTCGACGGAGATGAGCGATACGCCTGAAAGACTGACGGCGGTCTCGGTCCTGGCGTGGCCGCTCATGCAGGAAACGACGCCGAAGAAATCGCCCGGACCGAGAACGGAGAAAGGCTCGATACCCGCGACTGGGTTTTCTCGCATCACCCTGACCTTGCCTTCCCTGATGATGTAAAAATTATTGGAATCTTTTTTTCCCTCAACGGTGATAAAGGACTTTGCCATGTAGTTTTCTACTTTAAATTGCGTGGATGCCATTATTCCTCTTTGCCCTTTGCCGCCTAAGGGAATCGAAATTCATATGATTCCGGTATTATGAGCGATTTTAGTAAAAATCGGCATAAAATCAAGTCATTTCAAGGATTTTCCGGAACAATATTTTGAATCGGTATCGGGCGGACGGCAAGCTCAGGCCGTATCGTCTTTCGCGGACATGCGGGAACGCTCCCAGTGATTCAATCGGTGGTAAGGTACTTCTCGAGGTATTCGGTCAGGTCGCCGATGTTCTTGCGAATCATGGATTTGAATTCGGGCGGGATGTTCTGCGACATGACGACCTTGTAATAGTTTATCGCGTCCTTGACCTTTCGCTTTTTCAGATATTCCGCCGCGCGTTCAAGCATCGGTTTATACTTGTAATAGGAATACTCGAGGATGTTCTTCTCGCGGGCGAGGCTGAATTCATCCGGAAGCTTGGAGAAGTCGTAGCTGACCTTGAGAATCGGCAGCTCACGGGCCTTGCGCCTGTTGTGCTGGAGGAATTTACGATAGAAACGCGCATCATCCTCCTTCTTTATCTCCAGATCGTGGTCGCGTTCATCGTATTCCAGCTCCTCGGCCCTCCTGGAGTCGCCGAGAATCTCGATGTCGTCCTTTTTCTTCTGCGCGCCCTCGCTCAGTATTTTTTCGAATATATCCTCATCCGAAAGGCTCTCCGCGGGCTGTTCCTCGTCCTGCCCGTACCTGCTGAGGAGCTCCCATTCGTCGGGGGTCTCTTTTTCGTCGCGGGTGACGGTCTCTTTGCGAAGCTCCTGCTTCTCTTCCACGGTCCCGGGGATTATTTCCTCAGGCGCCGGGGGGCGCTGCGGTTTTGCCGGAGGCCGGGTGATGCCGGCATTCTCCTCC